>JAJRRW010000133.1 GCA_024279115.1 Alphaproteobacteria bacterium
CGGGAGCCTTTTTCTTCATCATCTCTTTTTTGGCACCATGCCCCGCTGCCATGCTCGGCTGGGACAATAAGCCCGCCAAACCGACAATCGAGCAAAAAAGAAACGCAATTCTTGATAGTCTCATGCTTTCAACTTCCTCTCAAAATTCATTTTTGTGATTAAAGGCGGCTGGTAATTGTGTTTCAGCAAATTCATCTGCGCAAAAGCAGCGTGGCTGAGTTTGATTTCTAGATGCACGCGGTCCCATCCGCCTGCATCAAATTCCCCCTGTCTTCAATCTTCTTGATTGTTTTTGTTCACACCCCTCCCCCGACGATAAAACTCACGAGAGGGTCGAGGTTTTATAAGACAGAATGTCACACCAGTTGTCAAGTTTGCCGCAGGTCACTTCTGGCCAACAGGGAAAAACCGGATTTTACAGAAAAATCATATGTTTTAAATACATGTAATAACGCGAAATCCGCGCGCAAAGCCCGGTCTTTTGGTCTGGCAGGCCTGATTTTAACTGTGCGCAGCGATCCCATGCCATTTTTTGACAAGCTCAAGATCAACATGGGTGGCCTGATCCGCAGTTTCCCCAACAGCCTTGAACGGCGCATCTGGTTCTCCCAGATTATCAATGACCGCGATGGCTCCTGAAAAATCCTGGCCCGCGCTATATTCACTGACCGTAACAAGCACGGGAATATTGGCGGCCTGCGCCGACAAAACACCATTGGTCGTATCTTCAAAGGCCAGGCATTGAGGACCTTCCAGGTTTAATCCCTTGAGCGCCAGCTCATAGACATCCCCGGCCGGTTTTTTATCGGTGACCATATCGCCCGCAGCAATGGCCTCAAACCAGCCAAGCGCCTCCACCCCAAGGGTCCCCTCGAACAAGGCGGTAAGAGGATCAATATTGGTGGTCGTGGCAATCGCCAGACGCATACCAGCGGCCCTTGCTTCACGAATAAGCCGCTCGACACCGGGGCGCAGCGGCACTTCGCCGGTTTTTACCAGCTCCATATAGAGTGCCGTTTTACGCACATGCATAGGGGCAATAAGATGATCATTTTCAATATAATAGTCGGCTTTTGCAGGGGCATGGTGGCGCAAAAAATGCCGGATACGCTCTTTGCCACCGGTGACTTTCAACAGCTCGGTATAGGTGTCGATGCTCCAGTGCCAGTCCAGATCGTGCTCCTTTAACAAGGCGTTAAACGCATTCCTGTGAGCCTCTTCGGTCTCGGCAAGAGTGCCATCACAATCAAATATCAATGCTTCAAGTTGCATATGCTTCCCCGTTGGTGTGCGTCCATCATCAACGCTTGGTATATCACCAACAGCTGTGACAACTAATAGTTTTTCGGGTGTTTTGCACTGTGTTTAGCATCTGGGGGAATGATTTCTTGAACCAGCCGCTTGTTTTGATGAAGCATTGAGCTGCGTACCAAAATAAACAGGCTGACCCCGCCCAGCAGATGCCAGACAAAGTGAACGCCTGACGTATGGTTGCCAACAAGGGTCATCGAGCAAGTGAGGTGATCAAGCGTATGGAACACCATTGCAGCGAACAGCAATAAAGTGGCTACCAATAGCGACCTGGCGGCCTTGTGCCTGCGTCTAAAGGCCATCCATGCCAACAAAGACAATGCCAAAAGGGCCGGGAAATAGGCAAAACTGCCATTCAGGCAAGAGGTTGCGCCCGTTACGGTTCGCTCCGCCGCCTTGCTGACGATCGACCAGGCCGGTTGCAAGGACGTATCGAGGAAGACACAGGTCATGGTCACACAAGCGATGGTTGCAAGCACGAAAAGCCCGTTCGCCAAACCAAGGGCTCCCGCAGGCACGTTCAAAAAGCGATTAAGCGCAAAGCCCAGATAGACCAGCACAAAGAACAAAAGCGGCAGCAAATGGGCCAATTCACTCCATTGCGTGGCAAACAAATGGAAGGCCACAGCGCCAAGGCCTGTCAGGAATGTCAGGCCGATGAGCAACAGATGGTCGCCGCTTCGTTGCGCGGCTGGCAATTTGCGATAGATCCACAAGCCAGCCAAACCAGCGATCACGAATGACAGGCTGGAGAGTGCATTGACCGGTTCGGCCAGAAATTCTGTGCTCGTTCCGCGCTCACAATACAGCCAGACAGGCTCAAACCAGTTCATAGATATGCGTCCAGTTATTCCACAAGGTCGTTGAGGGACAGTATAGTGCAAATTGCGCGAGAACCCGAACATCCTTTGGTCGCTAGATTAACGCCGCTGACCGCCCTATTCCTCTCGGGCCCAGTGCAGCACAGCAAGAGCTGTTCTTTTTTTGTTGCTCACATATTCAAGCAGGATCAAATAGCACGGCCCATCGCGGCGGATGCGAAGATCGGCAATGCCCTGTGCACGGTTTGCCGCAACATCAATCTGCAAAGCCAGCCAGTCCTGAAGCCCACGGTCTTCGAGCGGGGCGCAGATGCGGGCAACCTCGCGCCATTGAGCAGAGCGTTTTCGCGTTGAGGACAACCGGAAGGGCCGTGCGTGCAGATATTTATGAAGAAGGCGCCATTTTTCGAAGGAAGATTGCGCGCAGTGCTCGTCATTTTTCTCAAGACTGGCTTGTTCGGCCTGGATGGCGGCGATGACGCGCTGTAAATCGGCCCTGTCATCCTTGATCGGACGCGCCTTGACCAACAGGCGGTCAAGTTCGTGCTCTTCGTCATCAAACTGGCTTGCCTTGCTCACAAGAAAGGCCTTTCTGGATCAGGACCTTAACCACGGATCATCAAGACTGTATCCCTCAAATTTTTCCTCTTCCCCCTCATCGGGCGCATGAATACGGTCGAGGATTTCTTTCGTGCGGGCATGAAACGCCGCGTCCACGCGATGACATCCGTCTCGCTGCGCGCCCTCTTCCCATTGCAGCACCACCAGCGCCTTATGCTCGCGCATTTGTAGATATTCCACCAGAGCTTCGTGGCAGGTGCCCTTGCGCGGTGGCCGCACATCTTGAATACCCTGTTCGTGATTGCGCGAAATATCCGATTGCTGCCACAAGAAATCGATGACATCGCGGTCACGCAACTCGCGGATATTGTTCATGGCCTCCTGCCACTGATCCGAGCACTTTTGCCGTGGCTTCACCCGAAACGGCCGCAACCGTACATATTCATGCATCAACTGCCATTTCTGGTGCTGTTTCTGGCGCTCGACCAAATGACTTTCTTCCGTATGGTCAGGCTTTTTAGTCTCGGCGGCCAACTGGTGAATTTGCGACAATAAATTACTGTACGTCATGGGTGCAATCGAGTTATAGAGTGCTTCGCAAAAAAACACGGGGACAATATTGCGACAACAGCACGGTTGAACGGACATCATGCCTGCTTCATGGCAAGGGGTGTGACACCCTGCTATGAGCGGCCATGCTTCTGCTTTATTATAACAATTCCAAGGTTTGAATTCAATGTTTTTAGCGCAGATTTCTGATACTCACCTGCTTTCCATGGCGCAAGACACGCCGCTTGCAAAAAAGCGCGCCGACAATCTCACCCGTTGTGTCAACACCATCAACAAAATGGCGATCCAGCCAGCGGCGATTATCCACACCGGTGATATGATTAATTTTGCCCCCAAAGGAAGTGAGCACGAGAACGGTTACCAGTTGGCCTTTGAAATATTGTCACAGCTCAAAGCGCCGTTTTATCCAACGATTGGCAATCGCGATTCGCGATCCGATCTGATCGCCCGGTTCTTCCAACCCGACCTGCTCGGCGCTCAGGCCACCTTTTGCCAGTACCGCATCAAGCTGGAGGAAGCGGACCTTATATGCGTCGATACAAAGAGTGATACGCGCAATATCGGCGCCAGTTGCCAATCACGCCTTGCCCAGCTCAATGAGCTGCTGCAGCAAGATACGCACAAACCGGTTTTCGTATTTATGCATCACCCGCCCGCAAGGATCGAGGCGCTCAAAAACCCGCTGCAATTCGAAAGCATCGAACAGGCCGGTGCGTTGGTCGAATTGCTCGACCGCTATGATAATATTGTACGGATTTTATGTGGCCATACCCACCGCTCGGACATCCTCTCCATGGGCCACCATACGGCCAGCACCCATCCAAGCCTGGCAACAGATGTGCGCCTTGATCAGTATCCAGAGCAACTCACGGATGAGCCGGTATTTCAGCTACACGAGCTGCTAGATGATCATAGTGTCACCAGCATGAGCCATTTTGCAGAACCGTCAAGCTGCGCGGCAGCCTAAACTCGGCGCTTTTGACTATTTCCGGGGTTTTCTCGACAATTGGCTCAAGAAAAGATTCTCCGAGCGTGAAAAGGTCGGGTTCTGGCGCAGTCCCAGCGTTTTGCGCGCCGCAAGACGCACATTGCCCGCCAGATGAACATAAAGCTCCACACTATCAATAATCCGGTCACCATTACCAATGGGCCGTTGATCAGCAGCCCCCGCCAGCCCACCAATCAAATAGCGGGTAAACAGCCCAATGCCGGTTTCTGGATCAATCAATGGTTTTTGATCCCCCGTCGTGGCCGTAAACACCGCCAGGCCGCGTACCGGCACGATCGGCGCCACATTGACGCGGCGCTCGGGGATATTGGGCGCCTGTATAACATTGGAGCGATCCGCATTGAAGCTGACTTCCAGAAACAATTGGGTGGTGCGCGCATCCAGTTCCCGCAAATTATCATATAGCACGCTCAATGAATAAGCGCTCTCATCGGCACGACCGCTAACCGCATCAACCGGCAGAAGATGATTGCTCAA
>JAJRRW010000134.1 GCA_024279115.1 Alphaproteobacteria bacterium
GTAATGACCATCGCGCAAGGTTTGCTGAATGAGCGATAAAAATAGAAATCAGGTCGCAAAAGCAGTCGCCGCCAAGCAGCGAATGCTCGACTTTTTTACCGAGACTATAAAACCCAATCTCCACGAGTTTCAAAGGTCACAAGAACTGGTGGTCTGGGCCATCGCTATTGTTGTTGGTATTTGCGCGGCCTATGCCAGTCTGGCGTTTCGAATACTCATTGGCTGGATCCAAATCCCCTGGCTGGGGACCTCATCCGACAATGTATTTGCCGCCGCACTTTTGCAACCCTGGTATATCATCCTTGGCGCTCCGACGCTTGGTGGCTTGCTGGTTGGGTTGCTGCTGGTCTATTTTGTACCGGGCAAACGCCCTCATGGCGTCGCTGATGTCATTGAAGCACAGGCGATCAAGAATTCGAAAATTTCAGTACGTGATGGCCTGCAAAGCGCATTGATAGCGGCGCTGTCGCTTGGCTCGGGGGCAAGCGCTGGCCGAGAGGGCCCTGTTGTCCATCTGGGAGCCACTATCGCCTCATGGCTGCAGGACCGTTTTTCCCTCCCGCAAAGCGCCAGACGCACCTTGCTGGCCTGCGGAGTCGCAGCCGCTGTCGCAGCCTCCTTCAATGTGCCGCTGGCCGGTGTTTTATTCGCCCATGAGGTTATTTTGGGGCATTATGCCCTGCGGGCCTTTGTGCCGATTGCCATATCCAGTGCGCTTGGCGCGATGATCGTTCGCACCCATCTGGGAAATTTTCCAGCCTTTATCATTCCCGAATATCACATTGCCAGCAACTGGGAAATTCCGGCCTTCGCGCTGCTTGGTCTGATTTGTGCTTTTGTGGCAATTTTGTTTCAATTGATGATGGTTGGGGCGGACCGCCTGTCTCGCAGTGTCGAAATCCCCCTCGTGCTGCGCCCGGTCATCGGCGGCTTTCTGGTCGGTAGTCTTGCCATCTATTTCCCGCAAATATTGGGGGTGGGCTATGAATCAACCGATGCCGCCCTGAAACAGCAATTTTCACTGACCCTGATGCTGCAATTATTATTGTTAAAGGCGTTGGCGACCTCCATCACTCTTGCCAGCCGTTTTGGAGGAGGGGTGTTTTCGCCGTCCCTTTATCTTGGCGCCATGGCAGGCGGCGCCTTTGGTCTGGCAGCCGCGATGGTATTTCCGCTGATGGCTTCCAGTCATGGCCTTTATGCCATCACCGGTATGGGGGCTGTGGCTGCCGCCATTCTGGGTGCCCCCATCTCCACCGTGCTGATCGCATTTGAGCTAACGGGCGACTATAATGTGGCCATTGCGCTCTTGCTGGCCGTGTCCATCAGTACCTCCGTACATCGTGCCTTTCTTGGCCAAAGTTATTTTCACTGGCTGCTGGCAGCGCGCGGACTGTTCTTGAATGATGGACCACATCGCTACATTTTACACACGTTAAAGGTCAGCCAGTTTATGACCCCGCTTGAAAAAGACCAAAGCAATCTGTTCAACGAGAGCCAAGAAGAGGAGTTGTCCTGGCTCTTGCCATCAGCGACGATTGAGCAGGCGCTAAGGGCGTTTGATCGCACTGGCCTGGATCGCATTGCCGTTATTGATCACCACAAGCCAGAAATCATCGTTGGCTGGGCCTTTAAGGTTGAAGCGCTACATCACTATAATCAGGCCCTTATTGATGCCCATGTGGAGCACAATAAATAGCTCCTGTTTTCAACTATATCGGCAATAATTGATATGCATCATATATGCGTTCGTTCTCCCTCTCTAACCTTGCTGGCGTAAACCTAAATAAACACCGGAGGGATTTATGATTGATATACTGATTATGGCAGTGACGGTACTTGGCCCCTTATCCCTGCTCGGCTTTATGCTCTTTGTTCTTATGGCACAAAAATAAGCATCTTGCAGGTTGACCCGCTAGCCGAGCTTAACTGGTTGCGCTCTGCTTTGGTTCTCGCTGATAAATGCGGGTCACCCGACCACCAGTCAGAATAAAGATTTGACCCGCCCCGGTCATACGTAATATTACTTATGTGTGCACTTGAACATCGGGAGGGAAAATATGGATATCCTGTTTTTGGCATTTACGGCAATTGGCCCTATATCATTGCTGGGCTTCATCTTGTTCGTTTATATGGTCAACAAGCGAAGCTAAATCATCTGATAATGCGTGAATACAAACTGGCTCCAGTCGTCTGGGGCCATTTGGCGTTGCCCCCCACAACCTGTTTGCGAACGGTTTCAAGCGCTCTTTGCCTATGCTAGCATAGGCAAACGAATCGCGAACTTTTGGGCCAGAACCAACGAAAGCCAAGATGTCACAAAACGCTGGACAATCTCTGACGCAACAGGCCCAACGGGCCATGAGCCGCCCGACAGGAAACTATCTGGAGGGGCTTAACGCGGAGCAGCGCGACGCCGTTGAAACCTTGCAAGGTCCCGTGCTTGTGCTGGCTGGAGCAGGCACCGGCAAAACCCGCGTCCTGATCACCCGCATTGCCCATATTCTCGCCATGGGCGATGCCAGCAGCTATAATATTCTGGCGGTTACCTTCACCAATAAAGCCGCGTTGGAGATGAAAAACCGTGTTGGCGAACTGGTCGGTGGCGCCGTGGAAGGCATGCCCTGGCTTGGCACCTTCCATGCCGTTTGCGTCAAGATATTGCGGCGCCATGCCGAACTTGTCGATCTGAAATCGGGCTTTACGATCCTTGATACCGATGATCAGGTGCGGCTTATCAAGCAGCTGTTAAAAGCGGCCAATATTGATGAAAAACGTTGGCCGGCGCGCCATCTCGCCACCTTGTTTGATCGCTGGAAAAACAAAGGCCTCACCCCCTCCAAAGTGCCAGCCGGGGAGGCCCACAGCTTTGCCAATGGCAAGGGGGCCGAGCTTTACGCAGCCTATCAAAAGCGTCTAAAAGAACTCAATGCGGTCGATTTTGGCGATATCTTGCTTGAGTGCCTGCGTCTGTTTCAAGAAAACAATGATGTGTTGAAAGAATATCAAAGCCGCTTTCGCTATATCCTTGTCGACGAGTATCAAGATACCAATGTCGCCCAATATTTGTGGTTGCGCCTGCTTGCACAAGGCACCAGTAATGTCTGTTGTGTCGGCGATGATGATCAGTCGATCTATGGCTGGCGCGGGGCTGAAGTTGATAATATTTTGCGCTTTGACAAGGATTTTCCAGGAGCCAAGGTGATCCGTCTTGAGCAGAATTACCGCTCTACCGGCCACATATTGTCCACAGCTTCGGCGCTCATTGCCAATAATTCCGAGCGTTTAGGCAAGACCCTGCACACCAATATTGGTGAAGGCGACAAGGTCATGCTGCGCGGCTGCTGGGATGACGAAGAAGAGGCCCGCAACATATCCGAACAGATCGAGCAATTGCAGCGCGACAAGCACAGCCTTGATGATATTGCCATTCTGGTGCGGGCCAGTTCGCAAATGCGCGCCATAGAAGATCGCTTTGTCACCGTTGGCTTGCCATACCGCGTGATTGGTGGCCCGCGTTTTTACGAACGCAAGGAAATCAAGGATGCTATCGCCTATTTTGAGGTGATATTCAACAGCGCCAATGACCTTAAATTCGAGCGCATTATCAATACGCCCAAGCGTGGCCTGGGAGAAGCGTCCCTGCGCCCGATCTATCAGTATGCTCGCGCCAAAGGCATCTCACTGGTGGATAGCGCGCGCGCCTTGCTGGAGACGCAAGAGCTGCGTCCAGCCGCTCGCAATGCCATCTTCAAGCTGATGAACCAGTTCGATCACTGGGGATCCATGGCGCAAATGATGAACCATACTGAACTTGCGCAAATCATTCTTGATGAAAGCGGCTACACCGCGATGTGGCAAAACGACAAAAGTCCGCAAGCACCAGGTCGCCTTGATAATCTCAAGGAGCTGATCCGCTTTATGGAAGAATTTGACTCCATGGCCGGATTTTTGGAACATGTCTCGCTGGTCATGGATGTGGACGCGGGGGAGGCGGGAGAGCGGGTGTCGCTGATGACCCTGCATTCTGCCAAGGGCCTCGAATTTGATACGGTTTTTCTGCCCGGCTGGGAAGAGGGTTTGTTTCCCCATCAACGCGCGCTCGATGAAAGCGGCAAAGCTGGTCTGGAAGAAGAACGCCGCCTCGCCTATGTTGGCGTCACCCGCGCCAAGCGGCGCGCCACCATCAGCTTCGCGCAAAACCGGCGCACTCACGGCCAATGGCAAACCGCAGCGCCCTCGCGCTTCATTGACGAACTGCCGCAACAACATGTGGAGGTGATGGACAGCCTGTCCTATGGTGGCTATAGCCACACCGCGCAACCAAATCGCTTCAAGGCCCGTGAGAATGTTGCCAAAGACATGTATTCAGAACCACGCTGGAACAAGCGTTCCGGGTCGAGCAAGCGCACGACAACGGTCATCGAGGGGCGCGCCAAACCAATCAAAAAGACCCACAAATCTGACTACAATCTTGGCGAGCGGATTTTTCATCAAAAATTTGGCTATGGTGCCATCACCTCCATTGAGGGCGACAAGCTGACTATTGATTTTGACAAAGCCGGCGAAAAACGCGTGGTCGAGAGTTTTGTCGAGAAAACATAATGTCCTCGCTGACAGCGCCGGGGACTGGTCCCCAGACCCCGTTTACTTGCTAAAGTATAAGGGATGGCTATTCCTCAAAACACACAATTCCAAATCGGGGTTTGGGGACAAGTCCCCAAGACTGTCTGTCAAGACGTCCGCGCGGCGAGCGCATTGTTCTTTCTCACCTTGACCCGTTCATATCGCCCCTTTAGTTTGCCCTGAAAATGCAATTCCTCCAACCTGATGCGGATCTTATGAGCAACAATCGAAAGCCGGGACCATTGAACCCGCAAAACAGCTTTCAGGATCTGATCCTGATCTTGCAGCATTACTGGGCGGACTATGGCTGCGTCGTGTTGCAGCCCTATGACATGGAGGTCGGGGCAGGGACATTTCACCCCGCGACCACCTTGCGATCACTTGGACCAAAGCCCTGGAACGCCGCTTATGTACAGCCGTGCCGCCGGCCGACCGATGGGCGCTATGGTGAGAACCCCAATCGCTTGCAACAATATTATCAATTTCCGACCATCCTCAAGCCATCCCCCGACAATATTCAGCAGCTTTATCTCGACAGCCTCAAAGCCATTGGCATTGATAGTAAAAATCACGATATCCGCTTTGTCGAAGATGATTGGGAAAGCCCGACGCTTGGGTCCTGGGGCCTTGGCTGGGAGGTTTGGTGTGACGGTATGGAAGTCTCGCAGTTCACCTATTTTCAACAGGTCGGCGGTTTTGACTGCGCCCCTGTAACCGGCGAGCTGACCTATGGGCTGGA
>JAJRRW010000010.1 GCA_024279115.1 Alphaproteobacteria bacterium
CACTCTGTTGAGGGCTGGGTCGAAATCTCTTTCTCCCTCTCCGCGATTGTTTCTATCTCACGGCTGTTCCTCGCTGTGCTCGGGCCTGCGATGGCGCGGGCTGCTCGCCCGTCGTGCAGTCGCACTCTGTTGAGGGCTGGGGTCGAAATCTCTTTCTCCCTCTCCGCTATTGTTATTATCTCACGGCTGTTCCTCGCTGTGCTCGGGCCGGTCGCAGCGTTGTTTGAGGGCACTGGAGCGTCCTGTCCCGCCAGAAAATGGGGTGGTGATACATAATGTGAGCCACTTGTTCATGAATATCTTTGGTTGTCGGTTGAAGCTTTGGTCGGGCAATTGTATGTTCTATAGATTGCAAACAACCAAATGATGTTCTCAAGGATTGATAGAGTTGGCCAACCGAGCAGTACTTATAACCGGCGCAGCCCATCGGGTTGGCAAGGCCATTGCGCTCTATCTTGCTGAACATAAATGGGATGTAGGCATCCATTACAAGGGATCAAAGCAAGCGGCGGAACATGTCGCGCAGCAAGCGCGCGAGTTTGGGGCGCAGGTCAAAACCTATCAGGCTGATCTCCTCGATCCGGATCAGGCAACCAGGCTGATCGTAGATTTTACCAATGATTTTGCCAATGCGCCTGCCACTGATTTTGGTAGTTCTGGCAGTGCTATTGAACGGGAGCTGTTGCTTGTCAATTCGGCGTCTATTTATGAGCGTGACCGGCTCGAAAATTTGAAGGTGGATGATTGGCATCGGCATTTGGATCTCAACACTCTGGCACCTGTTCTATTGACCAAAGAATTCACGCGCGACGCGCAAGCAAAGCGCTGCGTCATCAATATTCTGGATCAAAAGGTGACAAACCTCACCCCCGACTATCTCTCCTATACGGTCAGCAAATACGCCCTTTATGGTATTACTAAAATGTTGGCGATGGAGTTGGCGCCAAATTGCCGTATAAATGGCATCGCCCTTGGTCTGGTTTTGCGAAGCGGCGACCAGAGTGAAGAACAGTTTCAAGTAGAATTCACCAATACCCCCCTGAATAAAGGCCCTGTCGTAGAAGAAATTTGCAAGCTCATATCATTGATCGCACAAACGCGATCAATGACAGGTCAAATTATTACGATTGATGGTGGTCGACATATGGTGCGCCCCGTGCCGCCTTATGATGATTTTCTTGACAATTAACGAGGCGAAAAATATCCGCATATGGCAAATTTGAAGAACATGATTGAGCTACGTATCCGCGAGCTCACCCTTGATTTTTTTATTGGTATCAGGCCGCATGAGCGCGAGAAGAAGCAGCGTGTGATCATTAATTTATGGATGTATATTCCCCATCCAGGTCGCCTCGATAGTGAGCGAATGGAAGACTATGTGTCCTATTCGGATATTATCGGCAAAATCAAGCAAAAGGCCGACAGTGATCAACATATTGAACTGGTTGAGAACCTGGCAGAGCAAATAGCCGATATCGCCCTTGCTGATGAACGCATAGAGCGGATGATCATAGAGGTCGATAAGCCCGATATTATTCCACAAGCGGCTGGTGTCGGTGTTAAAATAGAACGTGTGAGAGACCGATAGCAATTGGAATCAAATTTTGCCGCACAAACATAAAAACATCCTGTTTATCGCATCTTGTGTGGGGCCTTATGGGGCTCCGCAAACCGGCGGTGTGTCGCGGTTTTTGGAAAACTCGATTGAAGCGCTCACAAGAGTTGGGGTTGATACAGCGGTGATTGCGCCAGTCGGCGGGCAAGATATTGGTGTCCCGACCTTTGAGGTGGAAGGGGCTTTTCAAGCCTCTGCGTCAAGCCAGCGACAAACGGAAAATTTTATTGTCCCTCCAGACAGCATCCTTGCCTCAATGGTTCAGTTGGCATGGCAAAAACAATATGAGTTCGATTTTGTCATAAATTTGAATCATGACTGGCTGCCCTATTTCATGACGACATATTTTTCGCGCCCATTGTTGCATATTGCCAATCTGGGTCATTCTTCCCTGGCCACCGATCGTGAAATTGCCCGCATTTCTCGGCAGTATAAAAATCATGTGGCGGTTTTGACGCTAACGCAGGCGCAAGAACTAGCCATAGAGTCTCCGATTTTGCTGCCCTTTTGTCTCAATGAAACAAACTATCATTTTCAGGACAAGGCCGGGGACTATCTTGCTTGGGCGGGGCGCATTACCCCGGAAAAAGGATTGGTGAACGCGGCAAAAATTGCCAGGGAGGCGGGCATATTGCTTAAAGTTGCCGGCTCTGTTGAGGATGCTGACTATTGGCAAATGATCCAGTCCCAATATGGGCCGCATCTTGAATATATGGGCTATCTGGAGCGTGAGGCGCTGCAAAAAATGTTAGGCTCTGCCATGGCGATGTTGCAAACACAAGAGTGGCAAGAAGCGTTTGGTGTCATCACCATTGAAGCAATGGCCTGTGGCACACCAGTCATTGCCTATGATCGCGGGGCAAATAGGGAGCTGGTGAAACATTCGGTGTCCGGTTTTCTTGTTAATCCAGACAATAGGCAAGAAGCGCTTTTAGCCATCCAGAAGGTCTCGACGCTGAACAGACAGGCTTGCCGTCAATATGCCGTGGAGCGATTTGGCATGACAGCCTTTTCAAATCATTATAGCAGGTGGTTTTCCAATGTATGATGTAACGCCCGAGCAGATAGTCGATTTCTGGTTTAGCGATCCGGTCAAACCGTTTCACTTTCGCAAAAGCCCCGAATTTGACCAGCAGATAGCCGACAGGTTCAGCTCAATCTATGAACAGGCATATAGCGGCAAGCTGGCGGACTGGATGGCCACCCCTGTTGGTGCTCTGGCGCTGATCATCACGCTTGATCAGTTCCCGCGCAATATGTTTCGCGATGAGGCGCGCTCGTTTGAAGCGGACGGTTTGGCTCGCAAAGCGGCCAGATCAGCGATTGAAAGTGGATTTGAAGGGGAGTTGGTGATTGACCAGCGCGGTTTTTTGAATATGCCGTTTATGCATAGTGAAGAGCTTGCCGACCAGGAATTTTCCGTCGAGCAATATGGAAAGCTGGGCTCAAAAAGCGATTTGAAATATGCTGTGGCCCATCGAGATATTATCGCGCGTTTTGGCCGCTTTCCTCATCGCAACGATATTTTGGGGCGTTCATCGAGCGCCGATGAGATCGAATTCCTGAAACAGCCAGATTCCGGATTTTAGAGCCAAAATAGCCCCGAATTTGAGCGTTAACACGGCATCACGAAATCTCGGTTGGTCTGGCACCCAATAATAAACCATAAAACATGCTTTAACACCGCAATTTCAGGGGTTTTTCGCGTTTTGCTGCGGCAAAAGGCCTTTGCGAGGCGCAAGATGCAAAACACTATTGAACCCTTTTGCAAGGGCAACTATAAAGCAGGGCTGCAGCTTTACTTTACTTTATTCAGATCTACTCTTGAATGGGGCACGAAGTGGCAGCATGACTAACAGTGGTTTTGAGTTGGAACGGCCTTGCTATTGCTATCTGGCAACTTACCTTAACTTTCAAAACACAATTGAAAATACCATTTTTGTCGGCTACTGAGCTGAAATAAATTGGTTTTACCTCCTGTTCGCCGATGCGGATATGAGTTCATAGATGAAAAGAAATGATGCCATGAGCAAAGAGAACGCAGACGTATGGATTACCGGCATTGGTTTGCTAAGTTCCCTTGGGGAAGGGGCGGATGCCCATTCGACGGCGATTAGCGGCAAAAGTGGCTCAACGGTGACGCCAAAACTTGATGAACAGAACTATGCGCCCTATCCCGTGCATCCTCTGGTCGAAGTTGATTACGCCTCACAGATCAAAAAACGAGGTGATCTGCGCCAGATGGAACCCTGGCAGCGTATCGGCACCTATACCGCCGGGTTGGCTCTGGCCGATGCGGGTCTTGCCGGAGACCTTGAGGCGCTCGATCATATGGATATGATTGTTGCTGCGGGTAGCGGCGAGCGTGATGCGGCGATGGATCAAAAAGTTCTTGAAAAGACCTCTGGCGACAATGCCAATAAAGGTCACTCCAACGAAATTCTCAAAAGCGAATTGCGCCCCACTTTGTTTCTGGCACAATTATCCAATCTGCTGGCAGGCAATATTTCTATTGTTCACAAGGTGACTGGTTCTTCTCGCACTTATATGGGCGAAGAACTGGCGGGACTTGCCTCCATTGAAAATGCCTATAACCGCATTTCCAGTGGCCAGAGCGATCTTATGCTGATTGGTGGCGCCAATAATGCCGAGCGCAAGGACAGCCTGCTGATTTTCGAACTGGGTCAAAATCTGTGGGGCGACGAGTTCAAATCGATCTGGGAGCGTGCCGAGCAGGGTGGTGGTCTTGTGCAAGGAAGTGTGGGGGCATTTCTGGTTCTGGAATCTGCCGACCATGCCAAAGCACGCGGCGCCAAGCCTTACGCAAAATTGTCAGGCATCAGCTCTGATCGTTGCCGCCGTGACGAGGGGCAGGCCAAAGACAATCTGGACAGCCAGTTTGACGAGCTGTCCAAGACCATGGAACAGGGCAATTTGGGCGTTCTTTCGGGGGCTTCTGGCACCAGCCAGGCAACCGCTGAAGAGCTTGCGTTTCTTGGTGGCCTTGAGGGCAAGGGGTTTACACCTCTGACGCGCGCTTATGGCTCGATGATGGGACATTCTTTTGAGGCACAGATGCCTGCCGGACTGGCACTTGCCGCACTGGCACTGTCCAAAGGCCAATATATTGAGCCGCTGGATAGCTCGGGCGTCGAAGCGTCTACAGACAAGGCCCCCGAACAGATAATGGTGACAAGTGTTGGTCACTGGCGCGGCGAAGGGCTGGCACTGCTCACAAGCCTAGACAGCAAAGAGGCGAAGTAAATGACAAATTCTCTTACAGATCATCTTGGACGTCACGTTGTTGTTGTGACTGGCATGGGGGTTGTCACCTCGCTTGGTCAGGGTCAGCAAGACAATTGGCGCGATCTAACGGCCGCCAAATCGGGTATCCGGCATATCAGCCGTTTTTCCACGGAAGGCTTGCGCACCACCATTGCTGGTTGTGTTGACTTTCTGGATGTGGACCCATATTCGGCTCCGGCTCTTTCGATTGCCATGGCGGAAAGCGCGGCTTCCGAGGCCATCGAGCAGGCCGATATTGGCCGCAAAGGAGATTTCCCCGGGCCGTTGTTTCTGGCGACCCCGCCAACCGAGCTTGAATGGCCTCAGCGCCGCGAGCTTTACGGCGAAGAAAGCGACACCAGCCTTGAAGGCTATGACCGTATGTTGTCGGCTTGCCGCACCAGCAAGCATGACGAAATGCAGCGCCTGTTCCAGTTTGCCAGCGTTGGCGAACATCTGGCCGACAAATATGGCACCAAAGGGCTGCCGGTATCCCTGTCGACGGCCTGCGCCTCTGGTGGTACGGCCATTCAGCTGGGGGTGGAAGCTATTCGCCGTGGTGATACCGATACAGCGCTTTGCGTTGGCACCGATGGCACGGTTAATCTCGAAGCTCTGGTGCGGTTCTCGCTTCTGTCGGCTCTGTCCACCAGAAATAATCCCCCAGAAGCGGCCATGGCCTCCTTTTCCAAGGATCGCGACGGCTTTGTGATGGCGGAAGGGGCGGCCTGTCTGGTGCTTGAAAGCTATGAAGCGTCCAAGGCGCGCGGTGCGAACATTTTGGGTGTTGTTCATGGCTGCGGCGAACATGCCGATGATTTCCATCGCACCAGAACCAGCCCCGATGGCATGCCGATGATCCGGACGATCACCAAGGCCATTACTGATGCTGGTCTCAAGCCTGCCGATATTGGCTATGTCAACGCCCATGGCACGAGCACACCAGAAAATGATAAAATGGAATATTTTTCCATGAAGCAGGCCTTTGGCGAAGGTATGGAGACCACGCCCATCAGTTCGAACAAATCGATGATTGGCCATACCTTGTCAGCGGCTGGAGCCGTGGAAGCGGTGTTCTCGCTGATGACAATGCAAAGCGGTCTGATCCCGCCAACCATCAATTATAATACGCCTGACCCTGATATGGGGACAATAGATGCCGTGCCCAACAAAGCCAGAGAAGCCGATGTCAGCGCCGTTATATCCAACAGCTTTGGTTTTGGTGGTCAAAATGTTAGCGTGGTCTATGGGCGAGAGCCTAAATAGGGGGCGCGAGCCAAAATAGCGGGGGGCGAACCTAATTAGGGGGCCAGAGGCGAAGACCTACTCCCTGCCTAATCTTTCGGGGAGGCTGCTATGGCTGAGATAATCGCCTATGGTGGGCTGGCTGTATTTTTTGTGCTGATGATCTGGTTTTTGGGCAAAGGCGGCGGCAAAGGTGGCGGTGGATCGAATGGCCACGACAGTACTCCTGGCCTGCAATAGCGCCCCGGAGCGAAAGAGGGATACTCATTGAAGATCTGGATTGATGCGGATGCCTGCCCGGGGGCGGTGAAAGACATTCTTTACCGCGCATCCGACAAGCGCGGTGTGGAAATTACGCTGGTCGCCAATATGTTCATGCGCATCCATCGCTCGCCTCTTGTGGATCTGATTGTCGTTGAAGCAGGTCCAGATATTGCCGATGACCGAATTGTCGAACTGGTGGAGGAGGGGGATCTTGTGATCACCGAAGACATTCCGCTGGCGGCGCGGGTGGTCGAGAAAAATGCCTTTTGCATTACTCCGCACGGGCAAGAGCTAAGCAGCAGCAATATAGGCGAGCGCCTGTCAACGCGAAACTTCATGCAAGATTTGCGCGGCGCAGGGGTAGAGACCGGTGGGCCGGCCCAGTTTTCACAAAAAGACCGTCAGAAATTTGCCAATCAACTCGACCGCTTATTGACCCGCCTGATGCCTCGTTAGCATACGGAATAGCGGGTTAATTCTGGTTCGGGGAACCGTTGCTGCATTTTTTCCATTCGGGTGGCCCGCGATACCAGTGGCTGCCAGCACGATCCCTGTTTTGATTAGTATAAAGAATGGCCTTGCGCGTATCGGCACGCGCGCCAAATTGTTGCCCGGCCTTGAACAGGTGGTTCATATAGGTCAGATCATAGGTCGTCTCGGCTTCTTTATTGAAGCTGTCAGGGATGGCGGTCAAATGATATTTGATGTCATAGAGACAGGCAAGATTGCGCAATCTGTGCAGATCGCCGCGCCCTTGATAATGTATGAGGGTGGAGATGGAGCGCTTGATGATCGGAATGGTGGAGGCCAGAACGGGGACAAATGCTGCCAAGCCCTTGGGTTCCACTCTTTTGCCCCGCGCGTGGACGCGGCCATTACGAATGATGAAAAGTTCATAGCGCAGCTCGATACCGGGGCCCTCGTCAATCATTTCGTTAAGTGCAGCGCTCACCTGATTGAGATGGATCTGGGAGGGGAACAAGAACACCTGTTTGGTGGTTCCGCCATCTACATGCAATTCCTCATAGACGGTATTGTCAGCATTGATCTGGATTTTGACAGGGGGAAAGGCCCCGGGAACGGCTGTTGAGGCCAGCAGGACCTTGCGGAACAGATCATGTCTGGCTTGCCGTTTTTCTTTGGGCTCATATCGCGGACGCGTGGCGATGGCTCCCAGGTCCCAGATCACCGGTCGCTGCGTTTCTAGATTGGTGGTGCCAATCAACAGGCTGCGGCCTTTTTTGGACTCCCGTTCGACATCTTCAATCATCTGCTTGTTGGCGAAGGTTTCGATCTGGTGTTGCAGGCCAGAATTATCGAGAAAAGCGGCGGCGGACCCTGTAAAGGCGGACAGGATCTGAAGGGAGGCGAGCTTGTCGCCTGGCACTTTGTAAATGTCGCCAAGCTTTGGCAGATATTTGGCCCGCAGCCGGGGATCTTGTGAGGAGGCGAGAAAGGCGATCGGCGCAATCAACGCGCCGGTGCTGATACCGGTGACGATATTAAAGGCGGGCAGGCGGCCGGTTCCAGGGTTTTTCCAGGTGGAGAGAACCCCCGCGCCATAAGCGCCATCCTCGGCCCCTCCCGACAGGGCAAGAAAATAAGTCGGGACAATCAGCTTGCCCGTCGCCGGGTTCATTTTAAAACGCGATTTGTGGCGATTATTTTTTAATTGCCGCGCGGTCTGCCTTAGCTTGTTCTGAAATGCATATTTAAGCGCCGGGGAGGTGGTATCACCCCAAAAACGCACGGTGATGTTTGAATTATTCAGCTTGGTAACTGGGGATAAAAGCGCACTATTGAGAATGTGATCAGGCACCGGGCTGCTTCGAAAGTCTGACGCACAACCTCCCAGGAATGCAAAACCAATCAACACACCGGCCCATCTCATAATTCTGCGCTCCAATATGCGACGACATAATATTGGCACATTATAAGGAGTGCGAGGCAACAAGTAAAATGGAAACCCCGTTCGTCCCGGTCCGTTTAACAGCGCTCATGCGCGTGCGCGGCTCCTCGTCAGGCGCCGTGACGTTCCAGAATAATGTGGATATCGCCAACATTCTGGATTTCGTGCATCTCGTCCATGCTGAGCGAAATGTCGAAATTTTGCTCAAGGGTGGGGACAAGGGCGATATGTTTGAGGCTGTCCCAGCCAGGCACATCGTCAGGCGAGGTCTTGAAATTGAGATCGCCTTCAAACTCGAAAACATCCTCGAAAATTTCGGCGACTTCCGTCCGCACATCCTTGCTCATAATAGTACCTTATTCTTAAAACTTGTTTGGCTGTATTGATCACATGGAGAGTAATTAACACAACCTTTTGATATTGAGTGCTTACTTACTTCATTTTACCCTAATTATTCAACTGTGCCATAGTGTCTCAACATAAGTGGAAACGGGCAAGGGCGAGCTGTCCGCATCCCATTCATAGATGGTCTCATCGCCAATGGACCTGGATTTTGTGAGGCCTTGCTGTGCGTAGAAATCGACCACAATGACGTTTTTCTCGGTAGGAATATAGGAGGCCGAGACGGTTTTAACACCGCGTTCACGCAGCTTCACCAATAAAGCACCAAGGAACGCGGCTTCCACCTCGCGGCCAATCACCCGGCAACTCATCAGCAGGGTTTCAATTCGGCCTTATCGCCCTCAATGGCGATGGTCGCACAAATGGATATGCCGTGATCGCCAAATTTGTCATTGGCCCGGCCCAGCACAACCATCTGGTGCTCGTCCTCCATCATGGCCTTGAGGTCGCTTTCATCAAAGCGCTTTGTGGTGAGATTGAACTGGTTGGTTTTCTGGTGCATCTGGGCAATGCGCGGCAAGGTGGCTTGCGAGACCTCCTCAAGCGTGAGTTTTTGCTCAAGCCCGGCCAGATAGTCTTCAAAGCTTGCCGCAGAGGATTGCATCAAGCTTGCTTTGCGCCGCGCTTGATACATGGAGGAGCGCTCTGCATCTTCTTTAGTCAGGCGTATGGGCCAGGTCTTTGACAGGCTGCGCAACCAGCCGGGGCGCCGGGCGGGGGCGTCTGGCAGCTCTGGCGTATAAACCTGTGGTGCCAGCGCCCGCATGGCTTCGCGCTCGTGAGGGCTGTCATCGAGAAATACGAAACTGTCGAGGCCCACATTGATCTCGGTTGCCAGTTCGCGGATATTTTGCGGTTTTGGGGTCCAGTTGATGCGGTGGGCAACAAAATCATCTTCATCGAGAATGATGCCGGGATGGTCGGCAAAGGCGGTGATGGCGACCGGGTCGTTTTTCGACAGAATAGCCAGGATCATGCCCTGTTTTTTGAGACGCAGAAATTCCGATTGCATGGCTTTGAAGGCATTGCCGGGGAAATCGTCGCCACATTGCAGACCATGAACCCCGTCTTCGCCAAAGATGCCGCCCCACATGGTATTGTCGAGATCAATGGCCAGAACCTTGGGCGGGCCCTTCTTTTCCGCGCGCCAGGCCCGGGCAAAACCGTCCGCCAGCGCTCTGGTCGCATCAGCCGAATAGGGGATGCGGCCATAGAACCACATTTTGGGATCTGACCAATTGGCCGGGGCTATGGTGTTCATGGCGACAAAACTGTCAATCAGCACGATCTGATTTTGCTGTGAAGCAAGGTCGCACAGGCGTTCATTGACAAGCTTGATACTGGCATTGCTACCATCGCCGAGCTGTTGATCAAGAAAACCAATGGCAGGGGTCGGGGCCATTGACACAGTGTTGATGAAAATGGGAAGCGAGGACTGGCTGGCAAAGCTTGCAAGGGCCGAGACAATCAGATCAATCCGGTCGTTCAGCATCTGCGTGCCAGCGCTGGTCTCCAGCCGCCAGTCAGGAGCGTGAAAACCCGCCATGTCCAACAATAAGATATAGGCGTCATAGGCACCATCGACGGGGCGCAACAGCTCGGGGATCACTTCGCCAAAATTGGCTTCAACAATATCGGTCTTGAACCCTGCACCAGCAAAGGCGGGGGCCAGATCTTCACAAAAGGGATGCGTGGTGGAAAAACCAAGGACACGCAGTTTGACCTCTGGCAACCCCTCAACATGGTGCTTTAGCGTCGATGCCACCGGGCGCATGAGCTGGGGAGAGCTGGCCCAGTTGGTCAAGGCCAGTTGCAAGGCCTCGCCCGCAAGGCCTCGCTCCTTCATTCGCTTGATGAGCGCACGGGTGAGATCTTTATCGTCAATAAGCCGCGAGGCGACATCAATCGCACTGGTCTGATCCACATCATCGCTGCCATTTAGCCGATTTAGGAACTTCAGGGGCAAAGAGAACCGTTCAATTTTTGCGTCGTCAACGGCATGCCCCGAGGTGATGAGAGCATTTAGCAGCCATGGCGGCGCTTTTTTGCCCGCCTCATCAAGGCTTGTGAGCATGTTTGTGATTTTTTCGCTATCAACCTTCGCCCAATCAATGCTTTGCAGCAAGGCCTTGTCCTTCAGGCAGGCAGGGGCTTGCGCCAACACCGCGTCGATCAAGGTTTCAACTTCGCTGCACTAGTTTTTTGCCATAACGCAATCCCCTCAAAATGATTTCGTGCGCGTTTCCTACGCCATTATGTCGCCGCCGGTAACGAGCAGATTGTCGCCCGTCACAAAATCCGCATAGGGGGACGCAAGAAACAACACGGCCTTGGCCACATCGTCAACGGTTGCCATGCGGCGCAACGGGGTGCGCGACACCATCATCTGTCGGATACGGTCGGGGACATTGGAGGTCAAATCGGTGTCGACCATGGTGGGGGAGACCATATTGACGGTGACCCCGGCTGGTCCCAGTTCTTGCGCCAGGTTCTTGCTCATGCCGAGCAGAGCCGATTTGGCGCTCACATAGGGTAGCCAGTTATGGGCGGTGCGCCCCAGCACCGCCGAGGTCAAGACATTGACAATTTTGCCCTTGCTGTCTTTGAGATGCGGCAAGGCGGCTTGTATGACATTGAAACTGGAGCCAACAATATTGGTGTAGGCCGTCTGCATATCGTCCCATTGCAGGTCATTGAAGCCTTTTGAGAGGATTTTCGGCCCGGCATTATTGATCAATATATCAAGAGCGCCGTTGGCTGTGACCATTTCGATCATTTTGGCGACGTCATCGCGATGGGTGACATCACATTTAACGATATCGGCACTGCCGCCGCGCTCTTTAATCTCACTGGCCAGCTCGCTGGCTGCTTGCTGTGAACGGTGATAATTGATCCACACGCTGGCGCCATGATCGGCCATGTTGAGGGCGATGGCCCGGCCAATGCCCCTTGAGGCTCCGGGGACCAAAGCGGTTTTGCCGCTTAAAAGTTCGCTCATGCTGGTTGTCACTCCTTTGGCAGGGGCTGGTTTTGTTTCTTTTAGGCGTAACACATTGGCTTTGGCGACCCCGCGCAGGACGACATCGCCGTTTTGGGTGGTGATGACCGTATCCATGGTGATGGTGCGGGTGGTTTTATCCACCTTGGTGATGGTGCCACGCGCTTCCACCGTGTCGCCAATAAACACGGGGGCGGTAAATTCGATGGTTTGCGAGAGATAAAGCGCCTCGCGGCCCGGTATTTTCATGCCCACCAGCGTTGACAACAAGCTGGCATGCAAAAAACCATGCACCACACGCTGGGAAAACTCCGTGCGTGCGGCGAATTCGTCGTCCATATGCAGCGGGTTTTGATCCCCCGACAGGCTGGCAAATGTCTCCACATCCTTGGCAGTAATAGTGCGCGTGACACTATCACTATAGCCGACTTTGAGCTCAGTAAGCCGGTCGGCTGCGGCATTATTACTTGTTTTGGATGATTGAGACTTGTTATCGTGTGTCATTATGTCTCTTCATTGTGTTATTGCTTGTAACTGACTGTAAATTACCACATTAAGTGTTGACTTTTCCGCCTGCTGTTCAATAACAGAGGCAAAACATGCTAGGTGATTGCAAGTAAACGATCTGGTTCTCAGAACGTTATATTTTGCGGGTGACATAAGGTCAATTCTTTGGCCTGGTTACCGTAAAGAGACGAACTGTTACGGATTGGCAAGAAACTGGCATATAACGTCAAACACAATGATCTATCGCGCGGATATGCGGTTGATTATACAAAGGGTAGTGCAGGGAGAACCTTGATGAGTTCAACATTTGATACGGTTGCCGATATCATTTCAGATATTGGTGATGTCGAGCGCGAAAAAATTACACCAGACAGTCATGTCATCAGCGATCTTGAAATCGATAGTCTTGATTTTCTCGATGTGGCGTTTTCCATCGACAAGGAATTCGACATCAAGGTGCCGGTTGAAGACTGGATGACTGAAATCAATGACGGCAATGCTGACGCGGAAGATTATTTCTTGATGAAAAATCTGTGCGCCAAGATTGACGAATTGAAATCTGAAAAAGCTGCATAAGCTGATCCGGGCGCGTTGCCCGGGTTTTACGTGTGCTCAGTTTAAGGGTCCCCTTTATCATGCGTCTTGAGTATTTTGAGATGATTGACCGCGTTGAGAGCATTGATCTTGAGGCCGGTAAGATATCTGTTCACGCCTATGTGCCCAAAGACAGCACGGTGTTCGAGGGACATTTCCCCGGACATCCGCTGGTGCCGGGCGTGTTGCTGATCGAGGCCATGGCGCAGGCCGCTGGTTATCTTATTCTCGCCAACGAGAAATTTGAACGCATGACCTTTTTGGCCGCCGTCAAGGAAGCCAAGCTGCGCACCTTCGTTTTGCCCGAAACAGCGCTGATCGTCACCTCGGAGATCGAGCATGATGGTTCTGGCTATACCATGAGCAAAACGGCGATCACCGCCGATGGTAAAAAGATCTGCAATGCAAAGCTCACCCATCGCACCTTGCCGTTTGAAAATGATGACCTCAAGGGACATGTGCTGGAGCGCGCCCGCGTAACAGGCCTCCTTGGCGATAGCTAGGGTAAGGAGCGCTGTTGTTCTCAGGTCTTGCCTTATAATAATTGTCATCCCCGCGCAGGCGGGGATCCATAACCACAGACTTCGAAAATTCAGGGTGGCCTATCAATAAAAATCCGTTTTAAAATGCATACACAGGGGGTATGGATCCCAGCCTACGCTGGGATGACACTGTGAGAAGGATTTACGGTTTTTGTTTTTTAAAAGTGGTAGTGGATCTGATGGCGACAACCAAAAACAATGATCATGAAGTCTGGATCACCGGCATAGGAATGGTTTCCTCGCTTGGCGAGGGGCTGGATGCGCATTGGCAGGCGCTCACCGCCGAGAATCCAACGCCAGTTGTTGATGAAACAAGTTTTGCGCCTTATCCCATCCACCCCCTATGCGAGCTTGATTTTTCAAAGCAGATCCCCAAGCGCGGCGATCTGCGCCAGATGGAAGACTGGCAGCGTATCGGCACCTATGCAGCTGGTCTGGCGCTGGATGATGCGGGTATCAAGGGCGATGAGGATTTGCTGGCTAAATGTCATATCATCGCGGCGGCGGGTAATGGCGAACGGGACCCCGAGGCTGACGCTACAGTGCTTGCGGCTATAAAAGATGATCCCCAATGGCGCGAAAAACTCAATGATCTATTGCTGACCAATCTACGGCCCACACTCTATCTGGCCCAGCAGACACAATTGCTGGCGGGTAATATCTCTATCGTTCATAAGGTCACCGGCGGCTCGCGCACTTTTAAGGGCGAAGAACTTGCCGGGGCGCAGATTATCGAAAATGCCGTTGCTCGCATTCGGGCCGGACAAGGAGAGCTGTTTCTGGTCGGGGCGGCCAATAATGCAGCAAGGCCTGATCTATTGAAAATTCGTGAAATGAACGAAAGGGCAGATACTCCCCTTGGTTCCATGGGTGCATTTCTGGTGATCGAAGTGCCGACCATGCAAGGGCGCGCGGCGCGAAAGCCTATGCCGGAATAACCGACGCAGCGGTTTCTGGCGGAGCCACTACTGGTCCCCTCGTTCAGTTGAAAAACCCCGGCGAGGCGCATGAGGCGAAAGAGCTTGCGCCCTTGTTCGGCCATGGCATCGAGGCTCAGTTTCCGCTGGCCGTTGCTCTTGCCGCCCTAGTGTTTAAACAAAAAAACTATTTCCCCCCTTTTGCCGGCAGCTTGCCGCAAATCCTCGTGACCTGCGAGGGTGTGCGCTCTGGACAAGGGCAGGTGCTTGTTGAAAGGGTGGAGACATGACCAAAACAACCACCGATAAACAAGGCCGTCCCGTAGTGGCCATAACCGGCATGGGGCTGGTATCCTCCCTTGGCGGCACTGTTTTTGACAATTGGCGAGCGCTGATGGAGGGCAAGTCCGGTCTTGCCCCTATTGCCCGTTTTCCAACACAGGGCCTTCGTTCAACAGTGGCGGGCGTGGTGGATGAGTTTTTACCCGGTGCCAAAGACATGCATTCGGTCGAGCGGTCCCGCGAACTGGCCCTCAAGGTGGGGCGCGAGGCGTTGCAACAAGCGGCCATGGGCGTGGGTGATAATTTTCCCGGCCCCTTGTTCATGGCGACACCGCCAGCAGAGATTGAATGGCCGCAATTGCGCGAAGAGGCTCCAAACGGCGAGCTGCTCTTGAATAATTATATTGCTGATCTGGTGGCCGCAGAATTTGGCACGAGCGGTATGCCCATGACTGTCTGCACCGCCTGCGCCTCTGGGGCCACAGCTATTGGCCTTGGCGTCGAGGCGATCCGGCGCGGCGAGCAGGCCGCTTTGTGCATCGGAACGGATGCGACGGTGCATCAAGAAGCCATGGTGCGCTTTACGCTCTTGTCTGCGGTCTCTACCCATAATGACCCGCCTGAAAAAGCATCACGCCCGTTCGATAAAACCAGAGCTGGATTTGTTATCGCGGAAGGGGCGGCGGCGCTGGTGCTGGAAGACTATGACAGCGCCATTGCGCGCGGCGCGGAAATCCTTGGCGTTGTGCGCGGCTATGGCGAGCGCGCCGATACGTTCCATCGTACCCGCTCCATGCCGGACGGCTCCGCGATGATTGGCGCGATGGTCAATACCCTGCAAGATGGCGGCGTTTCCCCAGATGAGGTCGATCACGTCAATGCTCACGGCACCTCGACACCTGAAAACGACAAGATGGAAGCGCTGTCATTGAATGAGGTATTTGGGGACCGCATTCTTGATGTTCCCGTGGCCTCGAACAAAGGGCAGATGGGGCATACATTGCTGGCGGCAGGAGCCGTCGAGGCGGTGATTTCGCTGATGACCATCAAAAATGGCATCATCCCGGCCAACATGAATTTCGCGACACCAGACCCTAATATTAACCTTGATATTGTCGCCAATAAGCCGCGTGAGAAGAATGTGAATATAATCCTGTCCAACAGCTTTGGTTTTGGCGGTCAAAATGCCTGCCTCGTGTTCTCAAGTGGCAAGGAATATCAGTAATCCGATCATGCTTGGCAAGTGCGCATCCGAACCGATGTGAGGAAGGCGACAGGCCAGATGAACGGTTTTAAAAGGGAAGATGAGTATGCGTAAGAGAAAAGTTCTGATCACCGGTGGCGGGCGCGGTATTGGCGATGCCATTGTGCGATCTGTTGCCGCCAACGGGTTCGATGTGCACTTCACCTATCGCTCCAGCGAAGACGAAGCCAAAGCCCTGATTTCCGAACTGAAATCCACCCATCCCGAACGCTTGATAGAAGCGACAAAGGTCGATCTTGCCAGTCGCGACGAGGTGGACGCCTTTGCCGATGAGCTGGGTAAGGTGGACGCTTATTATGGCATCGTCCATAATGCCGGCATGCCCTATGATGCCCTTGTTGCCATGCTCGATCAAGACAAGGCGCAAACCCTCATGCAGGTCAATTTCTGGTCGATGACCCGCATTGTCAAAGCCGCCGTTCGCCCGATGCTGCGCGCCAAAGAAGGCCGCATCATCGGTATGGGGTCCATCACCCACGCGCTTGGCACCCCCGGCAACGCAACATATGCCGCCAGCAAGGGCGCCATGTTGAGCTTTCTCAAGACGCTGGCCGCCGAAGTGGCCCGCAAAGGTGTCACCTGCAACACCATAGCGCCAGGCTATGTGGACACGGAAATGATGGCCGCCTATCCCGAACAAAAAGCCAAAGCCGAAGCAACTATTCCGCTCAAACGTTTTGCACGTCCCGATGAAGTCGCGGCGCTGGTGAGCTTTTTATTGTCTGATGGCGCGGGCTATATCACCGGTAATGTCATCCCCATAGATGGCGGATTATCATCGGCAACGCCGGTGGGGAAATAACCAAAATGCGCTCGCCGCGCGGGCAGCTTATGCCGCTGGCAGCAGGGGATGATCCCCTGGACCCCATCTCATTATGGGGTTTGGGGACTGGTCCCCAATGCTATTTGCAAAGATGCCCGTCCGGCGAGGACTGCCCGTCAGGGCAACTGATCAATAAGGATAGAGTTATGTTCGCACTACAAAACGTCGCTGACCGAGAGCTGGTCATTGGTGATATAGAGCCCCCCGCAGCGCCTGGCCCCGATGAGGTGCAGGTGCGCATGAAGGCGGTGGCGCTCAATCATATTGATGTCTGGAGCTGGCGCGGCATGGCCTTTGCCAAGCGGGCCGAGAACCAGATCCCGGGGGCAGAAGGGGCGGGGGAGATTGTTGCGGTTGGCAAGAATGTCAAGGATCTCCAGCCTGGTCAGTTGGTGGCCATTTATGGTGCGATTACCTGTGGCACCTGTGATCCCTGCCTTGAGGGACGCGATAATCATTGCACTGCCAAGCAGGTGATTTATGGCTTTCATACCCATGGTTTTTTTCAAGAATTGATCAATGTGCCGGCCCGTCTGACTGTTGTTGCGCCTGACGGTCTACCAGCAGAGAGCGCAGCTCTTGCCGGGATTACTTTTGGTACCCCCGAGCACATGCTGTTTGACAATGCAAAGCTGAAGTCTGACGAGACGGTGCTCGTGTAGGCTGGGGGAAGCGGCATCGGATCAGCGGCCATTCAGTTGATCAAGGATGTCGGGGCCATTGCCTATACAACGGTTGGCTCGGATGAGAAGGGTGAAAAAACCCTGGCGCTTGGGGCGGACGAGTTTATCAACTATAAAAATGAACGTTTCGAGGGGCGTATTCGCCGCCTGACCAAAAAGCGCGGCGTCGATGTGGTGTTTGAACATATCGGCCCGGACACCTTCAAAGGCTCCATGCTGTCCATGCGCCGTGGCGGCAAGCTGGTGACTTGTGGCTCGACCACCGGCGTTATGGGAGAGATTAATCTCAACCTGCTCTATCAGCAGCAATTGCATCTGCTCGGCAGCTTTGGCTGTACGCTTGGCAATATGAAGAGTGTGATGGATAAAATGGCCACGGGGCGCGTCAAGCCTGTCATTGATACGGTACTGGAGTTGAAAGATGTCGAAAAGGGATTGATCCGCTTGGAGAACCGCGACGTCTTTGGCAAAATCATCGTCAAATTATAAGCCATCATTCGATGTCATTTGGGCACTAATATCTCGGATATACGCTCCAGAATAACAGCAATTTCGGTCTCATGCAGGGGGACCAGCTCGAAAATGATGCGCTCCTCACGCAGGGCATGTTCCATCACACGGATGCCCGGAGTACCCATTTTAAGGGCCTCTACCAGTCCAGCGGCGCCGACATTTGTTTTCGATCGGGTAACTGTCAGGCAGGCTCTGGAAAACGGAAGGCCTGTCATGTCTGGAATAGAAAATGCTTCCAGTTGGGGTATTTCGTTGGCTTGACCTATGAACCGGGCGAGTTTTTCGGCCTGCTCCGCCTGCCAGATAGCAAGGTTTTCTGTTTGCCGCTCCTCGATGGCGGCAAGAACACCAAATATTGCTTCTTTACTGGCTTTCATGGCGCGCCCTATGCCGCGCTCGTTGGCCCGCACGCTATCGACCAGTTGTTGTGTGCCAAGGATTATTCCAGCAGTTGGGGCTGACAGATATTTTTGGGCACTTAGCAGCAATAGATCCGTGCCGGTATCCAACAGGTCTGCAAGCCGCCTATCTTGTGCGGCTCCATCAATAATGGTGGGAAGGCCCGCATCATGCGCCGCTTTGACAGCCGCTTTGAAATCTATTTCATTTCCCGCAACGAGGCGCGAAGAGACCAGCAACAGGCAAGACGTTCCGGGTTCTTGCAGGTGTTTTTCAAGCTCACAAATGGAGCAGTGGTGGCTCGATCCTGCAAGGATCGGTTCGGCCCCGGCAAGACGTATGGCTTGCTGGATTGATTGCCCGTAATTGATGGCATGCGCAGCGGGCAAAATGACTTTGCTGGGCAACGCGGTGACATCTGGCAGATTGGCAATGTTTTGCTGATCCGTTCCCGTCATGACAGCGGCAATCGACAAGGTAATCGCGGCGCCAGTGCAATGAACGATGGTTCCAGCCCGCGCCCCCGTCCAATCTGACAATTCGCGACTGGCAACTTGCTGAAGCTCGTCGATCAACCAGAAATGTTCAAGTGCTTGCGCGACGTTGCTGGCGATATAGGGCGACGAGCGTGAAACTCCTAGCGGCGTCAATGTCCCCGCTGCATTGATGATCTTTGTGAGACCGTATTTTCGATGAAGTTCGATACGCTATCCCGCTCATTGAAAGGCATTGCTATGCCACCATCATACAACCCCTGGCGGTGCTCGCAAACACCGAAGATAGTGATTTTTACGCCAGGTTTTAGTGATTTTGTTTGCCAGTAATATACAGAGTAAGGGCACGAAAAAGGGGCGCTGTATGAACGGCATACAGCGCCCCCTTTTTAAGGTTCATCTCCTGACCGCAACTAGTTCGCGGCGGCAATCTCTTCTTCGGTAAGATCGACATGGCGGCGACGTTGCAAGAAGATGATCAGACCCAGCAATAGCAGAGCCGGGATGTAGAATATTTCTTTCCACATGCGGTCATTTTTCAACAAGACCTTGTCGATATACATTGGCTTGTCAGGATCACCCATAGTGAACAGCTTGTCGAGATGCTTGAGTTTGCTATCCCAGGTCAGGCTGTCGATTTTGACGATACCGTCTTCTTCCATGACAGTGAGGCCAGCTTTGGTAAAGCGGTCTTCCGCGCTGCCTTTCTTGCCCATTTTCAGAATGACACTGGTATTGTTTGCCTTGTCTGGGTCATCGAAGTCGGGTCCAACAATCCTCACTCTCATGGTTGCATCTTCCGGCATCACAGCAGCAATTTTCATCGCTTGTGCACCCGGGTTTACATTGAAGGGAGGTTCGACATAGTCAAGCCAGAAACCTGGTCTGAACAAGGTGAAGGCGATCAGCAGCAGAGCCACGGATTCCCACATTCTGCTTCTGGTAAAGAACCACCCCTGCGTTGCCGCCGCGAACAGCATCATGGCAATGGTCGCGATGATAAACACCAGCACGGCCTTTCCAGGTCCCACATTCATCAACAATAGCTCTGTGTTGAACAAGAACAAGAAGGGCAGTAGCGCGGTACGGATATCGTAAGCAAAGCCCTGAATACCTGTTTTGATCGGGTCGCCTCCAGAGATCGCTGCAGCCGCGTAAGCCGCCAGTCCAACCGGCGGCGTGTCATCGGCCAGAATTCCGAAGTAGAACACGAACAGATGTACAGCAACCAATGGCAGGATCAATCCTGATTTGGCACCAAGCGCCACGATGACCGGGGCCATCAGGCTGGAAACCACCAGATAGTTGGCAGTGGTCGGAAGACCCATACCAAGGATCAGGCTCATGATGGCCACCAGTACCAGCATCAGCAACAGATTGCCGCCGGACAGGAACTCAACCACTTCTCCAACCATGCCATGCGCACCGGTCAGGGTGACAGCGCCAACAATGACGCCAGCAGCAGCGGTTGCGATACCAATGGAGATCATGTTGCGGGCACCCGAAACCATTCCATCGGACCACTCCGAGACACCTTGCATGAACTTTGCCCACAGATCCCATTCCCCACGGAAGATGCCTTTAATGACATGTTGGGTGAGCGCCACGAAACTCATGGCCAGACAGGCGTAAAAGGCTGAAAGGCTTGGAGACAGACGTTCTGGCGAGGGCAGAATACACCATAGCAGAATGATAATCGGCAGGATGTAATAAAGACCGGTCCAGGCCGTGTCAGCTGCTTTGGGCAGGACAGTCATTGGCGCGTCGGGATCATCCATTTCAAGATCAGGCCGCTTTGACGCGAACCAGGCAAGAACCAGATAAATCACCATGGCAATGGTCATAACCGTATAAACGGACAGATCGGGGTTCGTCGCTTTGACCCAGCCAAGCGTGTAGTAGACCGCCAGGAACAAGCCGCCAATGGCGATAAATCCGGTGAGAAAACCAATCATCTTCTGGAGCATGGTTTTCGAGGTCGGGTGCTTTGGCAGGCCTTTGAGGTCAAGCTTGCAAGCTTCCAGATGGACGATATAGACCAGAGCGATATAAGAGACAATCGCTGGTATCAGAGCATGTTTCAGCAAGGTGGTATATTCAACCCCGGTGAACTCGGCGATCAAGAAGGCCGCAGCCCCCATGACCGGCGGCATTAATTGCCCGTTGGTCGAGGACGCGACCTCGACGGCCCCCGCCTTTTCCGCTGATAGTCCCGTGCGCTTCATCAAGGGAATGGTGAAGGTGCCGGTGGTCACGGTGTTGGCGATAGAAGAGCCGGAATAGAGGCCACTCATGGCAGAGGCAATCACCGCCGCTTTGGCCGGGCCTCCTTTAAGATGGCCAAGTAGAGCAAAGGCGATCTTGATGAAATAGCCACCAGCGCCCGCTTTTTCAAGGATGGAGCCAAACAGCACGAACAAGAAGATCATCTGCGTCGAAACGGCCAGCGGTTTGCCAAATACTCCTTCTTCTTGCATCCAGAAATGCCAGGTGCCTTTGATGAAGGAGGCGCCGCCCCAGTTGCCGCCGCCTATATAGGCGTAGGCCATCAAGATACCGGCAACCACCACGAGGGGAAAGCCCAGGGAGCGATAGACGGCGATGGTCAAAACAATCATGCCAAGCACGGCGGCGGTCATGTCATATCTGATATTGTCGTGTATGAAATCGCCAGCGCGGTCGGCAATATTACTGTCCATGACAATCATATAAAAGATGGCGGCAAAGCCGGTGAGCAGCAGGCCCCAGTCATACCAGGGAATTTTATTGCGCGGACTGGATTTGAAGAGGGGAAAGGCAAGGGAGGCGAGCACGACGGCGAAGGCCAGATGGATTTTGCGCGAGATCGACAGATTGCCGATAAACTGGAAGAATTCAATTTTGGTCGCGACAGTTAACATCGAAGGAAGGGGGGAGGAGATATAGAGCTGATAAACGGCCCAGGTAAAACATAAAATGGGGATCAGACTTTTGACCCACCCTGTTGGATTGCGTGCTCCCGATTCAACTTGCGCAACAAGTTCGTCGGCTTTTGACATTTCTTGATTATCAGCCATGAATTGCTCTCTCCCATACGTGCCCAGAATAGTGATGTAGTTTGCTTCCTACCCCTTGTGAAAAAACTACGAACCGAATGGTGGCGGTATTTAGTGATTTTGTTGGGAGCAAAAAAAACGGGAAGGCTCGAAATGAGCCTTCCCGCCAGAAGGTCTGGTCTATTTCAGCCAGCCTTTTTCTTTGTAATATTTGATAGCGCCTGCATGCAGGGGAGCAGACAGACTGTCTTTGATCATGTTCTCGGCTTTGAGATGTTTAAAAGCTGGATGCAGTTTTTTCATTTGATCCAGGTTTTCAAAGACCGCCTTGACGACAGTATAAACGACCTTTTCAGGTACATCAGAGCTGGACACGAACGTGGCGCCAACACCGAATGTTTTGATGTCTTCTTTATTATTATACATGCCGGCTGGGATAATGGCAGTACGATAGTAAGGCTTGTCGGCGATCAGCTTGTCGATTTCAGGTGTGGAGGCACTGACCAGATGGGAGGCACAAGAAGCAATTGATTCTTGTGTGGCAGCTGATGGATGACCAACGAGCCAGAAATAGGCATCGATTTTGCCATCGCAAAGAGCCGCTCCGGTTGCAGATGATTTCATGGACGCGGCGAGAGCCAGGTCAGAACGTTTCCAGCCGAGGGTTTTTTCAATGACCTCCCAGGTGCCGCGCGTGCCGGAACCAGGATTGCCGATATTCATGCGCTTGCCTTTGAGGTCGGTGATGTTGTTCACCTTGGCATCATCGCGAGCGATAATGGTGACGGGCTCTGCATGGACAGAAAAGACAGCGCGCAGTTTTTTGAAAGCGCCTTTGTCTTTAAATTTGGAGGTGCCGTTATAGGCATGATACTGCCAATCGGACTGGGCCACGCCAAATTGCAGTTCGCCAGCACGGATTGTGTTGATATTGTAAATCGAACCACCGGTTGATTCAGCCGAACAGCGAATCCCGTGGGTTTTCTTACCCTTGTTGACGAGGCGACAAATGGCACCGCCAGTTGGGTAATAAACACCGGTGACGCCACCAGTGCCGATCGATACGAATTGTTGTTCTGCTGCGTTTGCAGCAGGAATAGCCAGGCCGACGACAGCGACGGCGGCTAGAAGGGTTTTAATTCGTCGTGACATTAATTTTCCTCTCACGGAAGTTTGATTTTTTAGCTTTTTAAGGTTTCGACCAGATCATGTTAGCCAAAAAAAATATGACCCACAAGGGAGAATTGAACAATCTGCTTAACTCTTTAAAATGAAGGAGTTATCTATTGTTTTAACCTGCGACAATTCTGACATTCCGTAGCCATGCGTGGCGCCGTTCCAGGCCGTGCTGTTTGTGGGGGGATAAGGCGGCAGGCTATGAGGCCGTGATTTATTTTGTTGCATTGGATAGGCAATTTCTCAAGTCTGACGATGGTCCAGATGTTGTGCCAGTAATTCGCTCAGTCCAATCACTTCAAGAGGGCTGTCGTGTTCTTCAAGCCCGTCTTCGAGCACCGTTCGGCAGTTGGCGCAAGGCGTGACAATCAATTCAAGTCCATCAATATCGTTGAATTGCTGCATCTTGCATTCAAAGGCACTGGCTTGAAGTTTTGCGGCTCGGCTATTGGCGCTGACGCCTCCGCCTCCGCCACAACAGAAATTGGTGATACCGGCCCCTTGCATTTCTTCGAAATGGTCGGCCACATCATTCAGTAACGCTCTTGGCTCTTTTACAAGACCACCACGTCTGACGATCTGGCAGGGGTCGTGCAAGGTCAAGCGACGACCATTTTTGCTCTTCATCTGCAATCGCCCCTCGGTAGTGAGCTGATGCAGTAATTCAATAATATGGATAACCTCGAAATCATAGGAGCGGCCAATCAGATTTGGACCCTGCCAGCGCAGGGCACTGTAGGCGTGGCCACATTCGGGACTGATGACATATTTGACCCCTAGATGCTCGGCTTCATCTACCACCCTTTGCACAAGGGTGCGGGCCGTGTCCCACGAGCCTATCTGAATGCCCACATTGGTGGCTTCATAGGCCTTGGTAGAAATGGTCCAGTCAATACCGGCTTCCTTGAAGATTTTGGCCAGCGAACCGATGACCTCTGGATAGCCCATGATTTCCATGGAAGACAAAATGACCAGATAGTCTGCTCCCTTCTTGTCGAGTTCAATGGCAATGCCGCAGTCTTTTTCCTGGGCCCGCACTTGTGCCTGCAAGGCTTTTGCCTGAACCCGCATGGGGCTTCCTGTTTCCAGAGCATTTTTTTCCGATTGCCGAAGGTCGCCTGGAACAATATCGGCGGCGACAAACCCTTCGCGCATTTTGCGGATGGTGAAAGCAATATCTATTCCCATGGGGCAAGCCAGCGTGCAGCGGCCACACATATTGCACGAATCATAGACAAGCGGTGACCACTCTTCCAGTTCTTGTTTGGTGATCTGCTCCGGCACAAGTCCAAACAGGCGCTTGATTGAGGAGAGGGGGGCCTTGTGGCGTTTATAGGCCTTTAACATCGGCTGCAATTTGTAAATGGGGGTATATATCGGGTTTTTCGTCGACAGATAGAAATGGCAGGCTTCCGCACATTCTCCGCAATGCACGCAGGCATCAAAATAGGCCGCCGTCGAGGCATGGGTATATTCGAGGAATTTGCTGACCGCCTGATCGGCAGCTGTCTGGGTTGGTGCCGATGTTTTCGTGCTCATGGTACAATTCCCCTATGTCCGTAAGTCGCGCCGGTATAACCGCGACTTAGAATGAATGTGAAGGCATGCATCAAGCGGCTGAATGGAAAATAGATCAGCCAGATATTGACAAACAACATGTGCAGAGCCCGCAAAGCCTCAACGCTTTCTTGAAGAGCCAGGCATCCGGTCAACATGACAAGAAAAGTCAATATGGTGCCGACATGATCGTCCCAGTCGCTGATCTGGCGCATGACGGGATCGCAAATCCGCCGCACCCACAGCAGGATCAGCCCGGCAAAGGCGGCCTGCGCGGCAATGATAAAAGCCCAGCGCGGCAGAGCTGGCCAGCCAAACCCCAGAATATGGGCCTTGATGAAGACGACGTGGGGGGCTGCAAAAAACAGCAATATAAACAGCCCGAGATGGAAAGAATAACCACCCAGAATATGAACCCGGGTGCGTTCGGCAAATATTGTGCGGGGCAGGAAGTGACGGAAAATTGCCTTGACGAATCCAGCGCTCGCCGATCCCTTGGGGGCGCTCATATCGGTGCGCCGACCAATGGCGATGATCCCCAAAAACCGCCACAAGACCCCAATGGTAAATATTGTGATCGCCACATACCACGCCGGCCCCTCGACAAATTCCAAAAAAGTCATAGCTGCAACATCCTCCAATTCTCAAATATTTATTGTCCAATCGGTTTGACAAGGTGCTCAAACTATTTTGCGATGATGATCAAGAGACCAGCGGGCGCCAGATCAACCTTTGCTGGTTGCCGCTTGTGCCTTGGCGGGCGGGTGATCTCCTGTGGCTTCTTTGTTGTGCTCTTGGTACCATAAGTCATGATGTTCCCTGGCCCAGTTTTCATCGACGCTACCGCGTGTCATGCCTTCGAGCGATCCCTCCATTCCAACGGTGCCAATATAGATATGCCCGATGGCAAAGGCGATCATCAAAAGCGCTGCACCGCCATGGGCAAGGCCCGCCAGCAGCGGCCACATATTGGTGCCGACAAGCCAGGGGAACTCGAGTATCAAGCCGCTAAGAGAGAGTGTGATGCCGAGAATGATGGCCCACCAGAACCAGGCCTTCTCGCCAAAATTGTAACGATGGGAACTGGCATGACCGCCAAAAAATCCGCCGCCTTTAAGCGCCCATTTCAAGTCTACCAGCTTAAATCCGTTGCCTTTTAAAAATACAAAGAACATGGTCAGGGTGGCGATGATAAACAAAGGGCCAAACAGATTGTGACTTTGCATTGACGCACTGGCAACAACGCCGAACGCGGTTTTGCCGATCAATGGAATGAAAAGATGTTTGCCAAATAACAAGATCAGACCGCTGATGCTAAGCAGAATGAACAAAACGGCGGTGAACCAGTGAACCACTCTTTGGGTTAGCGAAAAGCGCGGTATGACCGCTCCCGAGCGTCCGGACTTGATTTTGATACGCCCGCGTATGAGATAAAAAAGCGCGATCAGCCCGGTGACGCCGATCAACAGCCAGCCACCGTATCTGGAGATGTAATTATTGCGCAGATAGCGCCAGTCCTGCCCCTGTGACTGAATGAGCGGTGAGGGGAATGCTTGCATGGTGTCACGTGTGCCGATCGCGCCGTCGCGGACTGATTTCCAGAAACTGGTTTGCGAACGATTGCCCAGCGTGTTGCCAGGAACAAAGCCGCCGGTTGCTTTTGGGGCGGGCTGCGGGGAAGAATTTTCTGGCAGGGCATTGATTGTGGCATTGGCGGGAGGGCGAACGGAGGACGCCTTCGCGTTGGTTGGGAACACCAAGCTGCCCAGCATCAAAAATGCTGCCATGAACAAAAAGACCCCGGCAATCCCTTGGCTCAGTTGATTGGAATTCAGCGTCAACTTAGCGTGTGAAAATGTCTTGTGTCCCATGCTCAAGGGTCCTTTTTCATCAAACTCAGTGGTGCAGGCTCCGTCCCATCAAGAAACCGAGATGGGGGGGGAGCGTTATTCAGGGTAAAAATGTGCGATCAGCCGCCACTTTGACCGGGATATGCACGTCCCCAGCCCCAGGCGCCAGAACCAAATCCGCGTGATACAACGCGTTCGCGATAGGTGTCGGCGACCTTGTCACCATCCCCCGCCAACAAGGCTTTGGTGGCACACATTTCTGCGCCCAGAGGTAGCTTGCCCTCTGCCAGACGGTTGCGGCCATATTTTTGGAATTCGACCGCCGAGTTGTCCTTCTCTGGGCCACCCGCACAAAAAGTGCATTTGTCCATTTTGCCGCGCGAACCAAAATTGCTGGCTTGCGGAAACTGGGGCGCTCCAAAGGGACAGGCGTAGAAGCAGTAACCACAGCCGATACACAGATCCTTTGAGTGAAGGACGACGCCATCATCCGTTTGATAGAAGCAATCAACCGGGCAGACAGCCATGCACGGAGCATCCGAGCAGTGCATGCAGGCAACCGAGATTGAACGCTCCCCCGGTTTGCCATCATTGATGGTGACGACCCGCCGGCGGTTGATCCCCCACGGGACTTCGTTTTCGTTTTTACACGCTGTGACACAGGCGTTGCATTCAATGCACCGTTCGGCATCACAGAGGAACTTCATTCTAGCCATGATAATTTCTCCTCTTATGCTTTGGTGATTTTGCACAAGGACGCCTTGGTCTCTTGCATCTGTGTGACAACATCATAGCCATAGGTCATGGCGGTGTTTGCCGCCTCGCCCAGGACAAAGGGATCAGCCCCTTCGGGGTATTTGTCTCGCAAGTCCTTGCCCTGGAACTGTCCGCCGAAATGGAATGGCAGGAAGGCAACGCCTCGCCCAACCCGCTCGGTGACCATGGCCTTGACCTTGATACGGCCTTTTCAGGACCCTCCACCCAGACCATATGGCCATCTCTGATCCCCAGATCATTGGCATCAGAAAGGTTGATCTCGACAAACATGTCCTGCTGAAGTTCGGCCAGCCAGGGGTTCGATCTGCTCTCGTCGCCGCCTCCTTCATATTCAACAAGGCGCCCCGATGTCAGAATGATCGGATAGTCCTTGGAATAATCGACTTTCTGGATAGAGGCGTATTTAGTCGGCAGGCGGTAAAGTTGGCGGTCACTATAGGTTGCGTATTTGGGCAACAGATCCCGTCTGCTGGTGTATAAGGGTTCGCGGTGAAGGGGCACGGGGTCAGGGAAATTCCACACCACAGTCCGCGCCTTGGCGTTGCCAAATGGTGAGCAGCCACGTTTGATGGCAACGCGCTGGATACCGCCGGAAAGGTCGGTTTTCCAGTTGGTTTTGTCACCGGCCACCTTGTCGATTGCGGCTCGCTCGTCAGAAGTCAGATCTGCGTCCCAGCCAAGTTTTTTCAACATGGCCATGGTGAATTCGGGATAGCCATCCTTGATCTGCGAGCCAACTGGATAAGACGATCCTTCCTGATTGCCCTCGGTGAGCAGGTTTTGCCCCCCCCATTTGTCAGGCGCTTTCACCCCAAATCTGGCGCGGAAGCTAAGGCCGCCCTCGATGACCGGTTTGGAGGGATCATACAGGTTGGGGGTCCCGGGATGTTTAAGGTCGGCAGTACCCCAGCAAGGCCATGGCAGGCCGTAATATTCTCCGTTCGCTGGCCCGCCTTTTGCCTGCAGGCTGGTCTTGTCGAAGGTGTGCTGCTGCGCCATGTGCATTTTCAAGCGCTCTGGCGTTTGACCGGTATAGCCAATCGTCCACATGCCTTTGTTGAATTCACGGGTGATGTCTTCGATCAGGGGCTCGTCATTGGTCACCTTGATATGCTTGAACATTTCCTTTTCCATGCCGAATTTTTTGGCAAATTTATACATGATGGTGTGATCGGGAAGGGAGTCAAACACGGGCTCGATGATTTTCTCGCGCCATTGCAAGGACCGGTTCGAGGCGGTGACCGAGCCATAGGTTTCAAACTGGGTCGCGGCTGGAAGCAGATAGACCCCATCCTTGCGGTCATGCATGACCGCCGAGACGGTTGGATAAGGGTCGACGACCACCAGCAGATCAAGTTTCTCCATGGCTTTTTTCATATCATTGCCACGGGTCTGAGAATTGGGAGCATGGCCCCAGAATACCATGGCACGAAGATTGTCCGTTTGATCAATCTTGTCCTTGTCTTCCAGCACGCCATCAATCCAGCGCGATACCGGAATGCCCTTGGCGTGCATCATCTTCTCGCTCTCAAAGCGCCCCATGAGATAGTCGTAGCTGGTATCCCAGACACGGGACCAATGCTTCCACGAGCCTTTTTTAAGGCCGTAATATCCCGGTAAGGTGTGGGACAGTACGCCAAAATCGGTGGCGCCTTGTACATTGTCATGGCCACGGAAAATATTGGCACCACCACCAGATTTGCCGATATTGCCAAGGGCAAGCTGCAAGATGCAGTAGGCTCTGGTATTATTGTTGCCGTTGGTGTGCTGCGTTCCCCCCATGCACCAGATCAAGGTGCCGGGCCGGTTATTGACGAGTGTGCGTGCCACCCGTTTCATTTGGGTCTCGGGAACACCAGTCACCCGTTCGACTTCTTGGGGGGGCCATTTTTTGACTTCGGTGCGGATATGATCCATGCCCCAGACACGCTGGCGAATATAGTCTTTGTCTTCCCAGTTATTTTCGAAAATATGATAGAGAACCCCCCAGATCAGCGCTACATCGGAGCCGGGACGAAAACGCACATATTCGGTGGCATGAGCCGCGGTGCGCGTGAAGCGCGGGTCACAGACAATCAGCGCAGCATTGTTTTGCTCCTTGGCCTTCATCAAATGCAGCAAGGCAACGGGATGCGCTTCGCTTGGATTGGAGCCAATCAGAATCATGCTTTTTGAATTGTGAATATCATTATAGGAATTGGTCATCGCGCCATAGCCCCAGGTGTTGGCAACACCGGCTACCGTGGTGGAATGACAGATGCGGGCCTGATGGTCCCCATTATTGGTGCCCCAATAGGCATAGAATTTACGGAACAGATAAGCCTGCTCATTATTGTGTTTGGCTGAGCCAAGCCAATAGACACTGTCGGGGCCAGAGGTTTCGCGGATCTTCAGCATTTTGTCGCCGATCTCATTGATCGCCGTGTCCCAGCTGATTTTTTTCCATTTGCCGTCCTCAAGTTTCATGGGATATTTGAGGCGGCGTTCGCCATGGGCATGCTCACGAACAGAGGCGCCTTTGGCGCAATGTGCTCCCAGATTAAACGGGCTGTCGGTACCAGGTTCTTGGCCGATCCAGACGCCGTCCTGGACTTCGGCGATGACGGTGCAGCCAACGGAACAATGAGTACAAATCGATTTTTTAATTTCGATATTGCCTTTTTGGTCGTCCGCCGCCTGCGCTTTTTGAACGCGTCCTGCGCTCATGGCTGTTGCGGCGACCAGGCCAGTTGCAGCAAGGCCGGAGCCGCGCAAAAATGTCCGCCGGTTGACGACGCTTTTTTCCGTTTGTGTCAGGGTAGACGACAATCGGGGGCCATTCGCAACCCCGTTTATCTTCTTCCGTAGCATGGGTCTTTCCTCTCAATAATGGAGTTACCAGAACGGGGGTTCTGGTATGACATGTATGGTGAACCTAAAATTTAGCCAGCTCATAATAGCGCTTGACGTGCTCGCTCTCGCGATAGCCTGATCCTTCGCGCGCATCGGCGGCAGGCTCACTGGCATTAGCGGTGCCTCCAAGGGCGGTGGCGAGCGAGAGTGTTGTACCCAGCCCTGCGAGCTTCAAGAAGCCTCGCCGATCCAGCGGATCTTTCGGGGGGATTTCGGGTTGCTTGGTTTTCACTGTCAGACTCCTTTTCTTTTTGCTTATGGTCGTCAAAACAATAGGCCAGCACTGCGCTGGCGCTCCCGATCAACTCATGGCAAATGCCTGCTCCTCAACGTCAAGGAACAAGCGTCCAACGGTGCCGACCGGCCTATAGAAGCGCGCGGTTTTGGCAGCTTCCAGATCTTTGAAAAAATGTGTGGCCCAAGGGGATAGGTGGGTGCGAAAGAAGTTGTGCTGCTGTTCCAGGGTTGCAGCCTCGCCAAAATCGCCCAAAATCAACCCGGCCATGATCTCCAGCAGGGTGGCGATATGATCTTCTGGCTCGGTGACCCCGGGCTGCCTGACGATCCCCAGATCCCGCAGATCCTGACGCAATCTGACCAGCGGCTTTTCATTCAAAAAACCGGTCAGATAATAAGAGGCATGGGGCACAAGTTCACCGCGTCCAACGCCAATAAACAGGGACGTAAATTCTTCTTCCAGCGGCTCAACACTGACGTGGGAGGCGTGGCGCGACAACGCTCCAAGGGCCTCTCCCAGCGGGGTGTCTTGAGACCCAAGTTTCCCAAGCATCGTCAATTCGCGCTGTTGAGGGGCGCTGCCCAGTAAAATGGCCAGGGTGCGATATAATGCAGCTCTCAATATATCTTCGGATGGCACGCCTTTGAGCGCGGGGCTTTCAACAGCCGAGATATCGGAAGAGGAGGTGGATGTGGTTTGCATTTAATCCAGACCTTGGGAAACATCTAAATTCACACGCGATCCAGAAGGTAACAACGCTTCCAAACACGTGCCTGCCATATGCCTGACTATGCACCTCGAAAACCGGCAATGCAAGTTGATTCATAGTATATAACAAGTATTAAAGCATTCATTTATTCAAATGTGAGATGCTATAAATATTTGCAATCGTCAAATATGGGAATTTTGATCGAGATCATTGATTTTTACTTTATTGTCCATTCCTGATCGTATATTGTAAGCAGACAATTTAATCCCAATGTCTCAATAACCTGTACAGCCTGTCTGGGAGACCTCATTGAATATCCCCTTACCAAGTCAACAAATCGGACCAAGCCAGCAAATCGGACCAAGCCA
>JAJRRW010000011.1 GCA_024279115.1 Alphaproteobacteria bacterium
AATCGCCGTTTGCTGCGTCGCGTTGGTCGCCGTATTAGCCGCAGCCGCCGTGGCATTGGCATCAATCGCCGTCTGCTGCGTCGCGTTGGTCGCCGTATTGGCGCTCGCCGCCGTGGCATTGGCATCAATAGCCGTTTGCTGTGTCACGTTGGTCGCCGTATTAGCCGCAGCCGCCGTGGCGTTCGCACCAATCGCCGTTTGCTGCGTCGCGTTGGTCGCCGTATTAGCAGTAGCAGCCGTGGCATTGGCATCAATCGCCGTTTGCTGGGTCACGTTGGTCGCCGTATTAGCCGCAGCCGCCGTGGCGTTCGCATCAATCGCCGTCTGCTGCGTCGCATTGGTTGCCGTATTGGCATCTACTTGCGTTTGCAGCGCGCCACCATCTGAGGCAATATTGCCATCTGCATCAGTTGTGACCAAGCCTTGAACTGCCCCCTGAGCAGCCGTGCTTGCACCGCCGGTCAAGCCCGAAAAAGTATGGGTACTGGACGGCGTGCCAAAAATAATCTGGTCATCTCTTGTTGTCGTGGCGTCAATGCCAATGGCTGTCGCATTATCATGGGCCGCTGTGGCATTCGCTCCCAAAGCCGACGCCCCGTCTCCACTGGCATCCGCCCCGTCTCCACACTCGATAGACAAGGCTCCCGCACCGCTAACACACGCCGCGGTGCCATCTGCATAAGCCCGTTCCCAGCCCGAAATCGAAGAAAACAGATATACAGAAAAAAACAAAGCCCTGTTCGACCGGAAGGGTATTATCAACCACGGCAATAACCGCGCATTCGCGATGTGCGTATGGCTGCTCATTGATTGTTTCCCTTTTCATGCAATATCAATTCAAATATAATTTTTTTTAATATTCAGCCTACAAACGTTAAAATAATGTAAATAACTCATCGACTGGGCATAACCGCATTATCACGCGCTTTTGATCCTCTCATCCCCGCACGAAAGTACGAAATTTTCAGAATAAACAGAATATTTCCTTCCAATATCAGCACCTTCCTTCCGGCACTGCCCCCCCCCTTTCCTGTCGGATCGACACATCACGCCCCCTTGACAGACCAACTGGTCTGTTTTAGCATCTGTGACATAATAACCAAAGGGGAAAAACATGACCTATCCAGTGATCACCGCCATCGCAGCAGGCATCATCATCAATCTGCAAATGATCCTGATGATGATTTGTGGCAAGAGCCGCTATAAACACAAGCAGGGCCTTGGAGACAGCGGCCAGCCCGAATTGCTGGCGCGCATCCGCTCTCATGGCAATCTGGCCGAGAATTCCGCCATCGTCCTGCTGATGCTTGGCCTGCTCGAAATGGCTGGCATCAACCAGATGATCATCATCGTCGCGGCCTCCGCATTTGTCATTGGTCGCCTCTTGCATCCCATCGGCCTGTTCAAAACACCCGGCACCAGCATCCCCCGGGCTGTGGGCGTCGCTGCAACAGGCATTGTTGGCATGACTGGTGGTCTTTATTTGATCTACACCGCCCTTGATAAGCTGTAGGATATCCAAACATACCCATCGACCGGCATTTTCCATGCATCTCTTGCCAATATCTCTTGAAAGGCTCCAGACATGATTGATTTTTTCACCGCCCCTACACCCAACGGTCACAAGATATCGATTGCGCTTGAAGAGATGCAATTGCCCTACGAGCTTCGTGAGATCAATTTCGATCAAGAGGACCAGAAAAAACCGGACTATGTGAAATTTAGTCCAAACGGCAGAATCCCTACCATTATTGATCGCGACGAGGGGGATTTCGCCGTATTTGAATCCGGGGCAATTCTCATTTATCTGGCGGAAAAAACCGGACAATTCATGCCATCTGACATTAAAGGCCGTTCCTTGGTCATGCAATGGCTGATGCTGCAAATGGCGGGCGTTGGTCCAATGATGGGACAGGCCTTTGTCTTTCTCAACTATTTTCCCGAGAAAATTCCCTCTGTGATCGATCGCTACAAGAACGAAAGCGCCCGCCTGCTCGGCGTCCTCGACAAGCGCCTGGGAGAAGCCGAATACTTGGCCGGGGACTATTCCATTGCCGATATGGCCACCTACCCATGGGCAGCGCGCTTTGACATGCTTGGTCTTGATGGACAAGGCCTGCCCAACCTGTTGCGCTGGCTGGATCTGGTGGGAGATCGCCCGGCGGTCGAGACTGGCATGGAATTGCCACCAATGATCAGTGCGGACGAACGCATCGAACGCGCCAAGAAAATGCTGGTGAAATAAATGCCATCGGCCAGTCGGAGCAACGTTTGCCACGCGCTATGGCAAGCGCTCAAGCTCTTTGTCGATCATGCGTTTTTGCCAATCTCGCGTAGAGAATTGGGAAAATACCAGAATGAAATGCAATAATAGCCCAAGCCCCCATCCCCCCAGGGGATAGATAAACCAGTACTCGCCTGGGGACGTGCTTAAATTGATCGCGATGAGCAGGACATTCACAAGCAGATAAATCCCTGCATGAATGTAAAAACCGATCTTTGCTTCGACCCGCGCGCGCGCTATCTTGTATTTTTGCTGCTTATCCATGTCTTGCACCATAGCCTAAATAATGAAACTGGCAATCAGATCATCGTCGGTGATGTCTTCAAAATGGATACCCGCTTTGTTCATATTTTTGGTCAACACCGCAAAATTCTTGGCGTCTTTGGTTTCCACACCCAGCAAGATGGAGCCAAAATTGCGCGCCGATTTTTTCAAATATTCAAAGCGGGCCACATCATCATCTGGTCCAAACAGGGCCAGAAAGTCGCGCAGCGCCCCCGGGCGCTGTGGTAGTCTGATGATATAATATTTCTTGCGCCCCGCCGCTTTCATGGCGCGTTCTTTCACCTCTGGCAGACGTTCAAAATCGAAATTGCCACCCGATGTCACGCAGACAATTTTTTTGCCCTTAAGCTCACTGGCGGGAAGCGATCGCAAGGCCTCGATGGCCAGCGCCCCGGCGGGCTCCAGCACGATCCCCTCATGATTGAGCATCAAGATGATGGTTTCGCAAAGCTTGTCTTCTGACACCAGTACGACTTTTTTCGGATCAACCTTTTTAAGGCGTTTAAAATTGACCGCGCCCACCCGCGCCACGGCGGCGCCATCGACAAAATTGTCGACCTGATCGAGCTGAACCCGCTTGCCAGCCTCCAGCGAGCGTTTTAAACTTGGTGCACCTGCTGGCTCCACATAAAGCAGTTTGGTGCCGGGAGACACTTCCGCAAAGACCTGGCTGACCCCCGCCGACAAGCCGCCACCGCCCACCGGCATGATCAGCAGATCAATCGCGCCACCGCTCTTGGTGGCCTGCGACGCCATTTCAACCCCGACACTGGCCTGACCTTCAATAATATCGGCGTGATCAAAGGGCGGCACCAGCATCGCTCCGGTGTCTTTGGCAAAAGCAATCGCCGCTTTGTTGCTTTCATCAAAAATATCGCCAATCAGTTCAATCCGCACGCGCTCGCCGCCAAAAATACGGGTCTTGTCTATTTTTTGCTGTGGCGTTGTCACTGGCATGAAGATGACGCCCTCGACGCCAAATAGCTGACAGGCATAGGCAAAGCCCTGAGCATGATTGCCAGCCGAGGAGCATACAAATTTACTATTGTCCGGGTTGGCCAGCATGGCCTTGCGGAAAAAATTGTAGGCTCCGCGCAATTTATAGCTGCGAACGGGTCCCAGATCTTCACGCTTTAGATAAATCTGTGCGCCATAGCGGTCGCTCAAATTGGCATTATACTGCAAAGCTGTTGCCTCGAAGACGTCGCGAAGGGCACTGGTCGCCGTTTCCACACCGGCCAGATAGCTTGATTTTTTTGGTTTGCTCATGGCAAAACTTATCGCGCCAAATCCACATGGATTGCAAGCGGTTTATAGCCTTTGAGAGTCCTGTTCAAACCTCATTGCTTGATTTTATTGCGTTTTTTCCGGTTCAGAATCAAGCAATGAGTTTTGAATTGGGCTCTAAGGCAGGGTCTTTTGCCAGAACTGCGCCACACCCGTCGCTGCATCGAGAATATACGGGGCAAAACCGTTGCGTGCATAGACTTTGCGGGCTGGTTCGTTACCGCTCAAAACCTCAAGGGTGAGCTTCACACATCCACGCGCAATGGCTTCTTGTTGTGCTGCCTCAAGCAGCTCGTCCGCAATATTGCGGCCGCGATATTCAGCGCTGACGATGACATCATGAATATTGAGCAAGGGCTGGCAGGCAAAGGTCGAAAAGCCCTCCATACAGGTCAACAGACCAGCGGGCTTGCCATCAACATGGGCGATAAAACTCACGCAATGGTCTCGGGCAGCAAGCGCCGCTGGTAAATCTGCCTTGATCTGCGCGCTCAAATCTTTGCCGCCCCCCATCGGGTCCAGGGCATATTGGCTCATCAAACAGATGAAATCAGCGGCCTGTGCGTGGTCATTGAGGTCTGCTTTGAGAATGTTCATATCTCTCCCGCCTATTCCAGCTCATCGAGTAAAGCCTGCAGCTTTTTTGGTAGCGCACTATTGAAACTTATCTCTTCACCCGTTATCGGGTGCGCGAAGCCAAGTTCCGAGGCGTGCAGGGCCTGGCGATTGAGGTTTTGCAGCGCTTGTTGCGCCTGTTCCGGCAGGTTGCGAGCGCTGGCTTTGTAGCCAGCTCCATAGGCATCATCGCCGAGTAGCGGGTGATGGATATGAGCCAGATGAACCCTGATTTGATGGGTGCGGCCAGTTTCCAGCTTACAGCGCACAAGGCCCACGCGCACCATGCCGTCCGTATCGAAATAGGTCTCTAACAGCTCATAATGGGTGATGGCGAATTTGCCCTGGCCCGCGTTAAATTTCGCCTCGGGAACAACGGCTATCTTCAGACGGTTCTTGGTTGAACGAGCCAGCGGCACATTGATCGTGCCATGCTTGCGGGCTGGCGCTCCCCATATCAGCGCCAGATAGGCGCGCGTCAGGGGACCAGTGCGGCCATGATCGGCAAATTGCGCCGACAATCCTTTGTGGGCGGCATCGCTTTTGGCCACCACCAGCAGGCCGCTGGTATCTTTATCAATGCGGTGCACAATGCCCGGGCGGCGCACCCCGCCAATGCCCGACAGGCTGTCGCCGCAATGATGCAACAAGGCATTGACCAGCGTGCCATCCCAATTGCCAGCGGCGGGATGTACCACCATGCCAGCTGGTTTATCGACAACAATCAGATGCTCATCCTCATAGATCACATCAAGCGGAATATTTTCAGGCTGCGGCAACGGATCTTCGAGGGCGGGAATGCTTAACTCAAACTGCTGGCCGCATTTGACCCGGTGGTTCGGCTCCTCTATCGTGGTGCCTTTGAAGCATACCTGGCCGTCCTTGATCAGCATTTTCAAACGCGAGCGGCTTAGCCCATCGATTTGTGCCGCAAGGAATTGATCAAGACGCTTGTTTTCATCCTCGGCCTCAACGGTCAGGACATGTTTTTGGCTAGAGGACGAACTCATATGAACTCCATTGACGACCCGGTTAAGGACGAAATCGACGACGATAACACCCCTATTCCGGGTACCGTTTTTAACAAACGCCAAGCACGTATGTTGAAATATCTGGTTATTACCATGGGCCTGATGCTGATCTTTGGTTTTGCCCTGTTGGTTGGTATCATTGCCTACCGCGCCTCGCAACCCGCTAAACCTCTCATCCCCATGGTGCCAGCCGGCGTCAGCGCCCCAACGGTCAAAATTTTGACACCGACCAACCCGTTGGAGCCAGCTGTCGAAGCTAAAACCATCCAGGCAATCATCCCAAAGGGCGCCAGTTATCTTGACAGCACCATTGAGGGACGCCGCCTGATCATAACCTTGAAAACCAAAGACAAGGGCCTGCAACTCTTGTTAATTGATCTCAAAAACTGGCAGATTGTCGGACAGGCATCCCTTACTCCGGGAAAATAGCAATTCTGGTGCTCTGCATTTGTGTTATCTATTGAAGCGCTTGGGGAGCATTTCAAACGAAGGCGAAATCAGCCCGTTCAAACTCACCGGCATATTCAAGCTCAATGGCACCGGTCATCATGATATGATCATCGCTTTGGCGCCACTCCATCGCCAAGGCACCGCCGGGCAGATTGACCGCAATGGCCCGATTGGTGAGCTTGCGGCGCACCGCGCACACCACCGTTGCGCAGGCCGCCGTCCCGCAGGCTTTGGTCAGCCCCGCGCCCCGCTCCCAGACACGGATCGTCACCTCCTCCTCGCTCTCCACCTTGGCGAGGGTAATATTGGCCTGCTCTGGAAACAAAAAGTGATTTTCAAGGAACGGTCCAAGCGTGGCCAGGTCATGAGCGTCCAGATCCTCAACCCAGAAAATGCAATGAGGATTGCCCACATTGACCACACACGGGCTGTGCAGCACCGGATTATCAATGGGACCTAATTGCAATTCGATACGGCTGGTATCATAAAATTCTTCCGACAGGGGAATTTGCTCCCATCCCAAACGCGGCACTCCCATATCGACGCTGACATCGCCGCCATCGCGAACGGTCGCGCCAAGCAGTCCGGCATTGGTTTCGATCACCGAACCGGGCCGCCCCAGTTCCGCTTGCAACAAATAGCCAACACAGCGCGTGGCGTTACCGCACGCATCCACCTCCCCACCTTGGCTATTATAGATGCGCATGAAAATATCGGCCCGCTTTGACACCTCGAGCACGATCAACTGGTCACAGCCTATGCCGGTCTGGCGATTGGCGAGTTCGCGCACCTGCTTTACTGCGAACGAAAGTTGCAGCGTGCGATTGTCAATGATGATGAAATCATTGCCAAGGCCATTCATTTTCAAAAAAGGTATGGGGCTGTTTTGGGTCATGGGGCTACTGATAGGCCTTCAATTGAATGGATGCAATAAGCATCAAGCCGATACCAATGCCCTGCTCCCTATTTATCCCAAAGTTCGACAGGCTTGCCTTGCTCGCGCAATTTATCGCCTTTTTCCTGTACAAAGCGCTGAAAGCTGATTTCTTCGCTGCGATCAGAGCTCATATATTCGAACATGGCGACAAAATGGAAGGGGTTTAAATAGCCGGGCATACGGATGACTTCCGCCTGGCGCCCGGTTTTACCAAGGCTTCTAACGGGATCCTTGGGGAAAAAATTCATGGTCGGTGTGAAATTGATCCCCCAGCGACTGGCCAGTTCGCGTTCGCCCATTTCCTTGCCGTCAAAATCGGTGACCTTGCGCGGTCCCCACAGATCAAGCTGCAAGATGTTGAAATTGGCTTTGATATATTTGCGGATGGCTGGCTGGGCGAAATTCACGCGGTGCAATTCCCGGCAATAAGGACAGCCCCTTTGCTCCCACACAATGGCAAAATGCTTGCCCGCATCAGCCGCTTCCTTGATGTCATCGCGCAAATCAAGAAAACTTTGCACAAACCAGTCCTGATGATAGAGCCCGTCTTCGCCGATTGTATAACCCTTGTTTTTTGCGCTCGCAGACGGGTCTTTTGCGCTCGCAGGTGAGGGGGCCGCGCTGGCAATTTCGCTGGCAAGTCCAAAGGCCGTAACACCTCCCACAGCACTCAAACCACCAAGTAATGTTCGCCTTGTGAGGGTCATCTTTGCGTCTCCTTCGCGGTTGCGTGAGTACTGGCTTGCCATCCCTCACCCAGTATAACACAAAATGCCCGGCAAACTGACACGATGATGTGAACAATAAGCGCAGTGCGGCGCTCAATCCCCTATTTGAAGAAACGGCTTTTGGATCGCAGCGCTTCGCGTATACGTTCTTTTTCTGCCATCGCCGCCGCAATCGGGCCTTTGCTCACTGGCTCGTCAGGCACCGCTTCTGCCACGTCTGGAGCCTCCCCCACCAAAGGCTGCAACTCTGGCGCTGGCGGCGTTTCCATCGCCGCCATGGAGGCCTGCATTTGCAAAGCCTGTTCCAGATTATCTTGTGGAGCCGTGACCATCCGCGGCGGGCTGCTGGCGACATCGCTTGGCATGGCGATCGCCTCGGCGATTTTGGCGTCCCCTGTCGTATTGGCCGTTGGTGTCCCCGCAGCGCGCCAACGCCTGACGACATTTTCCAAAAACTCGTCATTATCCTCGATGGTTTCGCGCCAGCTTTCCGTAAATTTGGCGGTCGAGCTGCGCGGCAGATATTTATCATCCAGACGGTCAAACCGCATGCGCACCGGCAAGGTCACACCATCGCCAAAGACGATACATTCGCCCATACCAAGGGAGGGCAGAAATTCCAGCAGCGAACTGGCGGCATCCGATATGGCCGACAAGACGATTTTTTGGTCCAGATCATTGGCCATGCGCATCACAAACAAGGTGTTGCACTGTGACAGAATGGTCGAATCGATTTCCGAGGGCCGTTGCGATATGACGCCAAGCGACACCCCGTATTTGCGCCCTTCCTTGGCAATCTTTGCCAGCGAACGCTTGGTAGGCTCAAAGCCCATTTTACTATCGGCAGGAATATAGCGATGAGCCTCTTCGCAAACGATGGTAATCGGCACCTTGCCGCCACTCCACAGCGCGAAATCAAAGGCCATGCGAGCGATCACCGAGACCACCACATTAATCACTTCAGAGGGCAGACCTGTCATTTCGATAATGGTGATGGGCCGACCATTGACCGGGATGCGGAACAAGCGCCCAAGGATCGCCGCCATTTGATCTTGTACGGTGGTTGACCCGAACATGAACGAGTAGCGCACATCAGATGTCACGGCTTCAATGCGGGCCTTGAGGACCTTGTAGGGACCGATCGAATTTTTCATATCGAGGCGGCCCATATGCTCGTTGAGCAGATCATTAATATCGGAAATACGATAGGGCAACGGCGCATCTACAGAAAAATTGGCATTGTCCGTCGTGCGCATCGCCAAACGCCCCCCCCGCTTGCCATTCGCGTAACGGGCTTTGGCCATGGGAATAAGGTCGGCAAGAATTTCGATTTCCTTGGAGCGCCCCTTGCGATCTCCCACCAGCACTTCGACAATTTCCTCGAAGGTCAAGAACCAGAACGGCAATTGCAGCTCATTGACGGAAATGACCTCCGCCATATTGCCAAAGCATTTGGTATATTCATTATGCGGGTCGATGAGAACAACATGACCTTCCGGATTTTTTTCAAGGATCTGGCGTAGCAACAGAGCCGTCGAACAAGATTTACCGGTGCCAGTAGAGCCAAGGACCGCAAAATGCTTTCCCAGCATTTCATTGACCCGGATCACCGCATTAATGCTTTGATCCTGGTGTATTTTACCGATCCGTATGGTTTCCTCATTGTCCCATGAATAAGCCTTTTTCAGCTCTTCGTGCGAACATTTATAGATAAAGTCGCCAAGCGCTGGATAGGCCATCACCCCGCGACGGAATTTATCGGGAACGCCTTGTTCATTTTTGAACAGCTCTCCCACCAGCTCAATCTCGGCAATCCACAGCTCTTGTTCGCTATCGACTTCTGTGGGAGCGGGAGCGCTCAGCGCCGAGACCAGGCAAAGAACCACGGAAATCGGCGTATCGACCTTCAACAAAGTGCCCATTTCCGGTTGCTGGGCCTTGCTTTTGGCTGATCCATCGGAGCTATGAAAGACCAGGGCGATGGCCTGCGAGCCCGTGACCGAGACAATCCGGCCAACCGGCTCGCCTTTTGTGGCATCTGCGACGGGGGTCGTGCTGTGCGGCTGTTGTGTCATCGTCATTTCCCAATTCAAGTATAATTTATTGGCTCATGCAGGCCGCAAACTATGCGGCTACTTTTTCTGCCCGTTTTTGTTTTTGTTCGCACACATCCACCGGTAAAACAGTGGCGATAATCGTTCCTTCACCGCGTGCGCTGGAAATTTCCATTTTGCCGCCATGCTGTTCGATCAGCCCCTTGGCAATGGCCAGTCCAAGACCGGTGCCCTCTTGTTCGCGCGACAATTTGTTGTCAAGCTGACCAAACGGGCTCATGGCGACCTCGATCTCGGACTGGTCCATGCCAATGCCGGTATCCCCAATTGTCACCATCAGTTTTGTGTTTTCAAAGCTTTTGACACAAACCGAAACACTGCCGCCAGCAGGCGTAAATTTGACCGCATTGGACAACAGATTGGTGTAAATCTGTTTCAGTCGCATCGGGTCTCCTCGCATCACTGCCAGGTCAGTCTCATATTCCTCATGCAACAAAATATTGTTCTCTTTCGCCTTCAGCTCAATAAGACAAATGGCGGATCGGATAATTTCGCAAATGGCAACATCTTGAACATCCAGCATGGTCGCGCCGCTCTCAATCTTTGATATATTGAGGATGGAATTGACAACGCCAAGCAGATGATCGGCGGCCTCATGAATATAGCCCGAAAACTCGGCCACCTGTTCTGGTGCAAGCTCCGTGCTCTCTGCTTTTTTGAGTATTCTTGAAAATCCCAGAATGGCGTTCAAAGGGGTGCGCAATTCATGGCTCATATTGGCAATGAAAGCAGACTTCATTTTACTGGCCTGCTCCGCCTCAACACGCGCCGCACGCTCGGCAATCTTGGCCTGTTGACGCGACAATGCGCTGCCCAGATTTTGGCTGTAGCTGGACAGAGCCCCGTTTGGCGAACCTTTTTTGAACCGAGATCCCATGTAAAAACCCCATAAATCGCATTCATAAACCATTTGAATTTGTATACGGTGGAAGTGAACAAGAAATTAATCACTGTATGACAATGGTACCAGGCTGCATAATTGACTTGCACTCCCCTTCAGAAAACCCCAAAATGAGCACAACATCTGAGGGGTGCCCTTTGCAACAAGGGCTGAGATACCTGTTTGAGGTAAACCCTTTGAACCTGATCCGGGTCATGCCGGCGAAGGGACGGGATTTTGATACTGCGCACCCCCTTGTGGGCACCGTTTTCGTGCAGCCTCCCTATTCCGGCCTGTGCTGACACCATTTTAATCTGCGAAATGACCCTGATCTGCAAAAGGACATTGATCTGTGAAAGGACATTGATCTGTGAAAGGACATCGATCTGTGAAATCACTTGGCTGCCCCTATCCAGATAGCAGATTGATGACAGGGGCCAGATTGATGACAGGGCCCAGATCAACGACAGGGGAAGTCCCATGGAAACATCACACTTGCTGGCACGCATCATCGGCCCCTATATACTGATCGCTGGACTGAGCCTGATGATCAATCGGGCCGGTTACCAAAAACTGCTTGATGAGTTGCGCGGCCAGGCATTGCTACTGCTCGCCATGGGGGCGTTCACCTTGATATTGGGCCTGATGATGGTGCAATTCCACAATATATGGGTTTTTGACTGGCCTGTGCTGGTCACTCTTATTGGCTGGATCATGATCATCAAAGGAGCCATGGCAATGCTCGCTCCAGACGCAATGATGCGCGTTGCCGAGCGCTTTAGCGCCAACAATACCGCATTGAGCATACAGGCCGTGATGGCCATTTTGTTCGGTGTTTATATGAGCTATATGGGCTATGTCGCCTGATCGAATGGAACTCACCAAAACGAGAATGGAAATCACATGAATATCAAGGACAACGCACCAAGCACGCCAAAGATTACCACCGGACCGCTGCCCGCCAGTCGCAAGGTTTATTCATCCCCCAAGGGTCATGAAAACCTGAAGGTGCCCTTTCGCGAGATCAAGCGTGCTGGTGATGAACACAATTTGCGCGTCTATGATCCCTCTGGTCCTTACGGCGAAGACGGCTATGTGGCCGATGTGGAAAATGGTCTGGCGCGCCTGCGCACGGACTGGATCATGGAGCGCGGCGGCGTGGCGCTTTATGACGGTCGCACCATCAAGCCAGAAGACAATGGCAATGCCACCGGCGACCGTCTGGCCCGTGCCTTCCCGATTGAAAACAAACCTTTGCGGGCCCTTGAGGGAGAAATGGTCACCCAATATGAGTTTGCCAAGGCCGGGATCATCACCAATGAGATGATTTATGTCGCCCACCGCGAAAATATCGGCATTGAAAAAGCCCGCGACAATGCCCGCGAAAAACTCGATGCCGGAGAAGGCTTTGGTGCTGAACTGCCAACCTTCGTCACCCCCGAATTCGTGCGCGACGAAATCGCCCGTGGCCGCGCCATCATCCCCGCCAATATCAATCACCCCGAAGCCGAACCCATGATCATTGGCCGCAATTTTCTGGTCAAAATCAACGCCAATATCGGCAATAGCGCCGTTACCTCTTCGGTCGAAGAAGAAGTGGACAAAATGGTCTGGTCGACCCGCTGGGGCACCGATACGGTGATGGATCTGTCCACGGGGCGCAATATTCACAACACCAGAGAATGGATCATCCGCAATAGTCCCGTGCCGATTGGCACCGTGCCGATTTATCAAGCGCTCGAAAAATGTGATGGCGATCCCGTCAAACTGACCTGGGAAATCTTCCGCGACACCTTGATCGAGCAGGCGGAACAAGGCGTTGATTATTTCACCATTCACGCCGGAGTGCGCCTTGCCTATGTGCCCCTCACCGCCAAACGCATGACCGGCATTGTCTCGCGCGGCGGGTCTATTATGGCCAAATGGTGCCTGCATCATCACAAGGAAAGCTTCCTTTACACACATTTCGAAGACATCTGCGATCTCATGCGCAGCTATGATGTCAGCTTCTCGCTCGGTGATGGCTTGCGTCCGGGTTCCATCGCGGACGCCAATGACGCCGCCCAGTTCGCCGAACTCGAAACTCTTGGCGAACTGACAAAAATTGCCTGGAAAAAGGGCGTGCAGGGGATGATCGAAGGCCCGGGACATGTGCCCATGAACAAGATCAAGATCAATATGGACAAGCAGTTGAAGGAATGCCACGAGGCCCCCTTCTATACGCTTGGCCCCCTCACCACCGATATTGCCCCTGGCTATGATCACATCACAAGCGCCATTGGCGCGGCGATGATCGGCTGGTTCGGCACCTCAATGCTGTGCTATGTCACCCCCAAGGAACATCTGGGCCTGCCCAATCGCGATGATGTGAAAGTCGGCGTCATCACCTACAAGCTCGCCGCTCATGCCGCGGATCTTGCCAAAGGCCACCCCGGCGCCCAGGTCTGGGATGACGCCATGAGCAAGGCCCGTTTCGAATTTCGCTGGGAAGACCAGTTCAATCTGGCGCTGGATCCCGAAACCGCCCTCAAATATCACGATGAAACCCTGCCCAAGCAATCGGCCAAAGTGGCGCATTTCTGCTCCATGTGTGGCCCCAAATTCTGCTCCATGAAAATGACTCAGGACGTGCGCGACTACGCCGACAAGCTCAACGAAAAGCAAGACGGCATGGCAGAAATGGCCGGTAAATTCCAGGAGCTGGGTGACAAGATATATGTCGAAGCCGACAAGCTGGCCGCAGAGAAAAAGAGCAACGAGGATTTGTAAAAAATACACTCGCCGCCCTCTTTTTCGAGGGCAATTCAAACTGAAAAGTTGGTTCTAAATTGTCGTTGGGCGGGGCTTGCAATCTCGCCCGACAATTCATACAAAAACTGTCATCCCCGCGAAGATGCCGTCCTCAATGCGGCCTTGCGCAAACATATCGAACATCTTCACTGATCCCCCGACAAGGACCCGAAACCTTTATGAGATTTTTGACATATAGCGCTTTGCTCCTCACCATCCCGTTCGTCTGCGGCCCGGCCTTTGCCCAGCAAAAACCAGCCCTCAAAAACGAGAACCTGCTGGTTAGCTTGCCCGTGGGATATAAGACCGCCTATCAAACGCGCCTCAAAAATATGCAGATGACAGAGATGATCCCCCAATCCCAGTCTTTGAAAAACTGGTCGGACATGGTCACGGTGCAGATTTTTCTCAATGACAAGAAGCTGACGCCGATCAGTTTTTTTCAACTCATGCGCTCAACTCATCGCAAGGCCTGCAAGGGAAGCCTCTCCACATTGATCAAGAAGGGAGTTGAGAATGGCTATGCTTTTTCTTTCTTTCTTCTGATTTGTCCGCGAAACAAGAAAACCAATAAATCGGAATATACCTGGTTCAAAACCATCCGCGGCAAGGACAGTTTTTATGTGGTGCAAAAAGCCTGGAAGAAAGCGCCCCGCAAGCAGAGCATTGTAAAATGGACAAGATTTCTGCGCCAGATTTCGGTCTGTGATACACGTAGCGCCCGACATAAATGTCCCAATAAATAACCCCAAAACACGGTACCAAAATAAGCGCCATGCGAACCGGGGAGTGAGGCGGGGAGGCATCTATCCTCAATTTATAACATTCGCGGCACAGCAACGGCGCAAAGCGCCCCGTATTTTCTCGCGCCGATTGCGCTTGGCCGTGTTTCTTGTCACCACCGCGCTCTTCTCAATCGGAACGAAAAAAATCCACTTGAGACAATGCCCAACTCTGGTACTCTGTTAATAGAATCCCATATATCGCATAGGGGTACGTCTTTTGAGGGAGTAAAACTTTGAAATTTTTCAAGAAAATTATGGCACTGTCGGCCCTTAGTCTGGCCCTTGCCACCTCCGGGTTTGTGTCAACGGCGATCGCCCAAAAGCGCCTGGCACTGGTGCTGGGAAATGATATCTATGCGGAAGTTCCCAGCCTGCAAAAGGCTGTCAATGACGCGGTATCGCTCGATAAAAAACTCACGAGCCTTGGGTTTGAGGTCATTAGCGGTATCAATCTTACCCGTCGGCAAATGGTGCAAAAAATTCAGGACCTGGCCTCGCGCATCTCGATTGGCGATCAGGTGGTGTTCTTTTATGCCGGTCACGGCGTGCAGATAGATCGCTCCAATCTGTTGCTCGCCACAGACATTCCCGCCACCGGTGGCATCGAAGAAGAATATGTGCGTTTTGAAGGGTTCGACGTGCAAAAAATCCTCGATATGATCCAGGGACGCGGCGCCCAGACCACCATCATGATCCTCGATGCCTGCCGCAACAACCCATTCAAAAAAAGCAAGAAGACCCGCGCCATCGGGGGACTGACAAGAGGGCTGGTGCCAATCCGTTCAACGGCAAGCGGCACCTTCATTCTGTATTCGGCCGACGAGGGACAAGAAGCCTTTGACAGTCTTGGCGCCGATGACACGAATAATAATTCCGTTTTTACCAGAAGCTTGCTGATGCAACTGGATAATCCTGAGCTTGAGATCACCCAACTTGCCAAGAATATCCAGGTATCGGTCCTGCAGACCGTTGAAAGTAAAATCGAAAACCAGTCACAGGCTCCCTTTTATGTGGACCGCCTGTTTGGAAAATTCTTTTTTCACAAAAAGAAAAAAAGTGATGAAGAGCTGTTTTGGAATAGCATCAAGAACAATTCCAATTCTGCCGCCTTCAAAATATATCTACAGGTCTATCCGCAAGGAAAATTCAAAACCTCAGCAGAACAAAAAGTTCAGCAATTTGGATCGCTCGAGTTGAACAAGAAACCCTCGGTCATGCATGCCGGCTTCCTTACCCTTGGTGCTCTTGGCACAAATATCGCCAGCCTAGCCGGAGCATCAATGGCGAAAACCAACAACCACAATGCAGCCAGCTCCTCGCCAGTACCGCTCATCAAAGTGGGGGTCAGGGACAAAAAACCGGTATTTTCAGATAGTTCACAAAGGCCCTTATTGCCTCGGGATGTCAAACAGTTAAGCTGCCTAGAGCTATGGCGGGCGCGCAATGAAATCTTTGATCGCAACGGCTATTGCTTCGTGACACCATTGGGAATTCAGTATTTCGACAATGCGACCTGCAAGACCACCAGCTCGGATATTTTGAAAAAACCGCTGGAATATCTCAATGTCAAACTGATCCAGCTATGGGAAAACAAAAAGCGCTGCAAGGCACAATAAAAACGTAAGGGCGAGGGGTGGCGCTCGGCCCCTCCTCCTCTACTTTATCGGCCAGATATCGCGTGTCTGGGTCTTGTCAGGCCGCGACTTTGCAACCTAAGAACGCTCTTGTTAACCCGAATAATTGATAGGCAGAAATATTAGCTATTGATTTACAACAATAAATGTCTGTCATCCCCGCGAAGGCGGGGATCCATACTCCTTGGCTTTGCAATTTGGAACGGGAGTCTGTTGATGGATTTGTACGTAAAAATGACAGGTCAGGGGTTATGGCTCCCCGCCTTCGCGGGGATGACACTGATGTATAAGGCTAAATCAACGCGTATTCTTTAAAGCCGGAGATATTCCCTATCCATTGTTCGGGTTAATTAAGAACTCTTGTGCTCGCCGCTACCGTTTTCGCGGACTTTATCCCCCGCAGTCACCACTGCCGTTGGCTTGGACGCCTCTAGCTTTGCACTTTGAGTTTTCGCTTTCGCCGCAGAACGCGCCGCCTGCGACAAATGTCCCGACGGGTCGGCGTTTTTGCTGTTGAGGTGCTCGATCATTTGCTCGGTCTTGTTGCGAATGTGATCCAGTTTGCGCCGTACGCCCGTGCTCCAGCCAACCGGATTGCGGCGCAACCAGACGGATCTGAACCATCTGGTGTTTTTATCAAACGCGGCTCCCAGATCACCAACATCCTCGTCCCCAAGGCCCTTGTTATAAACAGAGGCAAAGGCACGCCTGGCCAGATAATGACCGCCAATAAAGGTCGCAAGCGCCCCGCCAATCAACGCCACCAGTTTCCAGGTGGCAAGCGCAAAGCCCGTTTTAAACCACACAATAAGCGCCACCAGCGCGATCAAAGCCAGCAATACAAGGTCGGTGATACGCACACTATTGCGCCATTTTCCCAGCGCCGTTTTGAGCCGCGGAATGACTTCCCCTTCAATATCATTGGCAAGCAGTTTGAGATTGCCGACAATGCGATAGGTGCGCACCGTATTGAGCGCTTCAAGATGCCCCATGATCAGCTTGTGATCTTGATCACGCTTTCCTTTATAGCTGCTCCAGACATCCTTGTTTTCCACCGGCACGGCGATTTCATCATTGAAATAGACATAGAACTTGCCCGCCGACAGTCCCCTTTGGGCCAGAGAAGAGCGCCACGAGGCGACGATATCTTCCAGATTATTGTCGGCCGCCGAGGTGTCGATCTGATTGAGAATATAGATAAATTTCTCGCTATCCATACTGTCCACATGCTCTTCCACCAGATGTTTGAGCGTATCTTGCATGGCGCCACTTTCAGGATGGCGGGCATCGAAAAACACCAGCACCAGATCACTTAGGCGCACAATATGCTTGGTCAGACGCAAGGTCGACTTGCGCTGTTCGTCGGCGTCAAAACCCGGGCTGTCAATCACCAGCTTGCCGCGCAACACATCCGATGGCACCACTTTCATCTGCAAAAACTTGTCGATGCGATTGCCATCTCCAGGTGAGACGTTCTCAATATCCTTGCTGATCTGGTAGAACGGAAAGCGCGGGTCGCTATCAAGCGCTTGTCCAGGCAGGGTTTTTATCTTTTCATCAGAGCCATAAGTGAGCACGGTAAAGCGATCATCCACCGCCTGATTACCCGAGCGCTGCACATCCTCCCCCAGCCAGGTATTGATAAAGCTGGATTTACCAGCCGAAAAAGTACCAAGGATCGACACCAGCGGCCACCAGGAAATATGGTTGGCATAAGAGATACCACGGGGCAAAAGACCCATGCGCCAGGCAATGACATCCAGCTCACTATAGCTATCGACTGCTTCCATGAGATCCGAATTCTCATGCTGGAGATGTTCTTTCAATCTCGCCAATCGATTTTGAGAATAATTTTTACGCGACATGTCAATCCCTTAGATAGGTTTACTGGTCATCAATATTTACACCAAAGCGCCAGCACAGTCTATCGACAAGCCCCCCTCAACTGGCAATAGGGTTACTGAAATGATCCGCCCCAGATCAGCCATGCGCCCCGAAATTATGGGCGATACCGGCTCCAAGCAGCAAAACCAGCTCATAGGTCTGCTCCATGGGGTCAATGAGATCATTTTGAATGGAGGCGTAAGAGACCCCCTGACTGCCCAGGTCGCCTGCCTCTTCATCCATATCATAATCAAGTGGCTGCGGCATGGAAACGGGGTAAACCTCGCGCAACAGAGCCACCGCGTCGGTGATATGGAACGAGATAATGAGGCCGATCACCCGCTCTCGCGAAATGCCGTTGGCCATGGAAAAATCCGGGATTTGCGCCGCCAGCAGGTAAATATGCTGGATCAGCGCAATGCGCAGGGCATGCATCATATCAAGCCCTTCGCGCCATTGCTCATTGCTGCGATAGACCTTGATGTCAAGCTCGTCAAACACATCATGCAAACGCACCGCATCTTCACGCAAATAGGTCGCCAGATGCATAATGCCATCATGGCGCCGATCGCCGCGCAACAGATCAGCCAGATAGATACAGGCGTTTTTGAGATGCATCTCATCATCATTGAGCGGTCTCGTCACCCAAAAGGCGTCATCAAACAAAGCCGAGTAGGAGGCCAGCGTCTTGATGCTCGACAGCGATCTGGCATGCCGGACAAGCGACATGATACGTCGCAAGCGCTCCGAGCCGTTGTACATTTCGACAAAGCGATCATGCTCTTCGCGCACGGTCTCCCCAACGCCGCTGATGACGTTTAAAACATAGCCCATCTGCTGCAATATGGCATTATGCGGTATGGCCCGCATTTCACCAAGCAAGGCGCGCTGATCGTGAGCAGCCTCGAACTGGCGAATGGACTTGCGCGATCCGGTCTTTACCAGCAAGCCGGTGCCAAAGGCTCCCAGCGCATCGCGATAGTCCTCATTGTCAAAAAGCGAGGTCTGATAGTCCATGATGTGCTCGAAAAAATCGAGGGAGAAATCAAGATCATCATAGAACAGGTCTTCAGGCTGTTTAAGCGTCGCTTCGCAACTGCATGTCAGCATAGATACAAATGTCGTCAGCGCCAGCTTGTGCGAACCAAACAACACATAGCCATCGCCGCCTTGAAAACTCACTTCATGATGAAGGGGAATATCAAGCGAGTGATAGCGCCATCGCACCCACGGGGTCATCACATATTCAAAGCGATCGCGCAGGCTGGCGGGATGCGCGCCGCGCCCCATGCTCTCGCCATGGGTATCAAAAATCAACACGCCAAAATCGCCCTCTGGCGCTTCTTTGGCCACCACATCAGCCAGCTGCCCGTGAAAGCGCTCAATCGCTAACGCCGCCGGGATCTGGCCGATAAACCGCCCGGCATCAGAAAAACCGGTCTGCACGCAAAGACGGCCCCGTCCCTCTACATATTGACGATAAGATCTGGTTTTCAAAAGCTGTGAGATGATCCGCGCGCCGTGGTCGAGCGCCTCTTCCGTCTCCAGCAAGGGCGATACATCAATCTGGTTTTCAACCCCGTACAGCTTGGCCAGATACACACCGGCCAGCACCGTAAACGGGTTTTCACATTCGGCGATCAACAAGCGAATAGGACTGGTGCTATCAATATGTTTGAGGATCTGCGTCATCACCAGAAACTGGCTAATGGCCGTCGCGCGCTCCAGCGCCAGCGAGGCAAAATTGATCTTTTGCGGCTTGGTCGCCATGATCAGCTCGTCAAGCTTGGTCAGCGTCACCCGCGAGCTTAGATCGACATTGCCAACAAGCTTCAATGGGGCCCGCGCCACATTATGCAGTTGCGCCGCATTGACCCGAAAATGCATCCGCGCCGTCCCCAGCCCTTGCGCCGTGATACGAGCCCGCAGCAAGACAAGTTGCAAACGCGCCTCGTCATCGCTCGCGTGATCAAGAGCTTTGTTCAGCAATGCCAGTACTCTGGTGAGATCTCCACCAAGCCCTTTGTGGCTATTTTTCGTCAAGTGATTGGCGGCGATCGATAAGGTCCGCGGATCTTCAAGGTCCCCGGCAAACAGCTCAATATGGCGATCCAGCAGCGCCAGTTCAGTGTCAAACAATTGTTCCAGTTTTTGCAACTCGTTGGCCGCTTCGCCAGCCCCCAGATCAGCGCCCACAACGCCGCTCATCTTGCGGGCACGTGAAATCTGCAAATGTTTTTCCGTCAGACGAAAGCGGATACTGTCATACCAGCGAATATCATTACGCCCATCCATGTCATAGCCGACCCAGCTATTGAGCTCCACGGGATTTGGATCAAGCGACATCCAGTCATCAGGATACTGCTTTTGCGCCACCTCAAGAATGGTCAGGCTCACACGCCGATTGGCTTCCTGGGCATAATCAAGCGCCTCTTGCACCTGCCCATGCTCATTGGCCAAACTGATATCATCGTCGGGGGCATGAGAAAGACCAGTGAGTTTTTCGGCAAGCTGCTCTTGATCAAAATCATCGCCGCGACCAATCAGCTCGACCAGCATGGCGCGCAACTCGCGGGACATCATAAAGGTCGGATGAGCGGTAAAAACGGCTCCATGCAGGGGCTTGCCCCATCGATCCGCAAAATCTGCAAAATCGACTGCTTGGCCATCCTTGCTTGTCGAGGCCACAACCAGCTTGCGAAACTGCGCCAACACCTCGTCTTCATTATTGGTGCCAAGTCGCTTGCGCATCATGTGGGCGCGGTGGATCAAGGCGCGATCACAAAGCGTTGCACAAACCTTGCGCAGCTCGTTGCCACTTGTTCCCTGATTTTCGAGCCCGCGAGAAATTTCGAAGGCCAACTGCTTGATGGGGAGAAATTGCGGGTCATCTTTCATACGCAATTTATGCTTTTTAAGCTGCTTGCGCCAACTCTCTAGCTGCTGGTGTGCCTGATCGTTCATATCGCGTTTTTTCCGTGTGCGGTTACAAGCAGATTGCCCGGCACTCAAATCAGCGCTAAACAGGCAAATGGTTGTGATCGGTGAATTTGTGTTCCATACCTAACCGGAAATGACCACACTGCCAAGCCTTGCTCGCAAACAGGATAAATCAGCTCCCATGCTCTCCTCGCACAAACCAGCCATTTTGTTTGATCTGGACGGTACCCTTGTCGATACGGCGCCCGACCTCATCCATACGCTCAATCATCTGCTGGCGGCAGAAAACTGCCCGCCAGCCCCCGAGCCACTGATGCGTACCATGATAAGTCTTGGCGCAAGAGCGATGATCGACAAAGGCTTCGAGCTGGCGCAAAACCCCCGATCGGCGCCACAGCTTGACGAGCTCACCAAGCGCTTCATCGCTCATTATAGCGACCATATCGCGGTCCATAGCCAGCCTTTTCCAGGGGTCATAAAAACGCTTGAACAATTGTCGCAAAGGGGGCTCCCTTTGGGCATTTGCACCAATAAGAGTGAAGCCTTGTCGAGGCGATTGCTCGAAAGTCTCGACATGGATCATTATTTCAGCGCCCTCATCGGGGTCGATACGCTGGCGGTAAAAAAACCCCATCCGGGGCATATTTTGGGAACCATCAAAGCTCTTGGCATGTCCCCCGAGCAAGCCATCATGATTGGCGACAGTGAAACAGATATCAAGGCCGCACAAGCTGCCAATATACCGGTCATTGCCGTCGATTTTGGCTATTCCCCCGAACCGGTTGCCAACTTCCATCCAGATGCAATAGTCTCACACTATGATGATCTGTTAGTGATTCTTGATTCCTTTTTTGTAAAGTGACAAACCAATAAATTAAAAAAACAGCGCCTGGACGGTGATATGATGACAGGAAAGACCAAAATATACGCTTTTGCAGCCCTGCTACTGGCTCTGCAACTGCTGATCATCACCCCCAAAGTCCAGGCCCGCTCCATTCAGGCCAATAACAGCTATGTGGTGCTCTCCTTGCCCAAAAGCTTTAAGTCCCAGCACCGGTTTGCCGGTTTTTTCTCCAGGGATGCCGGGGCAACCATCATGGTGCTGGACTTGCCCCGCGAAGCCTATAGCCAGTTTACCCACCGCTTTGAACGCGAACTGGCCAACAAGGGCTATAGCGAAGTGCGGCGCGAGAAACTCAATGGCCGCCACGATGAGCATCTGTTTTTCTTTGCGCGCCAACATACGCCGGTTGGCCAGTTCGATAAATATCTGCTGATTTTCAGAAACCAGGAACGCGCCGCTTACGTGACCATCACCGTCAACCCGATTGAACAGGTAGAAACCCCGCTAAGCTATATCGGTGCCAAGAATATTCTGGCCAAGGCCTCGCTTGCCAGCAAACGTGCGCGGGCTGCCAAAAACTATTATCTGGATTATATGGGGGCATTTGTCGAGCGCAGCACGATTGCTGGTTCCACCACCATATTTGCCCTCAAACAACCGCGCGCGCCAAAGAAACGTGGCAAACCCTTGTTTGTCATTGCCCCCTCTATATCGCGCCACAAGCTCACAGGCCTCAAGGACACCGGGCGCAAGCTGATGGCAAATTTTGCGCGCTTTCGCAAGATGAAGCTGACGGCGGAAGAAGACCTGATGGTGGACGGCATGCAAGGCTATGGACTGTCAGCCACCGCCATCAACAAATCTGATGGCAAGCCGGTCGGCATCTATCAGCTGGTGCTTGCCAATCCAAAGGGCGGCTATTTCCGCATTGTCGGCGTTGCACCACGCCCGCAATTTGCTCACTATTTGCCCGAATACCGCCGCATGGCCGCCAGTTTCCACCTGACAACGCCCCTGTCTGAATAATCCGCAACAATATCGTGTTGAAGGAGCTGCTCAATATCTCCGCATAGTCCTTGACAAAAACCACTTCAATACCTAAAAATAGCCGATCACCTCGACAAATTGTTGGGGGGATCACTTGCTTGTGGCTGGAAGATATGGCTTCTGGTGCTGTCGGGGCGCTCAAAAGGCCCAAAGGAGAGCAGGTTTCATCCCATAATATTTTTGCATCAAGTCTAAGGGACACGCAAATCCATGACGAAAAGAATTCGCGCCAAATATAAAATCGACCGCCGCATGGGCGAAAACATCTGGGGTCGCCCCAAGAGCCCGGTTAACCGCAAAGAATACGGCCCCGGTCAACACGGACAGGGACGCCGTCGCGGTAAACTCTCCGATTTTGGTATTCAGTTGCGCGCCAAACAAAAACTCAAAGGCTATTACGGCAATATCACCGAAAAGCAGTTCAAGCGCATCTATGGTGCCGCTGACCGCATGAAAGGCGATACCTCCGAAAATCTGATCGGTCTGCTTGAACTCCGCCTCGACGCCGTAGTCTATCGCTCCAAATTTGTGCCAACCGTATTTTCGGCGCGCCAGTTTGTCAGCCATGGTCATGTCAAGGTCAATGGCCAACGGGTCAACATCCCGTCCTATCGCTGCAAAGAAGGCGATGTCATCGAAATTCGCGAGAAATCACGCGATCTGGCCATCGTCATCGAAGCAGCCGGCAGCCCCGAACGCGACATCCCCGATTATCTCGATGTCGATCACGGGAAGCTCAAATCTACCTTCGTGCGCACACCAGAACTGGCCGAAGTGCCCTATCCCGTGGTCATGGAACCAAACCTTGTGGTGGAATTCTATTCACGTTAATTGCGCTCACGGCCATTCCAGCTAACGCTGGGCCTTCGCGGGAGCGCGCAAAGCGCGGCGCGTGGTCACGCTTGCCTCCCCTGGCGTCGGAGTTTCGCGCTCATCGCTATTCCAGCTAATGCTGGGCCTTCGCGGCAGCGCGCAAAGCGCGGCGGATCAAGGATCTGAAAATTATAAAATGCCGGTGGCTTGCGTCACCGGCATTTTTTTATTGACGATTAATGACCTCGCCGATCAGGCGTGCTGCGCGCTCGGCGCTGGAGACTAGTGGCTTGTCTCTCTTAAATTGAATGGTGTTTTATACTTGCTCCCCGGACAAGCCTGAGGAGCCGGATGGGGGCTGCACATAAGTCATATCCAGTCCTCGCGCAGCTCACGAAACCCTATATTTAAAGTGAGGCAGGCCACTAGTCCCCAAGCCCCACTTTATGACTGTCGCTATTGACACCCCACACCTTCCCCCCCACCAAACCGGGTTCCAAGGGCCCGCCCTTGGCGCCGTGCGCGCAGCACGCCCGACCGGCGAGGTCATTCCCCCTCAAGCAACCGGGCCAGCTGCAAACCACGCACAAAATTACCAAGCGAACTCAAATCGGTGCAATACGCTGTCGCTATTGACACCCCACACCTTCCCCCCCACCAAACCGGGTTCCAAGGGCGCGCCCTTGGCGCAGTGCGCGCAGCACGCCTGACCGGCGAGGTCATTCCCCCTCAAGCAACCGGGCCGGCTGCAAACCACGCACCGAATTTCCAAAAAATACCTTCCCCTCCTTGAGATCATCGAGCGTAAGGACTGTCTCCACGACGCGGCCCTTGGCGATCAGCTCTTCGCGCAAGGTGCCGGGCAGCAATCCGCATGTCAGCGGTGGTGTAAGCAGTTTGCCATCTCGTTCAATGAATAATGTTGAGCGAGATCCCTCGGTCAGCTCCCGGCGCTCATTTAAAAACAACACCTCATTTGCGCCCCACTGCTGGTTGGCGCTCGCCCATTGCTCATCGAACAATTCCCGTCTGGTGGTTTTGTGAGCCAGCAATGTGTCGCCGCTTTCAACGCGCTTGTCGGATATGACAAAACGGATGCTTTTGACAGGGTCAGGCGGATCGATTTGTGTCGAGGTCAGTGTAAACTCACCGTCTGCTGACAACAATAACGCACAAGACAGGTGTGACCAGTCAACTCCCTGGCAAGCTCGCCGAGTGCTTCAACAATCGCTTGGCGAGGGTATGAAAACCCCAGCTCGGCACTTGAGTGCGCGAGGCGAGAGAGATGGCGCTCGCGTAAATAATAGCGCCCACCAGGATCGAGGCGCATGGTCTCGATAAGCTCAAAACCGGGCTGCACCACATCGGCAGGGGTCATGAATTTTGCCTTCAGCAGACATTCCTCATATTCGGCGTCCCCCTTGCTGTCCTGCACCACGCCAGAGCCGATTGCAGTTTCTCCATGGCCGTCTAGAAACAGGGTCAAGGTTCTGATCGCCACATTGAAACGAGCCGATAGCTGGCGCGACTTTGGATCGCGATCAAGCACGCCGATGGCCCCGCAATAGACGCCGCGCGGCTGCTCTTCCAAGTCGCAAATGACCTGCTGGGCGCGGATTTTTGGCGCACCCGTGATCGAACCAGCCGGCATCAGCGCATTTATAATATCATAGAGCCGCACCTCATCGCGCAAGCGGCCAGTGACGTCAGAGGTCATTTGATGGAGCGTTGGAAATGCCGTGACCTCATACAGATTACTGACTTCAACGCTGCCGACTTCGCAGATGCGCGACAAATCATTGCGCATGAGATCAACGATCATCAAGTTTTCCGCGCGGTTCTTGAGGTCTTCTTGCAGCTCTCGCGATAGCGCCTGATCTTCGCTGGATGTGGCCCCGCGCCTGATCGTGCCCTTCATGGGTCTGGTGGTGATGTGACCGTTTTTGATGTCAAAAAACAATTCGGGAGAATGGGACGGAATCGAAAAATCGGCACATTGCAGATAGGCCCCGTGGGACACGGGCTGTCGCTTTCGCAAATCCGCATACAGAGCAAAGGGCGATCCTTGATACTCAAGGCCGAGCTTTAACGCCAGATTGACCTGATAAATATCACCCGCGCCAATCAACTCCTTGACCCGCGCAAAACGGCGCAAATAGTCCCGCCTGGCCCAGGACGCATGGATATTGTTGAGTGTGGAAACGTTGCTGGTAGCATCCTCTCGTGCCAAAAATTCTGCAAGCTGCGCCGCTTGCAGATATTGCACCTTTGGAAACAGCGCGAACCAGATCAGCGGCACCCGCCTGTTTTTTGGCATCAACGGATGCAAGGAGGGCTCCAACGCGTATCCCAGCTCATAGGAAAAAAATCCAGCGGCGGTCAGCCCACTGTCAATGGCGTCAGATAATTGCTCGATGGCTGCATCAATCTGGCCTATCTGATCGGCGCGTATGATCCCCACGCCATCTTCCAGCAACAATGCGCTGTCCGCTGAGGGGTGCTTGCCGCTATCAAATAAACACCACGCCTGGGAGAATTTGTCGAGCTCGTTGACGCCGCTCTTTTGCCGGGAAGCCACCCTTGCAGCCTTGTTCACGCAGCCTTCACACCAAGGCGTTTCATGCCCTCAAGGGCGGGCTTGAAATTAGGTTTTGCCTTGAGCGCTCGCCGATAGGCACGCACCGCTTTTTTGGGATCACCGAACCGCTCGGCTGACAAGCCACGATAGGTACAGGCCCGCGCATTGCCATTGCCTCGCTTGGCGGCAATATAAAAATCGTCATAGGCCGTTTCATATTGCTGCAACTCAAAACGGCTTTGCCCCCGCGCGAAATAGGGTTGCGGGGTATCAGGCTTGAGACCAATGGCAATATCAAAATCGCTGATGGCGTTTTCATGTTGCCCCATCAGCTGATAAGTGGCACCGCGCTGAAAAAAGGCGATGGCATTGGAGGGATCAAGTTTGATGGTCTGGCGAAAATCAGCCAGCGCCATGGCAAAATTCTTGTTTTTCATGTGCAAACGACCGCGCCCCAGATAGGCAGCAGTATATTGCGGAGACAAGCGTAGAGCCTGTTCATAATCGGCTTTGGCAAGATCAATGCGCCGCATCTTGATGTAAACAAGCGCCCGATTGCCATAGGCTTGATAATATTGGGGGTCGATATCGATCGCAGCGTTAAAGTCTGCCAATGCCCGTCGATAATCCGCGCTCTTGGCAAAAGCCGTCCCGCGCATATTAAGAGCGTTCACATCGGTTGGATTACGGCGGACAACTTCCGAAAGAGAGGCCAGATTTTGGCGTGCCCCGCGGGCCAGAATTTTTGGCCGGGCCTCGTTGGCCGGGCGAAATGAACTGCCTCTGGCAAGCGAGCCTTTTTGCCGGGGCCCCTCGTTCAGATCAGAACCAGCCAACCCGCTTATCGGGCTGGCGGACTGGCAACCACCTACCAGCAGACCACCAACGGCAATCGCGATGAGCATGCGCATTTGCGTGGCTTTTGGAGCACACGATGGGGCATGATCGGTCAAGGAGACCGTGTGATTTTGTTTTGAGTAAGAAGCAATTATTTTCATCACCGCATTCGCTTGCCGTTTGATCAATCCATACTCATTTATACACGCGCTATCGCCGCAAAATCATACAAGATTCTTTGGTAGTGTAAGGATGGTTGATTTTCAGACGACTTGCAAGGGCAATTAACACGCAAAGAGGCGCTATGGCCGAGTGACCGCGGCTCTTTCACCACAATCACCTCGCAAACGGCAGGCTCCACAAGCCATAACAACAAGGGCCTGCGCCCTCATTGTCATGGTGAAACGGCGTCAATACAAGTGGAAAATGCTCTAGGTCGAGCTACCACGATGTGGCAACAAACCTTCGCGCTGGGCCCGTTTCCTGAGCAATTTACGCTGACGACGAACGGCTTCGCCTTTTTCGCGCGCACGCTTTTCAGAAGGTTTTTCATAGAAATTACGCAGCTTCATTTCACGAAATACGCCTTCGCGCTGCATTTTCTTTTTCAGGGCGCGAAGCGCCTGATCGACATTATTGTCTCTGACATGTACCAACAAGTGAGCACATCCTCTCGGGTTAAATATTTTGATCAATCTGTTAGGTCAAATTTGTGCGGACTTTCAACGAGTTATGTGCCAGCGAAGTCATGCTCCACTCGCCTCGACAAGCCCAGTCGTTCAGCTATAACAAATCCGCCCGCACCTGTCCAGCCAAGCTTTGAGAGAAAAGCAATATTAAGGCCATCCTCAAAACAGCGGTACAAAGCGCAATAAAAGCGCCAAAGCAGCGGCAATCGCCAGCACCGCTGGAATTCCCCAGTGGCGCCACAGCAGCAAATAGCCGCTAATGCCTGCCAGGATGATCACTCCTGTATTCAAGGTCGCCAAGTCGGGCGTCCACAAGGATAATGGCCCCTTGTGCACCAGCTCAACCTTGCCAAAGAACACATGCAGGGCGAACCACAACGAGAGATTGAGAATAACGCCGACAACAGCAGCGGTAATACCGGTAAGTGCCCCTTTCAAGCGGGGTTGGGCACTAATCCACTCAATATAGGGAGCACCGGCAAAAATCCACAAAAAGCACGGAGCAAAGGTCGCCCACAGGGCCACAGTAGCCCCGGCAATCCCCATTAACAGGGCCGATTGCCCGCCTTGCTGATAAGCCGCCATATAGCCGACAAATTCGGTCACCAGGATCAACGGGCCAGGAGTGGTTTCCGCCAGTCCCAGACCATCCATCATCTGCCCCGCCTCTAGCCAGCCAAATGAGGTCACCACGTCTTGCCCCATATAGGCCAGCACCGCATAAGCGCCGCCAAATGTCACGACCGCCAGTTTGGAGAAAAACCAACCAATTTGGGACAGGATCTGCCCTTCTCCCAGAGCGCTGGAAAGGGCGATCAGGGGTAGCAGCCAGATGGCCAGCCAAAGCGCCACGGTCTTGATGGTGGCAGCTGGCTTGATCGAGATGGCGACATGATGCTCTGGCTCTTCGCTTGAGGTCACACGCATAAAGCCATAGAGGCCAGCCAGCAATACAATCAGCGGAAACGGCAAGGCGAAGAAGAAAATCGCCACAAATGAAGCACCCGCCAGCCACCAGTGTTCTGGCCGTTTCAGCGCTTTTTTGGCGATGCGCAAAAGCGCCTCAATGACGATAATAAGCACCGCCGCCTTGATGCCAAAAAACAGTGCCTCGACAACAGGCACATTGCCAAAGGCCGCGTACATCATCGCCAATATCAAAACGATGATTGCCCCGGGGATTACAAACAGCAAGCCAGCGATCAAACCGCCAATCACCCCGTGCATCCGCCATCCCGCATAGGTCGCCAGCTGCATGGCCTCGGGGCCAGGCAACAGCATGCAAAAGCTCAAGGCATTCAGGAACTGGCGCTCTCCCAGCCATTTTTTCTCATCGACAATCATCTTGTGCATCAAGGCGATTTGAGCCGCTGGCCCGCCAAATGACAAAATACCGATCTGCCACCATAGCCCAAATGCTTCGCGTAATGTCGGCTGAGCGCCTGTGACTGCGCTGCCGTCGATATTGTGATCCATGCCATCCCCTCAATCCTTGGATTTTTGAGACTATCATGGACCATAACGGGAGCGGTTGATCAAATTTTAATTGGACATCAGCACGGGAACGGTCATCTGGTCGAGAATTGTGCGGGTAACACCGCCAAAGGTGCGCTCCCTCAGCCGCGAATGTCCATAGGCTCCCATCACCAGCAAATCCGCCCCGGAATCGGAGATGAAGTTGAGAATGGTGTTTGAAATATCAAGCCCGCCAGAGGGCTGCTTGACGATGCTCGCCTTGATTCCGTGACGCTCAAGATGAGCGGCTATATCAGCGCCAGGATGGTCGCCGTGAGATGTCTTGCGCTTGTCTGGATCAACAATCAGTACAACCGTTTCGCCGCGATCTTGCAAAAGAGGAATGGCATCATTGACGGCGCGCGCCGATTTGTAGCTGCCATCCCAGGCGATCACCGCCTTGCGTACGCGCGTTTGCCGCCGCCCGATATAAGGCACGATATAAACCGGTCGCCCGGTATTGAACAAAGCCCCCTCCAGCAAGGAAGACATGAGGCCGCGATTGGCGCGGTCCGGGCTGGGTTGTTCGAGAAACGTCATATCAACATGGCGCGCCTCGAAGGCAATTTTCTCCGCCAGCTCCATGGTCGAACATTCAACAATGCGGCTTTCCACACTAATATCAAAAGTTTTGGTGCCTTGATCAAAAATATCGATGGCCGCTTGCGCCGCCTTGCGGGTGGCGTCGAAATTGCGGTCCCCCATATCAATGTCCAGCTTACCACCATAATATTGCAGCAGCGAAGATTCCAGCGCAAACGCCAAACCTATCAGATGGGCACCCTTGCGCTTTGCCAGCAGGGCAGCGGCTTCCACGCATTGAGCGCTGGTGTCGCTGGCCTCGAGATGAACGAGAATGTCTTTGATCATGCTTATACCACCTTTGAAATTGGCTCCAGTAACGGCGCAAGCAGCCAGACAACCAATAGCGGGAGCATTCCGGCCATGCCAGATAATCATGGAGGGGTTTGGCAGGCTTTACCTTGATCCAGGACAATTATACCAACCGCACCTGATACAGATTTCTATCAAGGGCGGTTGGCATTATAAGGGGCTTAAATCGCCAGATATTGATGGCGCAATTCGGTATTGTCGAGCACCTCTTGAGCCGTGCCGTCAAAGACGATTTTACCCGTATCAAGGATCATCGCACGATCGGCCAGCTTCAACGCAGCAACGGCGTTCTGCTCGACCAGAATAGTCGTGATGCCAAGCGCCTTGATGCCTTGCAATATCCGCTCGATCTCTTGCACGATCACCGGTGCCAATCCTTCAAAGGGCTCGTCCAGCAACAAGAATTTAATATCCCGCGCCAGCGCTCTGGCAACGGCCAGCATTTGCTGTTCACCGCCCGACAAGGTGGTGCCATCTTGCTTGCGGCGCTCGGCAAGGCGGGGAAAATGCTCATATATTTTATCGAGCGACCAGCCAATAGGTTCGGCGATCTGCGCCAGTTTGAGATTTTCCTCAACCGTCAGCCCCGCAATGATGCAGCGATCCTCTTGCACCAAAGAAACCCCCAGCCGCGCGGCCTCATAGGCTTTCATCTCATGCAAAGGATGGCCATCCATCCAGATTTCACCTTGCTGGAGCTGTGGATCATTGGTGCGGGCAATGGTGCGCAGCGTCGAAGTTTTGCCCGCCCCGTTGCGCCCCAAAAGAGCGAGGATTTCGCCCTCGTTAATGTCAAAACTCACCCCTTGCACAATATAGCTTTCGCCATAATAAGCGTGCAGATCGCGGGCCGAAAAAAATACTTTATCGGTCATTCCTGCTCACCTCCAAGATAGGCTTCTTGAACAACCCGGCTGCCCTTGATTTCCTCGGGTGTCCCCTCGGCAATGAAGGTCCCTTGCGCCAGAACGGAAATGGTACTGGCCAGTGAAAACACCACATGCATGTCATGTTCGATAATGACTTTGGTGATGCCGCGCTCGCCGATTTTCTTCAGCAGGTCGATTGTTGCATTGGTATCTGCCCTCGACATGCCAGCGGTCGGCTCATCAAGCAAAAGCAGTTTTGGATCCTGAATAAGACACATGGCCAGCTCCAGCCGCCGCTTGTCGCCGCGCGACAGACTTGAACAAACAAGATTTCTCTGATCAGCCAGCCCCACATCTTCCAGTGCATGCTCGGCTTTGGCACGGATCTTGGTGCGCGAGCCGACATGGCGCCAGGCATTGAGGCGAAAAGCACCGTCCGCCTTGGCAAAGGCCGGGATCATCACATTGTCGATGAGGCTGAGATCCTCGAATATTTCCGGGGTCTGGAACACCCGCGCCACCCCGGTTTGATTGATTTCGTACGGGTTCATGCCAATCAGCGAGGTGCCGTTGAACATCACGGTACCGCTGTCTGGCACAAGGCGCCCTACAAAGCAGTTGAGCAGCGTAGATTTACCCGCCCCGTTGGGGCCGATAATCGCGTGAACCGCGCCTTCTTTGACGGTCAGATTGACAGCCGACAAGGCGTGCAACCCACCAAAACTCTTATTGACATCCGCAACTTCAAGCATCGCCATGATCTAGCCCTCCCCACTGGTTTTTTGTTCCCGGGAAGTCTCAGTAGCAGCCTCACCCGAAGCAGCAGCCGGGGCCGCGGGGTCATTCTTGTTGCGGCGGAACAGTCCAAAAAGCCGGGCAAATCCCTCCATCATGCCACCGGGCAGGAAAATCACGATGATCATGAACAACAGGCCAAGCGTCAGATGCCAGCCGGAGCCAACAAACATGCCAACCACAACCACAAACACCTCTTGCAGTCCAGACGGCAGGAACGAAAACAGATTTTCCAATATGCCGGTATTGATGGACGAGAAAATATTTTCGAAATATTTGATAATTGCCGCCCCGAGCACCGGACCAAGCAGCGTACCAACGCCACCCAAAATGGTCATCAGCACGACTTCACCAGATGCCGTCCATTGCATGCGCTCGGCTCCCGCCAGAGGATCTGTCACGGCCATCGACGCCCCGGCCAGCCCGGCATACATGCCCGAAATAACGAACGCCGCCAGCAGATAAGGTCTTGTATTGATGCCGGTATAATTGAGACGGGTCTGGTTGGACTTGATGGCGCGCAGCATCATGCCAAAATTAGAGCGCGAAATCCGCATGGCAATGAAAAAGCCGATGATCAGCAAAACGGCGCAAAAATAAAAGCCGGGATAGCCGCTCATCTTTAGGCTAAACAGATTGGTAATGGGAATGCCATGCTCGACAACCCCAAACATCTGGTCAACCAGCCGCAAATCCTCGTCCAGCAAATTCAATACATAGTCCGGCCCCCGATCAGCGGGTGCCAGCTGCCTGATCTGCAGGGCGGTTTCGCCATTGGTCAGCGGGGTCAAAACGGAATAGGCCAGATTATAGGACATCTGGGCAAAAGCCAGCGTCAGAATGGAGAAATAAATCCCCGAGCGGCGCAGGCTGACATAGCCGATAACCAGCGCAAATATTCCCGCGATCAAAATAGAAAACATCACAGCTGGCAGGACATCCATGGTGAACAGCTTGAACACCCACACGGAGGCATAAGACCCCACCCCAAGAAAGGCGGCATGGCCAAAGGACAAATAGCCGGTCAGCCCAAACAAGATGTTGAAGCCGATGGCGAACAGCCCGAAAATCGCAAATTTTTGCAGCAGATCAGGATAAGCCGCGCCAATCGGGGCCAGGGTAATGGGCAAGGTCAGCACCACCACCGAGAACACCAACAGCAAGATCCAGTCGCCTCGTACAGAATTCCCAAACATTGCCGTTAATCCTCCATCACGCCCTTGCGGCCCAGCAGACCGCGCGGTCTGACCAGCAGGATCACAACCGCAACCAGATAGATAATGATCTGGTCAATTCCGGGAAATAAGCTTTTGACTTCATTCATCGAGGCAAAGGATTGCAAGATGCCCAGCAAAAAACCGGCAGCAACCGCGCCGCCAAGCGATCCCATGCCCCCCACCACGACAACAACAAAGGACAAGACCAAAAAGTCCATGCCAATATGATAGTCTGGAGGCAGGATGGGGGTGTACATGGCACCAGCCAGTCCGGCAACCACGGCCGCCAATCCAAAAACAATGGTAAAGCGGCGCTCGATATTAATGCCCATAAGCGCCACTGTTTCGCGGTCGCGCATCCCAGCGCGCACTACCATGCCAAAAGTCGTGAACTGCAAAAAGGCGAACACCGAGAAAATCACAAAGGCCGAAAAACCAAAATAGACAAGCCGCCACCAAGGATAGACCACATTCTCGCCAAGGCCCAGCCACAGCCCGATATTGGCGCTGCCCGATACGATATCAGGAGCCGGCTGGGGAATCGGATTGGCTCCGAAATAATGTTTGACGATTTCCTGCAGCACAATGGCCAGGCCAAAGGTCACAAGTATCTGGTCCGCATGAGGGCGGTTATAAAAATGCTTGATGAGCCCGCGCTCCATCACCACACCCACCAGCAGCATGAAGGGAATGACCAGTAAAATGGACATGGGGACGGAATAATTAATCAAGAAAGCGCCGAAATCGCCGAACCATGTTTCCACATAGGGCGTCCGGATTTCTATGGGTGTCCCCCAGGCGGTTTTCAAAACCGGATCGAGAACAACCTGGTCCAGATTGATCAGCTTGTTAAAGGCGACAGCACAAAAGGCACCGAGCATAAACAAAGCCCCGTGCGCAAAGTTGACAATACCCAATGTTCCAAAAGCCAATGTCAGCCCAAGAGCAATCAGCGCATAGGCACCGCCCTTGTCCAAGCCGTTTAGAAATTGCAAAAAAATGGCGTCCATCAGTTCCCTATTCCCCGAGCCCCACGCTCACAATTCGCTAAAGTGTCGATTTTCGATCTGGCCGGGCATGTTATTATTATTGTTATAACCCGGTTCAGGATCAAAGAGGGAGTTCGCCCCCCCGGAAAGCTAAAATCCGGGGGGAGCGATGTCAATCAGATCCTTGAACTAGCAAGGCTTGGAGTTAACAGGACCAAGACTACCACCAAGCATTTTGTCATCATATTCAACCTGAGAGCGCGGTGTGACTTCCACAACCTCGAGCAGATCGAATTTTGTTGTCGGCTTCTCATTGCCGCGCACCACCAGCACATCTTTAAAGCACTGATGATCAGCCGCACGATATTCCGTTGGACCATTGCCAAGACCATCAAACTTGAAGCCTTCAAGCGATTTGACAATACCGACAGGCGAGAAGGTTCCTGCCATTTCGGCAGCATTTGCATAGAGCAAGGTCTGCACATAGCAGGTATGAGCGGCCATGGAAGGAGGAGCACCATATTCGGCACCAAAGCTTTTGACGAAGGCTTTTGATCCTTCATCCTTCAGCGACCAGTTCCAGTTTGTCGATCCAAAGATACCCTTGATGGCATCGCCCGCACCCTGCGCCATCAAGCGAGAGAACAAAGGCACAATAATCTCGAAATTCTTGCCATTGACCTGCTTGTCACGCAGACCAAACTGCACCGCCTGGGTCAGTGAGTTGACCATATCCTTGCCGTAATGGTTGAGGATCAGAACATCTGCACCAGAATTCAGAACCGGAGTGATATATTGCGAGAAATCACCCGCGCCCACAGGGGTTTTAACTGTTTTGGTGGTCTTCCAGCCGATGGCCTCGGTGGATTCCTTCATGGATTTTTGTTGTGACCAGCCCCAGGTATAGTCAGCGGTCAAATGATAGGCATTGCGTACCTTGCCATAGGCTTTTTCAAGCACGGGACCAAGCGCTGCGCCCGACATGTGCGTATTGAAGAAATGGCGGAAACCATTGGCACGTCTGTCCTTGCCGGTGGTGTCATTGGAATGGGTCAGACCGGCCATAAAAATAACGCCGGCTTCTTGACAAAGACCCTGCACAGCAATGGCCACACCAGAGGAGGAACCACCGGTGATCATCACGGCATTGTCTTTTTCGATCATGCGCTTGGCAGAGGCACGTGCCGCTGGTGACTTGGTTTGTGTATCACCGGTCACGAAGGCCACTTTTTTACCCAGCACGCCGTTGCCCTTGAGGACAGACGGCTTGAAGGTAGACAGCATGCCGCCATCGCCTTCGCCGTTCAAATGCTTGACAGCCAGCTTGTAAGCGCGCAATTCATCGGCGCCTTCATCAGCATAAGCGCCGGTCTGCGGGACGTTGAAACCGAGCGTCACGGTCTTGCCGGTTGGCTTGTTGCAATAATCAGCGGCATGAGCTTCGCGAATAAAATGAAGAGGGGCGACGCCACTCGTCAGTGCAAAGGCACCAAGGCCAGCACCAGCCTTCAAGATGGTCCGCCTCGTGGCAATGTTACTTGTTTTCTTAGTCATAACTGTCCTCTCTGGTTTGTTAAACACTCTTTCTCGAACAACGCCCTGGCTTCTCGAAGGAAAGCCTGTAAGGCAGCACTTCATGCGTCGACAAGACGCAGTTTACTTTTTTGAGAAACGCTAACTGATATCCGGCCCGTTGTAAATTTATATTTAAACTATTGTTTATTATCGGTTTTTTTGTAAAATTTACACAAGTGAAATATGTGAATTTGTAAAACTGTAAAACCGTGCTATTGTGCAAGAGATTCAAGAAGATAGGTATTTCCCCCTAACCTCAAAAGGCGACATAGCAAGGAATTCTCGTGACCCCACTTGGCCCCAGGCTGCGCTCGGTGCGCAAAAAAAAGGGCATCACTCAATCAGATCTTGCCCGTTCAATCGGCATTTCGGTGAGCTATTTGAACCTGATTGAGCACAATAAGCGCAATATTGGCCCCGCACTGGTCGCCAAGCTGACGCGCGCCCTCGATATTGATCCGCAGCATTTGTCCACCCCGCAGGATGCACGCCTCATTCACGACCTTGAAAATCTTGCCGCAGAACCATTGTTTCGCCTGTCGCGGCTGGAACCCAAAGCCCCCAAAGAAATTGTCGCCAATCATCCGCGATGGGCGCAAGGTATCCTCAAATTATACCGCTCCAACCAGGCCTGCAGTGAAGCGCTGGAGGCCATGTCGCAGCGCCTCAACAGCGACCCCTATATGGTGGAGAGCTCCCACCAGATCATGAATATCATCACCTCCATCCGCTCGTTTTCCGAAATCCTGGAAGAAGTCCCCGATCTGCCCGATGACGTGCGCAACAGCATGACTACGGGTATTTCAGCGGAAAGCCGCAAGCTTGGCATTGCCGCCAAGTCGTTGTTTGAATTCATCAATGAACCCGGCAAGTCACCGCGCTCTTCCACTCCCGCCGATCAGGTCAATGATTTCTTGATTGACCGGCACAATTATTTCGAGGAACTCGAAGACGCAGCCACCAGCCTGCGCACCCGCATCGACAAGTCAGGCCACCGCCTCAGCGATGCCCTGTTCGACTATTTGCAAGAAAAACACGGCACCAAGATTGAATTTCGGACGCCACAGGCACGCTCAACCCCCGGCACCGCCAGTCAGTATAAATATGACCCGAAAAGCCGCTCGCTTTATCTTGCCAATACGCTGCCAGAGGCCTCCGCACGCTTTCAACTGGCGCAACATCTGTTCGAGCTGGAATATGGCGATGCCCTGGCTGGCATCCTCAAAAGTGCCGATCTGACAGGCGAAGTGTATCAAGGGGCCCTGCGCGCCTTGTTAAACTATGCGGCCAGCGCTTTCTTGTTTCCCTATGAGCCTTTTCTGGAGGCCAGCGAAAAGACGCGCTATGATATTCAGTTGCTGCGCCGCGCCTTTGGCGGCAGTTTCGAGCAGATCTGCCATCGCTTCACCACCCTCAAACGCCCAACAGCTCCCGGCGTGCCTTTTGCTTTTTTGCGGGTCGATCCAGCGGGCAATATTTCCAAGCGCTACAGCCTGCCCAATCTGCCCCTGCCGCGCGGCGATGGGGCCTGCCCCTTGCTGCTTGCCTATCGCGCCTTTTTAACGCCGGGGCAAATCTGCACACAAATTGGCGCTCTGCCCGAGGGCGAGAAAAATCTGTATATCGCCCGGACCGTCTCTAAGCATGTGGGGGCCTATGGGGAGCCGGACCGCATGTATGCGATCATGATCGCCTGCGAGGGACACTATATTGACCAGGTTTTGTATGGCGACCATTTGTCGGGGCGCGGCGACCAGCACCTCACCCCCCTTGGCCTTCACTGCCGCACCTGCTCGCGGCGCTCCTGCCAGCACCGGGCGCACGGGTCCGTGTTAGGCACCTTGTAAGGAATGATTTTTGCGCCGCCCCCAAATCATGCTAAATTGCCTTTAATCAAACGAAACCGATCACCATTTGAGAATGGCAGCCCATGCACCGAACCGTACTAATCGCTGAAGACGAGCCCTATATTGTGCAATCGCTCAGTTTTCTACTGGAAAAAGAAGGTCTCGATGTGGAAGTCGCGGTGGATGGACGCCAAACCCTCGACATGCTCCGCAAAAACCCCCCGGATATTTTATTGCTGGATTTGATGATGGAGCATCTGACCGGCTTTGAGGTCCTCAAGATCCTGCGCTCCGAGGGGGAGCTAAAAGACATCAAAGTGCTCGTGCTATCGGCCAAGGGGCAAGAAAATGATCGACGCCGGGTGATGGAGCTTGGCGCAGATAAATTCATCACCAAACCCTATGCCAACAATAATGTCGTCGAAAGCGTGTTAGAACTGCTGGAAAGCATACCACACTAAAAGGGAGCACCGATTTTACATGGATAAAGGTCGCCTCAAAGATCTTGCTACCTTGATGCCGTGGGTCGGACTGTTTTTGTTTACACCGCCCGTGCTGTTTTTGTTTCATCCCGGCACCACGATATTTGGCGTTCCCCTGCTTCCTGTATATCTTTTTGCCATGTGGTTCGCGCTGATTTTGATCTCAAGAAAACTGACGCAGCACCTTGTTAACGACGCCACAGCTTTCAAGGCGCCCCCTGCCTCCCCCGTGCCGCCTAACCCGTCTCATAAGGGCTAGGCCAACCACCATGCTCAATTCAGGATTGGTGCTCATCACCTCGGCAAGCTATCTGGCGCTTTTATTTTTACTGGCCTTTTTCGTCAATCGACTGGCGGTCAATAATAAATCGCGGATGATCAACTCGCCCTTGATCTACACCTTGTCGCTGACCGTCTATTGTACCTCCTGGACTTTTTATGGCGCTGTTGGTTCTGCGGCGCGCAACGGGCTTGAATTCCTGACCATCTATATCGGGCCATCACTGGTGTTTTTTGGCTGGTGGTTTGTGTTGCGCAAGCTGGTGCGCATCAGCAAATCTCACCATATCACCTCGATCGCCGACTTCATCTCGTCGCGCTATGGCAAAAGCGCCCGTCTCGCCGCCCTCGTGACCATCATGGCGGTGATCGGCACAACCCCCTATATTGCCTTGCAGCTCAAAGCCGTTGCCACCAGTTTCAATGTCATCACCCAAGTGCCGGGCCTGCCGATTGCCGCTTCCAGCATTGCCCACAGCTTTTATTCCGATACCGGCTTTTGGGTGGCCGCCTCAATGGGTATTTTCCTTGTGCTGTTTGGTGCCAGAACCGTTGGCGTGGAGGAACATCACCACGGGGTCGTCGCCGCCATCGCTATTGAATCGCTGGTCAAGCTGTTTGCCTTTTTGGCCGTTGGACTATTTGTGATGTTCAGCGTGCGGGCCCCTGGCGGGGGCAATATACTCTCGGCGATTGCGCTGGACCCCGCTTTGTCGCAGCGCTTTTCGTTTCCCGATCAATTTGGACCTCGCTGGCTGACCATGCTGATCCTGTCGGCCTCGGCGATCATTTGCCTGCCGCGCCAGTTTCAAATCACCGTGGTAGAAATAGCCAATGAGCGTAATCTGCAAAAGGCCTCCTGGCTGTTCCCCTTATATCTTTTGCTGATCTCCTTGTTTGTCATCCCCCTTGCCGTTGCCGGCCTCACCATCTTGCCAGCTGGCTCCAACCCCGACCAGTTTTTGCTCACGGTTCCCATGGCGCTTGGCTATGAGGAACTATCGCTGCTGGCCTTTATTGGCGGCTTTTCGTCGGCAACATCCATGATGATGGTGGCCAGCATGGCCTTGTCTATCATGATCTCCAATCATCTTGTCATGCCGTTACTGCTGCGGCTTCGTCACACGGAACTGGAACGAGGCGCCGATTTTACCGGTATTTTACTGACCATCCGGCGCATCAGCATCGTCGCCATCCTTATATTGGGCTATGTCTATTATCGCTTCAGCACCGGATCTGACGCCCTGGCCTCCATTGGCCTCATCGCCTTTGCCGCCTCAGCACAATTCCTGCCGGTGATCATTGGCGGCATCTTCTGGAAACACGGCACCGAGCTTGGTGCCTTTGCTGGTCTTTGCGCTGGTTTTATCGTCTGGGCCTTCACTCTGCTAGTACCGGTGTTCGAGCATGCTGGCCTGATCAGCGGCATACTTGAAAACGGCCTGGCCGGTATCGCCTTTTTACGCCCCGAGGCCCTGTTTGGAGCGACCGGCTGGGATCCCTTGGTACATTCCTTATTCTGGAGCTATTGCGCCAATATCGGCATTTACGTTTTCATCTCCTTGACCACCAAACCAGGGGCACTGGAGCGCTTGCAAGGCTCCTTGTTTGTCGATGCGTTCAAAACCCCGTTCAGTCCTGACGTGCCTCTTTCAGGGCGCTCGGTGCGCTCTGGCGAACTGGTCGCCCTGAGCCAGCGCATTCTTGGCACCGCTCCAACCCAAAAACTGTTCAAGGAATTTTCCACCAGGCAGGGCGTCAGTGGCTTGCCCGAACCAGATGCCTCCCTGGTCGCCGCCGTCGAGCGCCAAATGGCTGGCACCATTGGCGCCGCCTCGGCACGCATCATGGTATCACGGGTCATTGAGGGCGAAGAAATCGGCATTGATGAAATGATCGAAATTCTCGATGAGACCCAACAGGTCATTGCCTACTCGCACCAGCTCGAACAAAAATCGCAACAGCTGGAAGAAACCACGGCCCGCCTGCGCGCCGCCAATGATCAGCTCAAACGGATAGATCGACACAAGGATGATTTTTTGAGCCATGTCTCCCATGAGCTACGCACCCCCATGACATCGATCCGCTCTTTTTCGGAAATCCTGCTTGATACGGACGGTCTGGATGGAGAAAAACACGAGCAGTTTTTGAAAATCATTGTTTCTGAAAGCCAGCGCCTGACGCGATTGCTCGACGAGATCCTTGATATTAATCTGCTGGAAAATGACTACGGCCCGTGGGAGGCCAAATCCATCAAGCCCTCCATCATCCTGCGAGAAGCGATTGCCTCTCTTGATGGCCTCGTGCAGCAAAAAAATGTCACACTGACCGATAGATCCACGGCCAGCGACTGGTCAACCCATGCCGACCCGGACCGGTTGAAACAGGTCTATATCAACATCTTGTCCAACGCCATCAAGTTCAGCGATCAAAAACAGCCGCGCGTCTCCATCGACATCAAAGTCGCCAAGGACAGCTTCAGCACCATTATTTCTGATAATGGTCCAGGTATCGCCCCTGATGATCAAGCCGCTATCTTTGTCAAATATCAGCGCAAACAGCCAAGCGCCCAGGGCATCGGGCTTGGACTGGCGATCTCCAAACAGATTATCACCCGCATGAAAGGCTCGATTGATGTCCGCTCAAAACAGGGGCAAGGCGCCGTATTCACGGTGACCATTCCCAATATTCAGGCAACCTAAAAGCCCCCCGTTATACAGGGCAATTCAATTCTCGCGCTCGTTCGCTGCGCGAGCGGGGTCCCCCCCGCACCCCGCTGGAGGGTCACCCTCCAGACCTCCCGTTTTTTCTATTTTAAGATCAAAAGGGGGTGGGTTTGGGAGGTCTCCTCCCAAGCGGGTTCGGGTGGCATCCCGATTGCGAAGCAAATTGTCGAGAATTGAATGGCCCTGCCCCGTTATCCTGAACGCTCATCCCGGCGCTTCGCCTCAAGGCGCATGGCGTGCAAGATCGGTTCGGTATAACCACTGGGCTGGGCGCGCCCTTTGAAAACGAGATCGCATGCAGCTTTAAAAGCGAGACTACCCTCAAAATCATTGGCCCCATTCTTTTGATTTACAAGCGCTCGATAGGTGGGATCTCCCGCATTTTGCTCATCAACCACACTCGCCATCCGCGCCATGCTGTCCATGACCTGTTGCTCCGTGCAAATGCCATGATGCAGCCAGTTGGCTATGTGTTGCGAGGAAATCCGCAAGGTGGCCCGGTCTTCCATCAAACCGACATTATGAATATCGAGGACGCTCGAACAGCCGATGCCCGCATCAATCCAGCGCGACACATAGCCAAGAATACCTTGCGCATTATTGTCCAGCTCAAGACGAATATCTTGCGTGCTCCAATTGCGATCAGCAGCCACAGGAATATCCAAAAGCTGCTCAAGCGCCGCGCGCCTTTGACCGGCAAGTGCCTCCTGGCGCTCACTCACCAGCACCTCGTGATAATGCAGGGCATGCAAAACGGCAGCGGTTGGCGAGGGTACCCAGGCGGTGTTGGCCCCGGCCTTTGGATGCTCGATCTTTTGCGCCAGCATATCAGACATCAAATCCGGCATGGCCCACATGCCCTTGCCGATCTGCGCATGACCGCGCAGGCCGCAAGCCAGCCCCACATCAACATTCCAGTCCTCATAGGCGGTCATCCAGCTAGCGCTTTTCATCTCGCCCTGGCGCACCATCGGCCCCGCCTCCATGCTGGTATGAATTTCATCTCCCGTGCGATCCAAAAAGCCGGTATTGATGAAAAAAACGCGCTCACGGGCCGCCCGAATACATTCCTTGAGGTTCAGCGTCGTGCGCCGTTCTTCATC
>JAJRRW010000135.1 GCA_024279115.1 Alphaproteobacteria bacterium
CCACGGTTTTCATATCCCCGCCTTCGCTCTGACCGCTTCCGAATCAAAACAAAGACGTTATCAGGTGGCGCAGTTTTACTCCGCCGCAACGAGAGAATCCCGCCGCTTCCGTGGTGCAGTATTGCTCCGGCTTTTACACAGGGCTGATACCGGGCCGTGTCGAATACCCCATTTTAGCTATGGTCAATTGTTGTTGCTATGGAAATCGAGCATGACGACGCTCAGTTCCTTGGCGGCTTCACGCAAGAGTGGCGCATATTCCAGTGCGTCCTCGATTGACATGCGCTGGGTTGGGCCATGAATAGCCAAGGTCGCGGCAAGACGTCCATTTTCATCTTTGATCGGCACGGCAATAGCCACCATGCCCTCTGCTAGCTCTTCATTATCTGTGCCGATTTTGTTTCGTCGGATACTGTCCAGTGCCGTCAGTAATTCAGCTGGACCAGTGATCGTATTGGGGGCGCGCTTTTCAAGCACCAGTGTTTTTAGTAGGTGGCGCTGCTGAGATTTGCGCAAGGTGCTGAGGTAAAGCTTGCCACTAGCGGTACAGTAAAATGGCACATGCACGCCAATTGGTAATTGTACGCGCAATGGCCATCTGGTTTCGACCCGATCGAGATATCGCATGCCAATGCGATCCGGTATGGCAATATTACAGGTCTCGCCGATCTGTTCGGATAATCGCTGTAATATGGCGGTGCGGGTCTGGGCAAAGCTTGAGAAAGTGATGACCCCGGTAGCCAAAGATTGCAAGCGGCGTCCCGGCAGGTAGCGCTTGCCATCGATATCCCGGTCGAGCCAGCCCTCATCTTCCAGTCTTTGACACAAGCGATGGATGGTCGCCTTGGGCAGTTGTAGCTTTTCGTTAATGGCCGTTGGCGTCATGGGAGCGCCGGTATCCACCAACGCTTCCAGGACTAAACATATTCGAAGCCCAGCGGGAGCGCGATCATCACCATTTGATTGATTGTTCGCCATAAGCCCCCGGTTTGCTTTCTAGTGTTGATAGACCCCGGCTCCTTGCTGCGTCAACAAGATGGTGGATAGTTCCGGGATCAGCGCGACGAACAACCAGACAATAACCAGCGCTACGAAATATGGCATAGTATAATATAACAGTCGGAAATAGGGAATACCTGTTATGCCGCTCGCTACATAGAGATTAAGCCCATAAGGCGGCGTGATGAAACCAATGGCATCGCCGATCAAAAAGATCACGGCAAAATGGATGGGATCGATACCATAAGTCATGGCGATCGGTGCTAAAATGGGTGCAAAGATAATGGTGTTGGGCAAGCTCTCCAGGAAGGTTCCTGCAATAAGGACAATCCCCATACAGGCGAATAGTACCGCATAATAACCGCCCAGAGAGCCAACAATATCCGTGACATAGACCTTGGCGCCGAGCAATGAGAGAATTTGCTGCATCACCACCGAAATGGCAATCAGGGGAGCCAGAATACCAGTAATCTGTCCTGAGCGAACAATCAGGCCCGGTAAATCCTTGATGGAGAAGCCGGGGATGATGAAGCGTTCGAGATAGCCTGTCTTCTCGCTATATTCTTCAACGGCCAGATTGCCTTTACCTACCTCATCGCCCTTCAAAGAGGCGGCGGCATCGCGGGCAATTAAATCATCGCTGACAACACGGTGTCGATGCAAGAAACGATAGAGAGGATAGAAAATCAAGCCGACAATGGTGCAAAATCCGGCGGTTACACCAGCCGCTTCAGTCGGTGAAAACTTGCCCGAATAGATGCCCCAGATGACCAGTAAAATGGCTGCAAAGCCTATCCATGCACCGATACCGGTTTTGATGATTCGGCGGATATCAATCGAAATCAGATGTCCCCAGCCGTTTATTTGACAGACGATCCAGCAGACGGTCTGCATGGCAATAATCATCAAAAGCCCCGGTATCAGACCGCCAATAAACAGATCGGAGATCGACAGGTTCAATAAAAATCCATAGACGATGAAGATGATGGATGGAGGGATGATGATTCCCACCGTACCACCTGCTGCAACGGTCGCGGCGGCGAAATTCTTATCATATCCGCCTTTGACCATTTCGGGATGCATGATCGAGCCAATGGTTGCGGTGGTGGCTGAATTTGATCCAGAGATCGCCGCGAACAGACCGCAAGCGCCAAGCGAGGCCATGCCTAGCCCCCCTCGCAACCAGCCTAGACACGAATAGGCAAAGTCTGACAGGCGTTTGGCAATGCCAGACCCCTTGATGAGATCGCCAGTCAAAATAAACAGGGGCAGAGCCAGCAGCCCAAAGAAGTTCAGCCCTTCAAATAAAGTGACACCCAGATTGGCGAGTGTAAAGTCAATCACCAGGCTGACACCGATCACCCAGAAACCGATGACAAGAAAAATTGGTACACCCACAATAAAAAGTACCGTCACGCCAATTGAAATCAGCCAGATCCATATACCTTGCATGATGTTCCCCTAATCCCCAAACAAGCCGGTACGCACCTGTAGTGAGCGACCATTGCGATAATCAGAAAAGTCTTTATGAACGTTTTGCAGAACCCTGAAGATCAGCAGAGTAAAAGCCAGCGGCGTGCCGATATAAAACCACCATTGCATGACATCATCCGTTCCCATGACGATGGCGAAATTATCGCGTGACAAAAGTACTTGCTGGGTTGTGTAGTAGATGACAATTACTGAGAATATAATCCAGAGGATCGAATCGAGCAGGAGTGTTGCGAACTGCCCCCATTGCGGCAGTTTGGTACGAATTTCATCGAAACTGAGATGCGACCTGATCTTGACATTGTAAGAGCAGGCGATCCAGACGATCCATAAAAACATGTAGATCGGAATTGTCGTCGACCACGCCGCCTGTTCGTTGAACATAAAGCGACGGATCACTTCGACAAAGATGATCGTCGCCATGACAACGTAGCTTATCAGTATAATGACCCGCTCAATATTTGCATCGATCCAACGTAACAGTATCATCGGTCCCTCCCTGAAAAAACGAGACATCCATATCGAGTAGCATCGACAACGATATTGCCTGCCTGGTCCGTGGATCGCTCCAGGTAGAACATATCACCAGTGAGCATCTTGCTAAACAAGAGATGTCCAAGAAAATGGAGCGCAGCTTTTTACCGCGCTCCAGAAGTTGTTCTTGATTACCCTTTCCACCAACGGCGAGGCTCGACATTCTCTGGCAGAGTGTCTGCAGGGATTTCACGCGCCACATCGTAGATATATTTATAGGTATCAAGCCCTCCGGACCAAGTGTTGATCCGTTCACGCCATTTTTCCCACGGCTTGGGTTGGTACTCAGGTGAGCACATTTCTTCGGCTTCTTTCCTGGCTTTGCCCCTCATCCAGGCCACGCGAATATTGTGTTTGGCAAACAAAGTGCCTGGCAGCTGTGGATCGCTGAAGCCAACTGTGTTGACCAGAGAAGCTTCGTTAGCAGCCTGTACATGTACCTGTGTCAGGTACGAAGATTCCAGAACCGCATCTTGCAGTTCGCCGCCCAGCTTGTCGAATGTTTTGGAGCTCATGGCCGTATGTTCGGTGCCACAAAAGAATTCCAGATTGACACATTGAGATACGACAGGCGACATATTGGCATAGGCCACAGCTCCAGCCCATGTTTCGGCCCCATCGATCAGGCCCTGTTTCAGACCATCAAGTGTTTCCGACCAGGCGATCGGGGTTGGATTCAGTTTCATGAGGTTCATGGCGATGCGGCCAAGCTGTGTGCCGGTGACCCGGTTTTTGGTGCCTGCCAGCTCTGTCACACTTTTGACAAGTGGTTTGTCTTGCCATTTTAACCCCAATTGGATGCCGCGCAATTCAGCGTGCGAGAATAAAAACTCAAGGCCATGCCGCTTGCGCATTGGTTCGCGCAGCACTTTCATACTCTTGGGGGAGTAGAGAAAGTGATATTGAGAAGCGCGTGAGGGGAACATATAGGCGTAATCGAGGACGTTCAGATAGGGGGCGCCACCAGCTGAGTTTTGAGTGGAAGCCGCGAAAATATCGATTATGCCCTGCTGCGTTTTGGTGACGCAATTGAGTTGACCACAAATCTGATTGGAGCCGATAAATTCAACCTGGATTTCACCATCTGTGCGTTCTTCAAGGTCGTTGATGAACTGCAGGCAGCCAGCTCGCTCGATCAGGAGGTTTCTTTCATTGAATCCCGAGCCGCCAAATTTCAATTTAAACATGGCCGGTTTTTTAAAGCGCTTTTTGTACGTGGAATTCGCAGCGGCAGCTAGTTCGGGAAGTGTCAAAGTACCTGCCATACCCGCAACGGCCAGCAAGGTTGATGAGACACCGAACCTGCCAGTAACACGAAGCAAATCGCGCCGCGATATGTTCTTTAATTTGTCAGAGACCGATTTCATGAATTTCTCTCCCGTTGATTAATGTTTCGACACGACCCAGCAAAATTATTAAATTTTGGGACTGGTATTCTCATTTATAAATGCTATTGTTGATTTATGCAAGACAGAATGTCGCACTTCGACAGGGCGATAAACTGCCGGAAGGAAAAATGGGATGGAATATGATTACATTATCGTCGGCGCGGGTTCGGCTGGTTGTGTTCTTGCCAACCGTTTATCAGCCGATCAATCAAAACAGGTCCTGCTACTGGAAGCCGGGGGAAGAGACATTAATCCATGGATTCATGTTCCGGTCGGATATTTCAATACCTTGCATAACCCCAACACGGACTGGTGTTACAAAACCGAGCCAGATGCAGGCCTTAATGGTCGTCGTCTTGACTGGCCACGCGGCAAGACGCTGGGGGGGTCTAGTTCGATCAATGGTTTGCTCTATATCCGTGGCCAGAAAGAAGATTATAGATATTGGCGCCAGCTTGGAAATGCCGGATGGTCTTACGAAGATGTGCTGCCCTATTTCAAGAAATCAGAAAAACAAGAGCGCGGTGCGGATGAATTTCACGGTTCTGACGGTCCTTTGTCGGTGACCAATATGCGGGTTCATCGCAATGTCTGTCATGCGCTGATAGATGGCGCTGAGGAGCTTGGCATACCGCGTAATGATGATTTCAATGGCGCGCAGCAGGAAGGGGCTGGCTACTTTCAGCTGACGGCGAAAAACGGCAGGAGATGTTCAACAGCGGTGGCATATTTGAACCCGGCGCGTCACCGCGCTAACCTGACCATCGTAACCCACGCTTTGGCAAGGCATTTGTTGTTTGATCCAGCCGATCAACGCCGGGCCACAGGCGTTGCCTATGCGGTAAAAGGCGAGCGGCGCGAAGCCAGGATTAAAAAGAGCGGTGAAGTTATTTTGTCTGCGGGCTCCATTGGCTCTCCGCAAATCCTGCAGGTCTCGGGCATTGGCCCTGGGCAGCATCTGCGAGATCTTGGTATTCAAGTGCGTCATGCCCTGGCTGGTGTCGGCGAAAACCTTCAGGACCATCTGCAAATTCGCACTGTCTATGAGGTCAATGTGCCTACTCTCAATGACGAGATTAACAATGTTCTGCGCCGCATGATGATTGGCATGCAATATGTACTGCTGCGCAAGGGGGCCATGGCCATGGGGGCAAGTCAGGTCTGCATTTTTTGCAAGACGCACCCCGCGCTGGAGCGGCCAGACATCCAGTTTCATTTTCAACCGCTAAGCGCCGACAAGCCGGGTGTCGAAATGCATCCGTTTTCAGGCATAACGCTGTCGGTCTGTCAGTTGCAACCAGAAAGCCGGGGGCGTATCGCTATCAAATCGCCAGATCCTGAAATCTATCCTGCCATTCATCCCAACTATCTATCAACGCCTCTTGATCAAGAGACGGCCGTAGCCGCGATCAAGGTCGCGCGCAATCTGGCCAATTCGAAATCTATGTCGAAATTTATAGTCGAGGAAAAAGTTCCCGGCTTGCAGGTGCAGACGGATGAACAGTTGCTGGATGCGGCGCGCAATATTTCACAAACCATTTATCACCCCACAAGTACCTGCAAAATGGGTCGAGATGAAATGGCGGTTGTAGACGAGAGGCTGCGTGTTCATGGCATTGAGGGCTTGCGCGTTGTCGATGCCTCGATCATGCCAACGATCACATCTGGAAATACCAATGCCCCAACCATCATGATCGCTGAAAAGCCAGCGATATGATCTTGGAAGATGCGCGTTTGTTCGTTCGGGCGACATAAATAAATCAAAATATTTTCAAGGAAATATTAAAATGGCACGTTGGGTGGTGATTTTCGATGACACGCCGGGAATGATTCCTTTTCGCAAAACAAAGCGCTCGGAACATGTGGCCTATCTGCAAAAAAATTCAGACAAGATCCTTGTGGGAGGCGGAGTGCGTCCAGTTCGGGAGGCCCCATTTGTTGGAGGGCTGTGGATCGTTGAAGCTGACACACATGATGAGGTTATCGACCTCGTATTGAACGATCCTTACTTCAATCCTGATCACCGAAGATTCAGCATTTTATTCTGGGGCAAACCCCTGGATAGAGATGTCGTCATCTAAAGAATAACTCATTCAAATATTGCCCTTGGCTCACACCAAACCACCCACTCAAAACCAACCGATAACATGAACTGATAAAAGGACCTCACAATATGAAAATGACCACGGAAGAAGCCTTCATCAAGGTGTTGCAGATGCATGGGATCAATCAGGCGTTCGGGATTATCGGCTCGGCCATGATGCCGGTGTCCGATCTGTTTCCAAAGGCCGGGATCACCTTTTGGGATTGCGCCCACGAGACCAATGCCGGCCTGATGTGCGATGGCTATACGCGATCTACTGGAAAAATGGGCATGGCGATTGCCCAAAACGGTCCCGGCGTCACGGGCTTTGTCACGGCGGTCAAAACCGCCTATTGGAACCATACCCCCATGCTGCTGGTCAGCCCGCAGGCCGCCAACAAGACCATCGGTCAGGGCGGCTTTCAAGAAGTCGAACAGATGAACCTGTTCAAGGATATGGTTTGCTATCAAGAAGAGGTGCGCGACGCTTCGCGCATGGCCGAGGTGCTTAACCGGGTGATCTGCAAGGCGTGGCGCGGCTCGGCGCCGGCCCAGATCAATATCCCGCGCGATTTCTGGACGCAGGTGATCAATATTGAGCTGCCGCAGATCGTGCGTTTCGAGCGCCCCTCTGGCGGCCGCAAAGCCATTGCCAAGGCGGCCAAACTTTTATCGCAAGCAAAATTTCCGGTTATTTTGAACGGCGCTGGCGTGGTGCTTGGCGATGCGATTGACGCCTCCAGACAATTGGCCGAGCGCTTAAGCGCCCCGGTTTGCTGCAACTATCAGCACAATGACGCCTTCCCCGGCTCGCACAAGCTGGCAGTCGGACCCCTTGGCTATAATGGCTCCAAAGCGGCGATGGAATTGATCAAAAAGGCGGATGTGGTGCTGGCGCTGGGCAATCGCCTCAATCCGTTCTCGACCCTGCCGGGCTATGGCATGGATTACTGGCCGCTGGACGCCACAATTATTCAGGTCGATATCAATGCCGACCGCATTGGCCTGACAAAAAAAGTCAGCGTTGGCATTGAGGGGGACGCCAAAGATGTCGCCGAGCAATTGCTCGCGCAATTATCAGCAACGGCGGGCGATGACGGGCGCGCGGAGCGCGAAGCCTTGATCCATCAAACCAAATCATCCTGGTTGCAGGCCCTGTCTGGCATGGACCATGAAGAGGATGACCCCGGCACAACCTGGAACAAGCGCTCTCGCGACCGCGAACCGCAATTAATGTCGCCAAGACAGGCCTGGCGGGCTATTCAGGCGGCGATCCCAGGTGACGCAATTATCTCCACCGATATTGGCAATAATTGCGCCATCGGTAACGCCTATCCAAGCTTCGAGCAGGGCCGCAAATATATGTCTCCGGGCCTGTTCGGGCCGTGTGGTTACGGTTTCCCCGCTATTCTTGGCGCCAAGATCGGTTGCCCAGATGTGCCTGCCATTGGCTTTGCAGGAGATGGCGCGTTCGGCATTTCCATGAACGAGATGAGCGCTTGTGGCCGCGATGACTGGCCCCCCATCACCATGGTGATTTTCCGCAATTATCAATGGGGCGCGGAAAAGCGCAACACGACGCTTTGGTACAATGATAATTTCGTTGGCACGGAACTGGACCGCGGCGTCAGTTACGCCAAAATCGGCGAAGCTTGTGGCGCTAAAGGCGTGCAGGTCGCCACGATGGAGGCGCTGACCAGCGAGCTGTCAACGGCAGTGGCGGCGCAAAAAGACGGGATCACCACCTTTATCGAAGTCATCCTCAATCAGGAACTGGGCGAACCGTTCCGCCGCGACGCCATGAAAACCCCTGTCGAAGTGGCGGGCATCAACCCAGATGATATGTGCGAGCAATAAAAGCTGGTATGTCCCAGAACAACGGGGCCACCCCTGAACGGGGGACTACGATGACACCACCCACGATACTCGCGATCGTGGGTGGTGCAATTTGAGTGCCCCAATTTGCGAAATTATTCAAGTAATGCGGCTGTTATTTCCCACATAAGATTGGACTATCATCACGTTGTAGAACGCTAAGTCATTGATCTTTTTTTGAGGGGAGTTTGATCCACGCCCCATGACCGCTCCTGGCACAAAGTCTCCGTTATCGGTATCACACGACTCCGGCAGCTTACGACGGGGAGTAATCAAATCGCATCGCAAGATTACAGATTGAGGTACTTGTTCCATTCTATTCCACATGTTTCATGCCATCACGAATTTCCAGCGAGCCAGAAAAATATATCCGGGTGCGAATACCAAGCGACAAATTACACGTCTTGATCCAGATCATACGGCTCGCTCCAATGCGGCTATCGCCACCCCAGCAGCACCCCCAACATGCGTGGTTCAAAAACATCACACCTGTATCTATCTTTCCCAATGTCGTCAGGATTAACGAATTGCTAAGAGACCAAATGATACTGAATATGGCATCATCCAACTAATAAAAAGCGATATATCAGATGAACAACAACTCTCCCGCACAAAAATCAAAACGGTCTATGAAAATAGGTACTAAAATATATGCGCTTGTTGGCTTTTGTCTAGGACTGCTAGCGCTGGTATCGACGATCAGTCTCTTGCAAATAAACAAGATTGGTATGGAAATCGTCGGGATCGTCGAGCGTGACCTGCCATTGACCGAGGCATTGACCAAGATCACTGTTCACCAACTCGAACAGGCTGTAAATCTCGAACGCGCTTTTCGCACCGGCGCGCAAATGGGCAAACATCTCCCGGCAAAAGCTGAATTCGACAAGGCGGTGCGTAACTTCGAAGCTTTGGCAACCGATGTTGACAAGGAATTCAAAAGTGCGGAACTGATTGCTCAAAACGCCCAAAAGGGCGCCAATGCCAAAAACGCGCAGCATGAATTTACCCGTGTTCTAAAAACCCTGAAACGCCTTGATAAAGAGCATGGCGACTACGACCGTCACGCCATCACGGCTTTCAAACTGCTCCGCCAGGGTCAAGCTGAACAAGCCCTCAGCCTTTTGCCCAAAATAGACGCCAAAGAACGAGATCTTGGCGTTGGACTTGAAAATATGCTCGTCGAAGTCGAGCAATTCACCGCTCTTGCCGCAAAGGCCACCCAGGAACACGAGCGCACAGCCCTCTCGCTGGTGATGATCCTTACAGCGCTTGCGCTCCTGCTGGGAGGGGCTACTGCCTATTTCCTGGTGAAGCGCAGTATGTCACGTCCTCTTGGAGAAATTACCAAGGGGCTGGAGGCGCTTAGCAAGGGTGATATGTCTGTGGACGTCAACATTTACAATAATGATGAAATCGGAGCGATCGCCGCATCTTATGCCTTGTTCAAAGCCAGCGAAATCGAGAGCAAAGCCCTCCAGGATGCACAAGAAACCGAAAAGGTACGGGTAGCAAAAGAAAAACAGGCCATGATGGCAACATTGGCTGACGGCTTTGATAGCAGCGTTGGTGTGATCGTCGAAACCGTTTCTTCCGCCTCTGCCAAGCTGCAGACAACGGCTCAGTCGATGGTCGGCATGTCAGACCAAACCAGCACGCAGGCAACGGAAGCCTCCACAGGGTCACAACTGACTTTAAGCAATGTGCAATCTGTGGCCTCAGCAACCGAAGAAATGACCAGTACCATCAACGAAATCAGCCAGCAGGTCGCGCAGGCGTCTGGTGCTTCAAGGCAGGCCGTTGAAGATGTCCGCACCACCAGTCAGCAAATGAGCGCTCTGGCTGTCACAGCCGACAAGATTGGTGAAGTCGTCGAACTCATTTCGGGCATTGCGGAACAAACCAATCTGCTGGCCCTCAACGCCACCATTGAATCAGCCAGGGCAGGTGAAGCTGGCAAGGGGTTTGCTGTCGTAGCCAGTGAAGTCAAGCAGCTCGCCAGACAGACAGCCAAAGCAACGGGAGAAATCTCACAGCAAATCGGCGATATTCAACATGCCACCCAAACGGCATCTGGCTCTATGGATAATGTCGCCCAGGCCATTGGCAGGGTCGATGAAATCTCCACGGCAATCGCCGCTGCGATGGAACAGCAAAGCGCTGCAACCCAGGAAATAGCCTCCAGCGTCAATCAGGCCGCTGTTGGCAGCCAACAGGTCAATAATAATATTGCCTCCGTGAGCGAGGCCTCACAAGAAGTTGGAGCGGCATCAGGACAGGTAATGTCGGCTGCCGGGGAACTTTCACGCCAGGCCGAAATGCTCAAAGGTGAAGTCGATAAATTCGTCACGCAGGTGCGTGCTGGCTAAGGCTCTAACTGGCCGCATCAAGTTCACCAAATTTTGAAATGCCCCTTCACGTTCGCGAAGGGGCATTTCTTATGGGGATATGGGAAGACGTGAGAGCCAACCCGTGCCAATACTCGGTAGTGTCTCAGTTTGAAATCAATTTGAATATAGTAGCCTGCCGCCGCGATCTGAAATGTCTTCGCCAGACGGGCTGCCTATGCAGCAGGAACCAAAGGCCAAGCCTTTGGAAACCATTTGATAACAGGGGGTTGGGGACTGGTCCCCAATGCCGTCTGCACAAGACGCCCGCGCGGATAGCGCAAAATCGCATCGCGTTTTTTGAGCACGACATGCAATATTATTTTCAAA
>JAJRRW010000136.1 GCA_024279115.1 Alphaproteobacteria bacterium
AAATGTGCCAAGTACGATGGTCGAGACGAGAAGTAGTTTCTTCATGATGATTTTCCTTTTAAAGTTCAGTTTCAGGCGGTTGTGAATGATTATTCACTTTGTCCAGAGACGAAGGCATCCTGGGCCCAGCCGGGATATCCCAAAGAGCCGGTGTCAAGGGCAAAAGCGCCGCCAGCACTGGCAAATGTGCCAAGTACGATGGTCGACACGATAAGTAGTTTCTTCATGATGGTTTTCCTTTTAAAGTTCAGTTTCAGGCGGTTGTGGAGGACTATCCACTATGTGCAGAATCGAAGGCCTCTTGAGCCCACCCAGGATATCCAGAGCTGGCATCAAGGGCAGAAGCGCCGCCAATACTGGCAAATGTTCCAAGTACGATGGTCGACACGATAAGTAGTTTTTTCATGATATTCTTCCTTTTATTTAATGACCTCAGTTTTGAAAGCTTTTATTCTATCTAGTACCTGTTTTGTAAGCATCAAGTGCCCAGTTCGAGGTTTCGCTTGTCAAATTATCGATCGCTGATGCAGTGCCAACACTGGCAAAGGCTCCAACAATGATCATTGTAATAACCAGTATTTTGTTCATCTTTTACTTTGCCTCTCGTGTGATAATCTGCGTTTGTCGTTTCGATGATTAGAAGATATTCCTTGTTGTTTGATAATAATAGTCCCTCTCACGCCCATGTGATTTCTGTTTATATTTTGGAATATTTGGTGATAATTTCGATTGCTATCGTGATCGAGAAATAACAAAAATATAACAAACAGGCTATACTTGTGATTGTTATGTAATAATGTGAGCACGCCTCATCACAAGCATGTGAGGACCGGGTGAATTGGCACGCAAAAGCATCCACAAGCCACGCGCTGTCGGCGGGCAGAACAGCCGTCTGGAGAGAAAATCTCTTCCAGGAATCGCAAAAAATTAAAAAATATGGAGCGCTTGACGCTTACGGGCAAACCGCTCTAGCCAGAAATCTCAAGAACATGGCCCGCCAGATAGAGCGAACCGCAGATCAAAATGCGCACGGGTTCATCGCCAAGATTGCGCGCTCGCTCGCCACTGGCCGCAAGCGCTTCGAGTACATTATCGCAATGCATCGCCCGCAAGCCCTGGCTTTTGGCGATCGTCACCAATTCATCGGCGGGCCAGCCATTGGTGGTATTGGGGACAGGAACGGTAAAAACCATTTCACACAGGCCTTCAAACACCTGCAGAAATTCGGCAGCATTTTTACGCTGCATCATACCAATCACCAGATGCAAGGGGCGCGACAACTGCTCTTCAAGGTCCGCCATGCTGGCCGCCAGCACCTCGGCAGCGGCCCGGTTATGGCCGCCATCAAGCCAAATCTCGCTATCTGTGTTTAATCTCGTGGCCGTTGCCAGTTTCGCGGTTTCAAGCAATTGCAGGCGGGCGGGCCAAGAGACCTGCCGCATGGCCTTTTCCATCTGCTCCTGTGAGGGCTTGAAGTCTGGCAGGGTAAGCGCTGCGGCAACGGAAACACCGGCATTGTCAATCTGATGCGAGCCAACAAGACGCGGCAAGGGCAATGCCAGCAACCTTGTCTCATCCTCAAAGATCAAACGCCCGAGCTGCTCATAGGCCTTGAATTCCCCTCCTTGTACCCGCAAAGGCACATCAAGCTCCTCGGCTCGCTCGCGCAAAACATCCAACACCTCGGCTGGTTGCTTGCCGACAATGCAAGGCACCCCGCGCTTCATGATACCAGCTTTTTCAAAGGCGATTTCCGCCAGGCTGGAACCAAGAAAATCCATGTGATCCATACTAATGGGGGTAATGATGGTCAACACCGGCTTATCGATCACATTGGTTGCATCAAAACGCCCCCCCAGGCCGGTCTCCAATATCAGGTAATCGGCGGGGTTTTCAGCATAGGCCAGAAAGGCCGCCACCATGGTGATCTCGAAAAAGGTAATGGGTTCGCCGCTATTGCCGGTTTGAGCGCGCGTCAAGACATCCACCAGCTGTTCTTCGGAAATATTGGCACTGCCATTTTCTCCCGCCAGGCGAATACGCTCGTGAAAGGACACAAGATGGGGAGAGATAAAGCTGTGGGCGCTCTTGCCTGCTGCCGTGATCAGTGCATTGAGATAGGCCAGCGTCGAGCCTTTGCCATTGGTGCCAGCAATATGAATGACTGGTGGCAGCCGATCCTGTGGCCGATCAACGGCCTCCAGAGTTCGAAGCGTGCGCCCCAAAGACAAGTCGATGAGGCTTGGGTGCAATTGGCGCAAACTGGCCAGCACATCGTCACTTGATGTCATTCTCGCAGGTCCTGTTGGTCAGTTTTACACTCATATTCGCATCCCCATTGATAGCCGATAAACAGGATATAAAGGGAAAATACGACAATACCAATGCCAAAAAACATCTTGGGAAAAAACCGCCCGCCAGACATGTCAATATTGATGAACAGCGCGGCCAAGCCAATAGGGCCGCAGATCAAAGGCACCAAATAGCGATCGCGCTATAGCGCATATTTTAGGGCTCTTGCTTCATCAAAACAGGCTGTCCAGGCAATCGTGTGCGCTCCGCAACGTGATCAAAACACTTTATGAGCAGGCCTTTGCATGAAGCTTTCGTATCACGAAGACCTGTCAGTTTGCTCTCGTTCAGCTCTTTCCATCATTTTTGGGAGCGCCTGTCCCTGATGGCTTGGTTTTTGCTGATTTTACGGGGGCTTTCTTTTTTGCTTTGGAGACCCTTTTTACACGAGCGGCACTCTCTACCGGGACCGTTTCCTCGCGAATGATTTCCAGCACATCTTCATGCCCTGCATTGGCGGTGAGCTCATCTGCGGCAATGGTCACTTGTTGCTTCACCGATTGTTTCATCAATAAAGCGCACAGGCGGCCAAGCGTGGTGCGCAATTCATGGCGATGCACCACAAGGTCCACCATGCCATGCTCCAGCAAAAATTCAGAGCGCTGGAAACCAGAAGGCAATTGCTCGCGAATGGTCTGTTCTATCACCCGGGGACCCGCAAAGCCAATCAGCGCCCCTGGTTCGGCAATATGAATATCACCAAGCATCGCGTAACTTGCCGTCACACCGCCCATGGTCGGATCGGTCAAAACCACAATATAGGGAAGCCCGGCCTCACGCAAACGTTGCAAGGCAACCGTCGTACGCGGCATTTGCATCAAGGAAAAAATACCTTCTTGCATGCGCGCGCCACCAGAGGCCACAAACAGCACAAACGGACATTTTTCTTTCACAGCCTTCAGCATACCAGTGACAATGGCACCGCCAGCATCAGAGCCAAGCGAGCCGCCCATAAAGGCGAAATCCTGCACCGCCACGATAATATCAGAGCCGTCGAGTTTTCCTTGCGCAACCAGCAGGGCGTCATCCATCTGCGTTTTATTGCGGGCATCCTTGATGCGGTCGGAATATTTCTTCTGGTCCTTGAATTTGAGCGGATCTTCAATGCCCTTGATGACCTCAATCAAGCTGTATTTGGCCTCATCAAAAATCATATTGAGACGATCTTTGGCGCGCATACGCATATGGTAATCGCTGCCGGGAACGACATACAGATTATCTTGCAGATCCTTATGGAAAATAAGCTGACCGCTCTCGGGGCATTTTACCCAAAGATCATCTGGCACATCTTTTTTCTTCCATATACCCGTTAGTTTCGGGCGAACAACATTATTGATCCAGTTCACTTTTTTACAACCTTGTTGTCTTGTTATGCCGTTGGCTTTTACAGAGGCAGCATAACGCGTTTATAAACACTCGACCTGTGACGAGCGCGAATGGTTAATATTCGAGCCGCTCTCCCTTGGGGGTCACCCCTCCAAAATATCAAATACACCACCAGACAGCTCTTTCACAAGCGCCAGGGGGCGAGCAACCGTCTCGCTGGTGGCAAATCCCTTGCTATCCAGACTGTCAGCAATCGCGCTGACGATGGCCGAACCGACCACTACGCCGTCGGCTCCTTTGGCAATTTCCCTCACTTGCTGGCGTGTTTTGACGCCAAAACCAACGGCAACCGGCAAATCAGTTCGTTGCTTGATCGCGGCGACGGCCTTGTGTACCATACCAGGGTCAGGAGCTGCGGTTCCCGTAATTCCGGCTATTGATACATAATATAGGAAGCCGCTGGCATTTTTCAGCACTGCGGGCAAACGTTTTTCATCCGTGGTGGGGGTGGCCAGACGAATAAAATTGATCCCCACGTCGCGGGCGGGGAGGCATAATTCATCATCCGTCTCGGGCGGCAGGTCGACAATGATCAGACCATCTACCCCCGCGTTGAGGGCATCGTTGAGAAATTTATTCGCGGGATAAACATAAATCGGATTGTAATAGCCCATCAAAATGATCGGCGTATCCTCATCGGTTTTGCGAAATTCACGCACCATATCGAGGGTCTTGGCCATGGTTTGGCCAGCTTTCAGGGCGCGTTGCGATGATAGCTGAATAGCTGGTCCATCCGCCATGGGATCGGAAAAAGGCATGCCCAGCTCGATCACATCCGTGCCGGCGCCAGGCAGCTTTTTCATCAGCTCCAGCGAGGTTTTCATGTCCGGGTCACCGGCGGTGATAAAAGACACAAAGGCCGCCCGGCCCTCGCTCTTTAATGCGGCAAAGCGCTTGTCAATACGTGTTGTAATCACAGCTCCACCCCCAGATAGCCAGCCACAGCGAACACATCCTTGTCGCCGCGTCCGCACATATTCATCACCAGCAAATGATCCCTGGGCAAGGTGGGTGCGAGTTTTTCGACAAAGGCCAGAGCATGTGCTGGCTCCAGGGCTGGAATGATGCCCTCCAGTTTCGTACAAAGCTGAAACGCATCCAGCGCCTCATTATCGGTGACAGAGCCATAGTTGACACGGCCGCGCTCTTTCAGCCAGCTGTGTTCGGGACCAATGCCGGGATAATCAAGGCCCGCCGATATGTAATAAGCATCCGTGATCTGGCCCTCCTCATCTTGCAGTAAATAGGTGCGATTGCCGTGCAGAACACCGGGCTTGCCCCCGTTCAAAGAGGCCGCATGTTCGCCGGTTTCAACGCCCTTGCCAGCCGCTTCGACGCCGTAAATTTCGACGCTCTTGTCATCCAGAAAGGGATGAAACAGACCAATGGCGTTGGAACCGCCGCCAATGCAGGCCACCAGGCTGTCGGGCAAGCGCCCTTCGGCTTCCATGATCTGCTCGCGCACTTCATTGCCGATCACCGATTGGAAATCGCGTACCATGGCGGGATAGGGGTGCGGTCCAGCCGCTGTGCCGATCAGATAAAAGGTGTTGTCAACATTGGCCACCCAGTCGCGCAACGCCTCGTTCATGGCATCCTTCAAGGTGCCAGTACCAGCGGTGACGGGAATGACAGTGGCGCCCAGCAGCTTCATGCGAAACACATTGGGCGCTTGTCGTTCAATATCGGTGGCCCCCATATAGACCACACATTCCATATTGAAGCGCGCCGCAACCGTTGCCGTTGCCACACCATGCTGGCCAGCTCCTGTTTCGGCGATGATGCGCTTCTTGCCCATTCTTCGAGCCAATAAAATCTGGCCCAGCGTATTATTGATCTTGTGGGAGCCGGTATGATTAAGCTCATCACGTTTAAAGTAGATTTTCGCCCCTCCCCCCGTGGTACTAAGATTGGCGAAGTGCTCGGTCAGGCGCGGAGCATAATAAAGCGGGCTGGGGCGACCGGCATAATGCTTGGCCAGGTCATTGAGCTCACGGGCATAATCCTCGTCCTTTTTGGCGGTTTCATAGGCCTGTTCCAGCTCCAGAATGAGCGGCATCAAGGTCTCGGCCACGAAGCGACCGCCAAAGTGACCAAAGGCCCCCTCTTCGTCTGGTCCGCTGCGAAAACTGTTCAGGATCGTCTCATTGCTACTCATGCAGTATTTTTCCTCATCTATGGGCCTGCTCTATCATTTTTTGCCTGCTCAATGAACGCCTTGATCTTTTCCAGGTCCTTGATTCCCGCAGCACTTTCGACGCCAGAGGAAACATCAACGATCGTCGCGCCGGTTTCACGAATGGCTTGCGCAACGCTTTGCGGCCCCAGTCCCCCAGACAACATATAGTCCTTATCGCTGTTAAAGCCGCTCAAGACGCTCCAGTCAAATGGAATGCCGTTGCCGCCAGGCAGCTCAGCGTTTTTTGGCGGTTTGGCATCAAATAACAGCATATCGGCAGCCCGGGCGTAAGGAGCGGCGACTTCGACATCATGACTGGTTTCAACGGCAACCACCTTGATCACCGGCAAATTGGCGCGCAAGCGAATGGCGCGCACATCTTCAAGACTTTCACTGCCATGCAATTGTATGAAATCAGGAGCAACGATGCGGGTTGCTTCATCAATAAGGGCGTGGCCGGGATTAACCAGCAACAGCACAATTTTGACCCGTCCACGCGCCAGATCAGCCAGTTTTGCGGCCTCAATCAGGCTGACATGGCGGGGACTTTTGGCAAAATGCACAAGACCGATAAAATCGGCCCCATAGTGGATCGCCGCCTCAATCGCCTCGGGCGTTTTCAAACCACATATTTTAACTTGCGCCATGATAGCCCGGGTCCATATCTCGTAATTAATCAAATCCTTGAACAAATGAGAATGTCCTACGCGGACAGCGCTGGGGACCAGTCCCCAAACCCTGCTTTATGAAGGGGGATGAAAGGGGCTCGCCCTTTTCCGCCCACCGCGCAGGTGATTATCTTTTCAAATGCGTTTGATGGATCTTAATTCCCCGAAGTCAGTTGCGGCAAATCCTGCTTGGACATTTCCACCTGCTGCATCAAATCATCGGCTTTCTTGCGCAGATCATGAGCTTCGCGCGAGCGTTTGCGCGCAACCTTGCGCCAGCGCCCTTGCGCGAACCAGGTGGCCATGCCGCCGATAATCGTGCCGATAATCAGCGCTCCCAGCAGATAAAAGAAAAACGGCATTTCGATTTTTTGCGCAAACTCTTTAGCCACAAAAGGATTATAGACAAATCCCACACTATGGCGATTGATGACCATCAAGGTGGCCAGCACAATGCCGACCGGCAGCATGATCACAAACCAGAAGAATTTTTTTAAAAAGCGCATTCGAGCAATCCAGCTAAGCGTTTAAAATAAAGGGGCAGGCGAGAGGCTCGCAAACCGTTCATACCTATTTTTTTCCGGTATAGTTCTTATTCAAGCGCCGGTGCAAATCCTTGCCGGTCTTGAAAAACGGAATATATTTTTCATCCACTGGTACTTTTGTACCCGTGCGCGGATTGCGCGCCACTCTGGCGGGCCGATGCTTGACCGAAAACGCCCCAAAGCCGCGTAGCTCTACGCGCTTGTTCTGGGCCAGCGTGCCAACGATTTGATCCAGGATGGTGTTGACGATTTTTTCCACATCTTTGTAGTAGAGATGGGGATTTGCGTCGGCAATTTTTTGCACAAGCTCTGATTTAATCACGATGACACCCTTTCATATTACAAACATATAATACACTGGTCAGACAGACCCGGTCGATGGTTTTTTTCCTCAACCAATCACGTCCAATCACTGCCGTACTCAACGAGTGAGGGCCATAATATCAGGGACCAGCGGCTTTTTCTAGCATTTCGTCAAATTATCCCATTGCGCCTGCAAGCCTCTGCAAGGGCCTGACCCGATTATTGGTCCACGGACGGCCTGATCGATCCAAACTGCCACAACGACATCAAACCATTGGAGGCACCAAGCGCTCTGCCACCTTCCAAAGACATCAAGCCTTGTTGCAAAAAGGCCATCGAGGCATAGCGCTCAAGGCCCAGCCCTTTGGCAAGCTTTTGCATCAGGGAGGTCATCAGCGAGGTCAGGGGATTAAACAACAGCTCTTTTTCCGGCTCGCGCGCCACTACCGGCAGCTCGGTATCAATTTTTTTCTCCTTGATCAGCCAGTTGATCGCTTCATCTTCGCCGCCAATTTCATCGGCAAGACCAAGTTTAACGGCCTGGCGACCAGTATAGACACGTCCATCGACCAGCCCTGGCACATCGGCGCTGTTGATTTTACGGCGCTCCACCACAAGAGCGATAAACCATTTGAAGGTATCATCCACCAGCTCGGTCATGGGGACCAGATCTTCTTTGCTGGCCCGCCGGAACGGGGTTGGGGTGGCTTTCAGTTTGCCGCTTTTAAGCTCTTGCATATTGATGCCAAGCTTGCCCATGAGATCGCTGACATCGGGCCATTGCACAATCACCCCCACCGAACCGGTAATCGTGCTGCCGCGCGTCACAATATGATCGGCGCCAATGCCCGCCATATAAGCGGCCGAGGCCGCAACCGTGCCAAATACCGCAACAACGGGCTTCTTGTCGGCCAGCTCACGGATCCGTAAATACAGCGCTTCGCCGCCGGTGGTGGTGCCGCCAGGGCTGTTAATGCGCAGCACCACAGCCTTCACCTCATCGCTTTCTTCAAGGTCTTTGAGAAGTTTTTGCTGCTTGGCATCATCCAAAATCATTCCGGCAATCGACACCCGGGCAATATGATCAGCATTGACACTGCCGCCCGCGCCCCCCTGGACGACCAGCACCAGCAGCGCCAGCAGGCCAAAAACAACCGCCAGCAACCGCCACAAAGTCAAGCGATGCCTGACCTGGCGGCGCTCAATCAGCATTTCACTTTCAACGCTCATTCGAGAAAATCTCCCACCTGCTACACGCTCTTTATGCGCCCTTGTACCCGGCCATCAAACCCAAGGACAACAAACCGCACATTTGTTGATCTTTTAAAGCAAACAGGCCCCGCACACAATATGGTACGGGGCCTGCTGTCATCCAAGTCGAAAATGGATCTAGTCGTCTGTTCTTTCTGCGCCGTCGCCTTCTTTGCGCTTCAAGGCTTCTCCAAAGATATCGCCAAGGGAAGCCCCACTGTCGGTGGAACCAAATTCCTTGACAGCTTTCTTTTCCTCGGAAATTTCCAGCGCCTTGATCGACAGGTTCATCTTGCGAGCATTCTTGTCAATCGAGGTCACAGCGGCGTCAACTTTGTCACCGACATTGAAACGCTCTGGACGTTGTTCGGAGCGTTCACGCGACAGATCGGCACGACGGATAAAGGCGTTGAAATCACTATCGGCGATTTTCACCTCAAGTCCGCCATCCTTGACTTCGAGCACTTCACAAGTCACGGCTGCGCCGCGTTTGATATCGGCAACACCTTCAAACGGATCCCCGTCGAGCTGTTTGATACCAAGTGAAATGCGCTCTTTGTCAGGGTCCACATCAAGCACGATGGCCTTGACCATATCGCCCTTGGTGTAATCCTTGATGGCTTCGTCGCCAGGACGGTTCCAGTCAAGGTCCGACAGATGCACCATGCCGTCAATATGACCGTCAAGACCAACAAACATACCGAACTCGGTGATATTGCGGATCTGTCCTTCGATCTCTGTTCCTTTAGGGAATTTGCCAGCAAAGCTGTTCCAGGGATTATCCTGGCACTGCTTGATACCAAGCGAGATACGGCGCTTGTCGGGATCGACCGCCAAGACTTCCACTTCCAGCTCTTCACTGGTGGAAACCAGCTTGCCAGGGTGGATGTTTTTGCGGATCCAGCTCATTTCGGAGACATGCACCAGACCTTCAACACCGGCCTGCAATTCAATGAAGGCACCATAATCAGTGATATTGGTGACCTTGCCCTGCAAGCGAGAACCAATGGCGAATTTTTCTTCAACGCCATCCCATGGATCCTGCTCAAGCTGTTTGATACCAAGGCTGACGCGCTGGTTTTCAGGATTGATGCGCAGGATCTGCACTTTGACATTATCGCCAACAGCAATGATTTCGCTGGGATGATTGACCCGGCGCCAGGCCATGTCAGTGACATGCAGCAAACCATCGATACCACCAAGGTCGATAAAGGCACCATAATCGGTGATGTTTTTAACAACACCCTCGGTGACTTGACCCTCTTCGAGGCGAGCGACGACTTCAGAGCGCTGTTCAGCGCGTGTTTCTTCCAGAACGGAGCGACGTGAAACAACGATATTACCCCGACGCTTGTCCATTTTGAGGATTTCAAACGGCTGCGGCTGGTTCATCAAAGGGGTGATGTCTCTGATGGGACGCACATCGACCTGGGACCCTGGCAAAAACGCCGAGGCACCATCGAGGTCGACCATAAAGCCACCCTTGACCTTGGAAAAGATAAAGCCTTCGACTTTTTCTTCGGCCTCGAACTGTTTCTCTAGGCGGATCCAGCTTTCTTCGCGCCGCGCTTTTTCGCGGGACAGTTGCGCATCTCCAAGAGCGTTTTCGATCCGCTCAAGATAGACTTCAACCTTGTCACCAATATTGATCTCGGGATCGCGGGCCCCTGGAGTGGCAAATTCTTTATAAGGGACGCGGCCTTCGGTTTTAAGGCCCACATCAATCACCACGAGGGCTTTTTCGAGGCCGACCACGGTGCCTTCAACAACCTTGCCCTCCATCATGTCCTCAGCGCCGAACGTCTCGTTCAGCATGGCTTCAAAATCATCAAGAGAAGGGTTCATTGAGCCATCGGCTCCGGTTTGAGTTGTCATTAAGTTTGTTCCTAACATCAGAGCCCGTCCAAACCGTTCTTTATGAAAGTCTGGGCATCAGAACCAACGTTTTCACGCTGTTAAGGTTCCGTTTTAAGGAGCAGGCCCGCTCGCTTTGGTTTGTGTTTCAAGAATGAGCAATGCCCTGACCGATCAAATCCGGGCTTCTCATAACCAAGAAGCCGCGCCATCACGATAAAATCATTCCTCGTGTTTTTATTCTATATATTGCTGCCCGGTGCGGAACCAAGGGGAATTTTGCAAACAAAAAGCAGGCGGAATGACTTAATCCGTCTTCCCACCATCCCCAAGCACACCCTCGATTAGCTCGATTGCAGCCTTATAAGAACTTTCTATATCCAAATTTGTCGTATCTAGCAAGTGCGCATCGACAGCTTTTACGAGGGGAGAACTGTGGCGGGAGCGATCACGCTCATCGCGTTTTTGCAGATCCGCCAGAACCTGTGCCTCCGTCATCATCAATCCACTCGCCTCAAGCTCTAAAAAACGCCGCCGCGCCCGCACCTTTGTATCCGCCTTGATGAACAGTTTGACATTGGCATCGGGGCAAACCACCGTGCCGATATCGCGGCCATCCAGCACAGCGCCTTTTGGCCCGGTACAAAAACGACGCTGATATTGCAAAAGCGCCGCCCGTACCTGCGGGATTGGGGCCACCAGACTGGCCGCTTCGCCAATGCCTGGTTCGCGCAATTTGGGATCATCCAGACTGTCGGGGTCAATATTTTGCGCCGCCCTGACCGCCTCGTTGACATTTTCATGGTCGCTTTTTGCCACCAGCAAGTCGCGCGCCGTTGCCCGATAGAGCGATCCCGTATCCAGATAAGGCAGGCCATAATGAGCCGCTATTTTGCGCGCCAACGTACCCTTGCCCGACGCTGCTGGTCCATCCACCGCAATTATCAAGACACCCCTCCTTGACGATCAGGCTCTTCATAGCGCACCCCAAAAGCTTCCATCATTGGCAAAAAGCCAGGAAAACTCGTATCAATGATTGAGACATCATCAACCTGCATGGGCTGCGATGAGCCAAGACCAAGGGTTAAAAACGCCATGGCAATGCGGTGATCCATATTTGTGGCGACGATACCACCGCCCCTCACCTCCCCAGAGCCGCAACCTTCAACGATCAAAACATCTCCTTCAATCCTTGAGCGAACACCCGCCGCATCCAGACCAGCCTTGGTGGCGGCCAGCCGATCGCTCTCCTTGACGCGCAATTCTTCCAACCCCTCCATGCGCGTTTGCCCGGTCGCATAAGCGGCCAAAACCGCCAGGCAAGGATATTCATCAATCATCGAGGGAGCGCGCTCTGGCGGCACCACGACGCCGCTCAAGGGGCTGTGCCTGACATGAATGTCAGCAACGGGTTCGCCAGCCGCATCGCGCTTGTTTTCAAACACAATATCACCGCCCATCTCGATCAGCGTCTCGTAAAAGCCGGTGCGGGTGGGGTTGATCAGCACATTGCGCACGATCAAATCGGAACCGGGCACAATCAGCGCCGCCGCGACCACAAAGGCCGCCGAACTTGGATCACCGGGCACTATGACATTGCAGCCTTGCAATTCTGCCTGACCGGCAACCGTGATCTTGCGCCCCGCAGGGCCAAATGGTTCCACGCCAATCGAGGCGCCAAAATGGCGCATCATGCGTTCGGAATGGTCGCGCGTTGGTTTGGGTTCGATAATGGTTGTTTGGCCCGGTGCCTGCAAAGCGGCGAACATGATGGCGGACTTGACCTGCGCCGAGGCGACCGGCAGCTCATATTGGATCGGCACGAGATCATTTGAGCCACGCAAATCAAGGGGCAACACGTCATGGTTCTCCCCCGTAATCTCAAGACCCATTTGCATGAGGGGCGTCAATACACGGCCCATCGGGCGGCTCGACAAGGAGCTGTCGCCAATCAATCGGGCGCTCAGATCATGGCCAGCAAGCACGCCCATCATCAAGCGCACAGCGGTCCCAGAATTGCCAAAATCAAGAGCTTTATCGGGTTGGCGCAACCCCGACGTGCCCCTGCCAATAACCCGCCAGTTCTTGCCATCACGCTCAATGGTTGCTCCCAGCTCGCGCAAAGCCTGCGCACTGGCCATGATATCAAAGGCTTCAAGCAAACCAGAAATCACCGTCTCGCCGCTGGCCAGCGCCCCCAGTAAAAGAGCGCGATGAGAAATGCTCTTGTCACCTGGCATGGCGACCTCGCCCAACAGGGTTTGTGCTCGCTTGACCCGCATAGGTTTTACAGCATCTGTATGCATAAAAATTCCTGTTTCTTTCTATTTATGACCCTTATTGCCCCCCAAACGCGGAAAAAACAAAAAATGCCATGCTAATTCGACAATTCCTTTTGACACCAGCGACACATCATGGCAATCCATCTTTTCTTTATCTCTCTTGCCAACTCCAGAGGAAATACCCGATGTCGAGCAAAGCTGCGCGTGGAACCAAACGTCTTTGTGGTGGCTGTGGAGCAAAATTCTACGACCTAAACAATAGCCCTATCATCTGCCCCATGTGCGAGGTCGAGTTTAAACTCGCCAATCCTGCGGAAGACAAGGACGCCAAGGCCAAAGCCAAGGAAGCTGAAGCCGCCGCCGAAGCCGCTGCCGCCGCTGCCAAAAAGAAAAAAGCGGACGACGCGGAAATCGATCCTGATGTCGCCGCCATTGATGATGACGATCTGGCCGACATTGATGATGGAGATGATGACAGCACGGACGACAGCACGGATGCATTTTTGCCCGATGAAGACGAAGGCGACGATGATGTCAGTGAAATCGTTGGCGATAACAAACCAAAAGTCGAAGACGAAGGATAAGCGCGAACAGCGCAATGTTTAATGTTGAATTATTAATGTTGAATGATATATGTTGTCGGACAGTGAGTGATTAAGCTTTTAATCAAGCTTTAAACATTCAGCATTTAACATTAAAAAATGGGGCCATAGCTCAGTTGGGAGAGCGCTTGCATGGCATGCAAGAGGTCGTCGGTTCGATTCCGTCTGGCTCCACCATTTTATATATCTCACGGCAATTCCTCGCTGCGCGCGGGCCTTCGATGGAGCGGCCTAACAGGCCGTCG
>JAJRRW010000137.1 GCA_024279115.1 Alphaproteobacteria bacterium
AAATGGTGCGGCCGAGAAGACTCGAACTTCCACGGGCAAAAGCCCACAGCGACCTCAACGCTGCGCGTCTACCAGTTCCGCCACGGCCGCACACTATTCTATTGTCGCATGATCGAACCAGAAAACCGCGAGCGATTTTATGCGAAAATACGACAATTGCCAGCAAGTCGAACGTCGACCAACTGCGAGGCAGGCAGTAGGTGTATCAAATAAATATGGAGGGAGCAAGCCCGCATTGGGGACTTGCTCAAATAGATTTTCGAAGACCTTGCATCGCGTCAATGCTATTGATCACCATCGCTTTTTTCACCGACTTCCACACAGATTTGCTCGTCTCTGACGATCACCTGACCATTGCCAAAGTAGGCGTTATTGACGACAATTTCGACCTCTTCACCGTCATTTTCATCCAGCATGATGACAGCCCCGCGGCCCAGCCGCAAAAGCTGTGAGATCGGCATGTTTGTGCGCCCAAGGACAACGGACAGTTCAACTTCAATCTTATCAATAGCGCGCATGGCTACCCCTGGTTTATAGTGACAACGAACCGCTGCAACTGCGCGGCCTCATGAGAGGTGCTGCGCACAAATGGTTCAAGAAAAGACAGCTCCGCAGGCCCTTTGACAGGCCCACAACCATCTATGTAAGCTCAACATCTCGCAAGGAGGTTAGCGATTGGTAAAGCCTGGACAAAAATTAACAAAACAATCATCCATGCACGCTCCCGCGCGCACGGTTGACTGGCGACACTTTGCTGCTCCCATGAACTATGAGCGGACGCTCAAAGACATGGAACACGCTGCCGAGGCCATTCACCGGCAACAACAGGCCGAGCAGGTGTGGCTGCTGGAGCATCCAGCGCTGTATACAGCTGGCACCAGTGCCAAACGGGCGGACTTACTGGCCGATCCGCGCTTTCCGGTTTTCGAGGTGGGACGCGGCGGACAATATACCTATCACGGCCCGGGTCAGCGCATTTGTTACGTGATGCTTGATCTCAATCAGCGCGCTAAAGATGTGCGAGTCCTTGTCACCTCGCTGGAGGCCTGGGTGATCCGAACTCTTGCTCATTTTGGTGTGGTGGGAGAAATCAGGCCGCAGCGGGTGGGGGTCTGGGTGGCAAGACCGGACAAGCCAATGGTCAATGGCCACATATGCGAAGACAAGATCGCGGCCATCGGTATTCGCTTGCGCCGCTGGGTCAGTTTTCATGGCCTGTCGCTGAATGTCTCCCCCGAGCTTGAGCATTATTCAGGTATCGTGCCTTGTGGCATTGATGGCGAGGCCAACGGCTACGGCGTCACCAGCCTGCACGATCTGGGCTTTGAGGCGACTATGGAGGAGGTGGATGCGGCGCTAAAGGCCTCGTTCATCGAGATATTTGGCTCACGCCTCAAAGAGCATGGCCACTAACCAGTTGCGCGGATCTCAAAAGGTCGCGGATCTTCGAGATTAACCGTTTCCAACTCGCGAACCGTGACCTCGCCCACGCGGGCCAGAACAGGCCCCTGCCCGCATTTTTTGATCATCTCGTCTATGGCTTCATCAGCACCGGTGAACTGCGCCTCGAGGCAGCCATCTGGCCGATTACGTACCCAACCCGCCAGCCCAAGCACATCGGCTTTTTTTCGGGTCCAGTCGCGAAACCATACGCCTTGCACCCGGCCACAGATGTTGACGCGAACGGACCGCATCAGCTGGAGGAATCGAGGTCAAAATCAAGGATGGCCATCTGAAAATTATAGCACAGATCTTCATCTTCATCGTCGCGATAGATGACACCGACAAATTCGTCATCAATATAGACTTCCGCAGAATCATCCTTTTGCGGCCGCGACTTGATCTGCAAATCATCAAGCTTGAACACGCCGCGCATATAGGTCTGGAGGCGGCCCAATTCTTCCTTCTTCATCAACATGATCCTTTTAACTTTGAATGTGCTTTTGCGTGGTGTTTTGGTCGAGAGGCTCGACCTTATTTTTCAATCAGGTCTTTGCAACTATCCAAAGTGTGATCCATCGTCAACTCCGGTGCCTTGCAATCCACAGCCCCGATCACTTTGGCCGGCACGCCAGCAACCGTGGTTTTGGGCGGCACATCTTTCAAGACAACGCTACCAGCAGCAACCCGCGAGCCGCAGCCAATAGTGATGTCGCCAAGGATTTTTGCTCCCGCGCCAATCAGGACATGATCGCCAATTTTGGGATGGCGATCGCCAGCGGCCTTGCCCGTCCCGCCAAGGGTGACATTGTGAAGAATAGATACATTATTGCCGATCACCGCCGTTTCCCCCACGACAATCGCATGCCCGTGATCAATAAACACCCCGCAACCGATTTGAGCGGCCGGGTGAATATCAATGCCAAAAATTTTTGAGGACTGGCTTTGCAGATAAAACGCGAAATCCTTGCGACCATCGCGCCACAAAACATGGGCCAGTCTTTGCGTTTGCAACGCGTGAACCCCCTTGAAATACAACAGCGGTTCCACATAGCGCGAGCAGGCCGGGTCGCGTTCGAATACCGCCGAAAGGTCAGCGCGAAAAGCATTGCCGAGCTGCGGATTTTCCAACAGTGCCTCATCAAAAGTCTGGCGCAGCAAACCACGATCCACATCTGATTGCTCAAGCTGTTGTGCCAACCGGTGGCAAACCGCCTGATCCAGCTGCTGATGATTGAGCACCGTGGCAAACACGAAGCTGGCAAGAGCCGGCTCATTGCTGGCGATTTTTTCGGCTTCCGAGCGGACGCTCTGCCAGATCGGGTCCAGCGGTTCCACATTGCCGTGAAGATCGGATAGTGACTGTTTGCTCATGATGAACCTTTTTGATCGAACGATAGTTTTAAAACTCACTATACCAGAAAACCGGTGCCCACTTTTCTGATTGTGCTCTAAATAGACCTTCAACTGTTTCATTTCAATATGAGGATGAACCAGTTCGATTGTCAATTCATTGGCATTTTAGCGATGAAACAGATGCTTATACCTGCTGATAAACTCAAAAGCCGATTTCGGCGATGTTTTTCTCACAGCGCTTTTCATAGATATTGCCCCCTTTCACCGATGCCTTCAGCATATTTTAACCATGAAATGACACAGTGGAACGAACAATACAAAAAGAATGAAACGCAGTTGTAACTGTCTGGATAATCATGGCCAAGATTGCTTTTGACCAACTACGCTTTGTCGTATGCGACGACAATGCTCATATGCGCCGGATTTTGCGCACCATGCTGCGCGCCTTTGGCTCGCGGGAAATTTACGAAGCCGAAGAAGGGGCATCGGGCCTTGAGGCCGTAGAGGCCTATCAGCCCGATATTTTGATCACGGATGTCAAAATGCCGATCTTTGATGGTATCGAATTGACCCGCATGATCCGCAATCCAGATGGCTTTTCACAGGCCTATTTGCCCATCATCGTGCTCTCTGCCTATTCTGAAAAAAGTCAGGTCATTGCCGCCAGAGACGCTGGCGCCACAGATTTCATGTGCAAACCGGTATCGGCCACCACGCTTTACAACAGAATTCAAAACATCATTGAGCACCCGCGCCCCTATATCCGCACCTCAACCTATTTTGGGCCGGACCGGCGCCGTCAGGAGGGGGCGTTCTCGGGGGATGACAAACGGATTGAGCCAAGCGAACAATATACCACCGTCCCGGACTGATCTCTTGATCAGCGCCGGGTCGATCTCAACATCAAAGAGGTGCTCATATGAGCCAGCCACAAAACACGCAGGTAAACTGGCCGGAATATCGGCTCATCGAGGTCGAGAATACGCTTGGTGCCAAAGCGCTTCGGCCCGGTAATCAACGCGCAGCCCTGGCAGATGCAACCAAAAAAGCCGATCGTGCCGTCAACAAGCTTTCAGTGCAGTTTCCCGCATGGATGCAAGGTGAAAGCGACCGGCTAAGCAACATCCGCCTCGAAATGGCGCAAAACGGCTATACAGCCGAGCGGCTCGATCAACTCTTTACCTGCGCCCATGATATCAAGGGCCAGGCGTCAACCTATGGCTATCCGGTTGCTGGCATCATTGGCAAATTACTCGCTGACCTTATCGAAAATGCGCCAGCAGGTATAAAAATCCCCCTCGCCGTCATCGACCAGCATGTCGATACCATCCGGGCCATCATCCGCCAGGATCTCAAAGGAGACGGCAACGCCCAGACCAACAATATCATCGAAGGCCTGCGGGTGCTGGATCACACCACCTTGAAAAAGCTGCACGCGAACGCCCCGACATTGGCGGCAGCCGAATAAGCGCAAATTCCAAGCGCCTATGACCGGACACCGGCAAGACCCAACACTGTTCATGGACATTGCGATCAAAGAGAGCGGCGATCAAAATCAATGCCCGGGCCCCTTGGGCTTGCTCTGCCCCAGCCCATGTTCGGTTTTTTCCCAATGGAAGGGTTTGATCACATAATGAATGAGCGCCCGAAAAGCTGCAAATGACATACATAGCCAATACAGCGGCATAAACGGCAGTTGCCAATAGAGCGCCTTATATCCGCGCTGCTTTAGCGTCGCAAAGCCAAGCCAGATAGCCACGCCATATCCCAGAACGAAATTGGCAATGGCCAATGTCCAGAACAGCGTCCCAAACGGGCTGTGAGGAGAGTTGAACAATTTACCAGTGAAGGCTTCATGGATCATGAACGCCAAAAACACCGGATGAATGACCAGCGAGAGAACCTGCGCCCCCAAAATGATCTGAAACCCGGCAAAGCCGCGCGCTCCCAACTGCCCAAACAGCTCAAATGGGCGACGCATATGAACCAGATAGGTCTGCAGCCAGCCTTTCAGCCAGCGCGTGCGCTGACGCACCCAGTCGCGCGGTCGGCAACAAGCCTCCTCATAGGTGGTTGATCGCAAGATATTGCAACGATAGCCAAAACGCGCCAGACGGATACCAAGGTCGGCATCTTCTGTCACATTAAACGCATCCCAACCACCGATCTCCCTCAATATGGCTGTGTCAAAATGATTGGAGGTGCCCCCTAACGGCACTGGCAGATCGAGACGCTGCAAGGCTGGCAGCAGGCCATCAAACAGCGCCGTATATTCAATCGTAAACTGCCGGGCCAGCCAGTTTTCTTGCGGATTATAATGATTGAGACCTGCCTGCAGGCAGGCCAGTGGGCGCTCGTCCCCCTGTTGTTTTTGTTCGGCCTCGCCATGGGCATACCGGGCATTGGCAAAGACGGCCACCGCTTTTCGCAACTGATCGGGCTGCGGGCGATCTTCCGCGTCATAGACCACAACATATTGCCCTCTTGCAGTGGCCAGCGCGAAATTGAGTGCTTTGGGCTTGGTTTGCGGCATCATTTTGGGAACAACGACAAATTCAAAACAGGCGGGGGGATTGCGCAGATTGGCGGCGCGCAACGTCTCTTCGTCCTCTTGCTCAAAGATCAGCTTGATATCGAGTTTGTCGCGCGGATAATCAAGCGCCAGCAGAGCCTCGACAAGTTGCCCTACCACGCGGTGCTCACGAAACAAGGGCACTAAACTCGTATATACCGGCAGATCAGCATCCGCAGTTCGCGCATATACAGGCCCCTCCACCGGCTCAAGCGACGTCACCGCCGCCAGACGCAACAAGTTACTGTATAAAAACAACAGGTTGAGCATGCTCCCCAACACGTAAAGCGTGCTGGCCGGCGCCAGCACCATGCCCCAGGCCAGCAAGCCAAACAGGAATGACAGTACGATTTTTTGACCATATGTGGTTTGATCGCGGGCGCTGAACCCCTTGTGTTTTTGGGCCAGACCATAAATCGCTTGATTGAGGCGGGCTGTCTCATCGCTCTTTGTCAGCAATTGTTGCTTGAGGTCTGGAGTGATCAGCAACATGCGCTCGCGGTGGACCTGACCACTGCGCAAAAACAGTTGCATGGTGGCATCATCATAATGGAGCGCATCCAGCGCCAGATAAGACGGACCGTTTCGGGTCAGGTTGATCAAACCGTTTTGATCGCCAGAAATATTTGGATCGCGGTGTTCAAAAGAGGTGAGATGATCCACTTCATAGCCTGCAAGCTCTAAGGCATCGCAGGCACAAGCAAGGCCGTGATGATCGGCCAATCGGCGCACATAGTCTTCCTTGGTAAGGATATCTTGAGAAAACAAAACATCTGAAACAGGCGTTTGAGTTTGTGTGGCCTGCTGTTTTGCGGCTGCGAGCACGGAAGGATCAATTCCAGCGTCGAGCCAAAAGCCAAGCGCATCACCTGTATCGCCGGTCGGCGCATTTGCACACGCTCGTTGGCCAGATTGTCCTTTTCCCCAGGACTGTCCTTTTTCCAATGTCACAAAAACTACCGCCCCAGCGCGTCTTACAATAATTCATCAGTATACACAGATTGAATACTAAATCCATCGCTGGATTAAAAACACCCGTTCTGGTAGAGTTTGGAACACACAGGAGCCTGTCAAATCGATGAAAGTACAACTGCTCTATTTTGCATGGGTGCGTGAAAAAACCGGGCTTGGCGCCGAGGAACTGGAACTTCCCGGCGAGCTGAAATCGGTCGCCGACCTCATCCAGTGGCAAAAGCAGCGCGCGCCCCAATATGGCGAAGCCTTTGCCAATGAGGGAGCCATTCGCGTTGCCCTCGATCAGCAACATGCCAGCAATGACAGTCCTCTTGCAGGGGTCAAAGAAATCGCCTTCTTTCCTCCTGTAACGGGCGGTTGACCCCTCTCACGGATAGAGTTTTTTTGGTTTCCATGGGTCCTCGATGGTCGCTCGTTGAAACAATAAGCGATCGTGCAGGCGAAACGGGCGGTCGTGCCAGAATTCCATTTCCAGCGGCATGAGGCGAAAACCGGACCACCATTGCGGCCTTGGAACCGCGCCAATGGCGTATTTTGTGGCAAATTTTGCCACCTGCTTTTCCAGCGCAAAGCGGCTTTCAAGTTCACTTGATTGCTTTGAGGCCCAGGCGCCAATACGCGACCCTCTGGCCCGGCTGGCATAATAAGCATCCGCCTCTTCCTCACTGACCAGCTCTACTGGCCCGCGCAACCGCACCTGACGGCGCAGGCTCTTCCAGTGAAAATTGAGCGCCGCTTTACCGCTGGCTTGCAATTCAGCGCCCTTGGCACTGCCAAGATTGGTATAAAAGACAAAGCCCTTTTGATCCGCATCTTTCAATAACACGGTCCGCAAATTGGGCATGCCATGGGCATCGACCGTCGCCAGCCCCATGGCATTTGGATCATTAAGTTCTGAAATTTCCGCCTCTTTCATCCACCGTTCGAACAAAAATAGGGGGTGTTGTTCGCTGGAAAAATCGGGGGCCTGAGGGGTGTCCTCATAATCTGGACTTTTTATTTTGGTCATATGGGCTCCGAATCACTATTTCTTAACCATAAACTGCAACAATAGACGTCAGTTGTATTCGAGTATGTCTGTCAGTTGTTTGTAGTAGTTGAAAGGTTTGTTGTCATGCGTTTTGACCCGCGTTTCGCAAAAATAGAATTTGGCTTTGCCGCCCTCTTGATGGTGACCCTCATAGCGATCACCAATGGTGCCCACGCCGCTCCCCTCTCCCAAAATACCCAAAGTGCTCTTGTCAAAGGAGCTCCCAGAATCGACCTCAATTGGTCGGATGCCAAAAAGCCGCGCAAAATGACCCTCACAAAATTGCGCTCCAAACTGCGACCTGCCGATGAATATGCGACCCTCAACGCATTGCTGATCGCTTTGAGCCAGGTTGGCGATGGCCAGACTTATATTTGGGGCCGCCCCAAACGCCAGTTGCGCGCCTTCATCACGCCGACCAGCTCCTATCGCGATAAAAGTGGCAATATCTGCCGCGAAATCATCGTGTCATTGGTCCTTGGTTCTTATATGAAACGGATTGAGACTACCGCTTGCCGCGGCAAAAACCGCAGCTGGCAATTGCAAAGCTAGATTGCCCGCCAGACTTTTTAATCGATCCAGAGGGGCCGAGATGGACTTGACCATCTCAGCCCCTTCACTTATCTCTCCCCTATGTCCTTGAAAGAAATCATAACGGTCCCGGACCCATTGCTGCGCAAGATCAGCGATCCCATTGAGCGCGTCGATGCCGATTTGCACAAGCTGCTCGATGATATGCTGGAGACCATGTATGACGCCCCCGGCATTGGCCTTGCCGCCATCCAGGTGGCCGTACCGCGCCGCGTACTGGTCATGGACATCACACGCGATGACGAGGACAAAAAGCCTCTGTTCTTGATCAATCCAGAAATTGTCAGCTCCTCCAGCGAGATGCGCCTGCATGATGAGGGCTGCCTGTCGATCCCCGAGCATTTTGCCGAAATCGAGAGACCAGCCAATGTTCTGGTGCGCTATATTGATCGGGACGGCAAGCAGCGTGAACAAGAGTTTGATGACCTGCTGGCAACCGTTGTTCAGCACGAAATCGACCATCTCGATGGCAAGCAATTCATTGATTATATTTCGAAATTAAAGCGCGACCGCATTGTTCGCAAGCTTACCAAAGACCGTAAACGCGCCGAAACACTGGTTCTTTAGCTCCCCTTGCCTACCGCGACCTTTTCTCCTTGTGGACAGTTTCACCTTGTACTCTCCAAGGCTTTGTGATGTAACCCCCGCCAGCAATGGTGATCTCGTGCAAGCACGGTTCCGCCCCAATTTAGCATCGCAACGAGATGTCCCAACGAGTATCAAAGGTTTTAGTTATGAAAATATTCGCCCGCTTTTTTGCAATCGCGACAACGCTGTTTGCGTTGCTTGCCGGATCTTTGAGCGCTTCCGCCGCTATCAGCGCATCCGATCTCACCCGATCCGCCGCAATCACCACCAAAGCCACAAGCGCCCCCGCGTCGCAAGAACTCGTCCAGGTCATCACCCAGGCGCGCTATCTCGAAACCAGAGGCCAAAAATCGCGCAATCTCAAATCCATTCGCGCCCTGGCGATCCGGGAAACACTGGACGGATTGGGGGAGTTGCGCCCCTACACCACCAATTACAAACGCTTGAAAGCCGCTATTCGCAGATATTGGAAGCGCAATGTCAAACGCCCAAGCACCAAAGCACTGGCCAAAACAATGATGCGCTATGTCAGAAAAGGCGATAGAGGATTAGTACGCTCAGAGGTCTATTCCGGTGCCGCAGAAATCGTCGCCGTCATCAAAAAAGAACTGAAACGGCGCTAACGCGCATCCCAACCTTTGGTTTGGCTTTGCTCATGGGCGCGTTATAATGGCTCATGAGCAAACAAACGCCTACTGTGTTGATCACCGGCTTTGGCCCCTTCCCCGGGGCCCCGCAAAACCCCAGCCAGACCCTTGTAGAGGCCATGGCGGCCCAAAAAACAGTCCCGGCGGCGATCAATGCAAAATTGCGCTACGGGCTTTTGCCGACCCATTGGAAAAACCTCCCGCCAGCTCTTGACGAGCTGTTGTCGCGCCACCAACCAGATTTCTCCCTCCATCTGGGCTATAGCGCCCACTCCCCCGGATTTTGCCTTGAGCGCTTCGCTTACAATCAAACCTGCGAGCAGCCAGACGTCGGCGGCGTAGCTGGAACCAGCAATCCCGTCCTGCCCTCACACCCCGCAAAGCTATCAAGCAAAGCCCCGCTCGACCATATCCTGTCGCAATTATCACAAGCTGGCTTTCATGGCATATTGTCGAGCGACCCCGGGCGTTATTTGTGCAATATGGCCTATTATCTCTCCCTCGCCCACGCGCGCTCATCGCTCTTTGTGCATATCCCGGCCATTCAAACTGATGCGGGTCTTGTGCCACAAGATCATGATGGTGACCACCAGCTGACATTACCCCACGCCTGCAAGGGGTTGCTTGCCATCATTGCGGCCCTAAGAGCCCAATTCAAAACTCCTCACTGATTTTATTGGCTTTTTCCGCTCCATTATCGGCGCAAATCGCCTTGGAAGGGACGCCAGCCCCGTCCTGCAACGATTTGCTTGATTCTGAACCGGAAAAAACTCAATAAAATCAAGCAATGAGTTTTGAATCGGACTCTAACAAATCCTTAATCTACTCGGTACATTTTTATTCAAAACCTGCGCACCACATGAACCCTATCTTATGTTCCGTTTGCTATAGTCACGATCAACAATACAAAGCGGCAATTTTTGACAAAATACCGCAGATGAATTCTGGTTTTAGTTTGGGTTGTTCGGGGACAGTAAATGCTAAAAAAACTTCTTCTTGTTGGCGCCATCATCGCCGTTATTCCCCTTGAGCGGGAAAATCAGGCGGATCTCTATAACGTCGCCAAGTCAACGGTTGCCGATATTATGGGGTTTTGCGACCGCAATACAGGTGTCTGCGAAAAAGGCAATGCGGCGATCAATACGCTGGCCACAAAGGCTGAATTTGGTGCCCGCATGATGGTTGATATTGCCAAGGAACAATCAGGAACAAGCAGTGATGAAGTGGCTCAACTACTCAAAGCCACCGATCTGTCACGTGGATTGAGCCGCCCCCAACCCGTGCCTACACCAAGTCTTGAGCGCTTTCCTTCCTATAAAGGCAAGCAGTATAGCGACCATTACGGCGTCACCAGCAATACGCTTAGTACCACCGATCTCCAGTCCGGCTGGCGCGGCCCCAAATAAGTTCGATAACAATAAACACAAATATGACCAGCCTCGCCTGCTCTTGCACCCGTTAGAGCAGGCCTTTTTTTGTGCTAAAATCGGTTCCAACGAGGCAGATTGTGCTTTATGAGTTTATGACCTAACGCAATAGGGGGTGATTGGTCGATGAACTATGATGATATTGTTGCCGATTTCGAATTTCTCGACGAGTGCGAAGATCGCTATCGCTATGTGATCGAACTGGGACGCACCCTGGAGGCGCTTCCAGATGATGCTCGCAACGACGCCAACAAGGTGCATGGCTGCGTGTCGCAGGTCTGGCT
>JAJRRW010000012.1 GCA_024279115.1 Alphaproteobacteria bacterium
CACCCATCAAGGCACCCATCAAGGTGGCTTTCGCCATGGCCGGTCAATCTTTGCCGCGCGCAGAAGCACAAGGTGCTTCTTCTCCCATATACAAATCCCCATTTAACCGCTAAAAAGAACCTGGCTGAAAATAAACACACGAAAGACAAACAAAAGAGTAATCCGTGGGTTAAGTAGTAATTGCGACGAGGGGCTGTGGCTCATGAATGAACCGACAGGCCGAACAGGGAATGATTGGGAGACGATAAAATGGATACGCCGGAAAAAAGTAATTTCCTGGAGACCATCCGCGAGTTGAGAAGAGAAGCCGATGAGAAGCTGATGGGAAATCGGCACTATCTGGCCATTCAAAAACTGGATGAAATCGCCGAGGCCGTTCAGCAGCGCGAGATGTCGAGCGAAGAGCTGGGAGCCGTGAGCGAGGTGCTGCGCGGTGATGTTGGAGAAGCGTCCCTCAACATAGAGCAACCCTTAGAGCCACAAAGCAGTCCAGTGGTTGATATAGCCGCCGCCGGTGCTGGTGTCGCGGCTGCTACTATGGCAGCGGGGGCAGTTGGCTCCTTGAGCGAACCGCCCGTTGCCGATGAGCCGGTTGCACAGGTCGTGGAACAAGCAGCGCCTGATACGGGAAAAGAACAAGTTCTTCCTAACTGGTGGAAAGAGAAAGGGGGGGAGGAGGCGCTTGCTGATCTTGACGCCTCGCCGCCCGCTATCGAGCCAGAGCCTGTTATTGCTCCAGAGTCAGCTATCGAGCCAGAGCCGGTAATCGAGATCATTGCTGATAATATTGAGGAAACTAGCCAAGAAGGTTCGTTTGATCCAACGAGCGTTGCAGCTGGTGCTGCGGTGGCCGGTGTTGCCGCTGGTCTGGTTGCAAGTCAGCTTTCGTCTGAAACGGTTGAAACCGCTGGTATTGCCGAAGAAATCGAACTGATTGAAGTCCCTGAAGTCGAGATTGAAGCCGCTGATGTGGAATTGCCGGTGATTAATATCGAGACCATCGAGGCACAATCCGTTCTGCCAGAAGTGGCCCCGGAAATTATGCCCGAAATCGAGCTGCCCGATATTGCCGCAATCGCAGCACCCCAAATCGAGCCAGAAGTCGAGATCGCGGTCCCCCAAATTGAATTGCCTGATGTTGAGGTGATCGCAGCGCCCCAGATAGAGCCTGACGTCGAGCTCGCTGGCGTCCCAGAGGCGGTTGAAGTGGTCGCTCTTCCTGAAGTTGTTCTGCCAGAAGTCGCCCTTCCAGAAGTTGCTCCACCAGAGCCGCACGGACTGGTGGTCGAAAATGTTGCGCGCGAAATTGTCATACCCGAAGTTGCCCTGGCCGACATACCCGACATGCCCGCCCCTGAAGCCAGTGCGCAGATTGCCGATCTGCTGTCTGACGTGGATGTGGACACATCGGCTGCGGTTGCTGCCGGGGCTGCCATCGCCACCGTCGGCGCTGCGGTTGCAATGCGTGATGAGCCAGCCGCCCCTGAAGAGGTGGAGTTGGTAGAAGCACAAGCTGCAAAGGTCCCCGTTACGCCAGAAGAGCTGTCTTTTCCAGGCGTCCCCGAAACCAGCGTGCAAGAAGTGGCGCCGCCCGAGGTGGCCGCTGCTCTACCCGCCGCAAAAATACTCAATGGCGATAATATTGCCCGTCACCCAGATTACGGTGGTAGTCGCGGCGGCATTATGAAGCGCTTTGTCAATGCCCTGCGGGGCAAGGATTATATCTAGATCGGTTTGCGTTCACTCAGACCCATTTCAACGGGCTGTTTTGCTCCGTTTTGGGCGTAAGGAAATTTGAATATATCCCGATATGTCCTGCATTTTCTTACTTGAAAGCGAACCAAAACGGCTTAGCTGTTTCTGTGCCTGAATAAACGCACGATGCTCTGGATCGAAATAGAGCAGACAAAAACAGTTCATGCAGGAGCGATTATTTGCAATCGCTCCTGTTGTTCTTTCGAGCGTTTACGATCAATCCAGATAAATGGAGATATAGCAGTGGCTTGCAGATAATTGCGTGCATATTGGCGCGGGTTTTGTTAGGGTACGTCCTAAATCAATTAAGGCATGAGGGAATTAGAATGAGAGATACTGGAATTCGCATATTGTCAGTTTTGGCGCTGATCACGGGCTTTGTCCTCGTCCAAATGGTGCCAGCGAGCGCCAAAGTGTGCAAGGAAACAACGAGCAAAACCGCGTGTGAGAGGTCAACCAGCTGTAGCTGGGTCAAGGGATATACAATCTCCAAGGGCAAGCAAAAAGGTAAAAAAGTCAGCTCTTATTGCCGTAAAAAAGGTGGCAAGAAAAAAGCCAGTGACACAACTGCCAGCAATAAGAAAAACAGCAAGGCTAAAAAGACCGAAAAGAAAAGCCAGGTAAAATCAACCAGCAGGAAAACCACAAACAGCAAAACCGCGCCCAAAACGGACAGCGCAAGCAAAAAATCGGCGGATAAAAAAGCTGAGAAATCAGCAAAGGCCAAGAAAGCTTCCAAAGTAAAAAAAGGCGATCCAAAACAATCCAAGGGTCAAAAGGCTGACCAAAAAAAATCGGACGATAAAGCTAAAAAGGCCAAAAAGAAAAAGTCTAAGTCCAATAAAAAAGACAAGAAAACGGATGCAAAAAACAACAAGAAGGCCAAGAAAACTAAAAACGACAAAGACAAAAAATAGCCGTTTCTGGCTGTAAGTTTATATCACGAGAGACCGAAAAAGGAGGCGCAAGCCTCCTTTTTTGTTGGTGCACACAATACCAGTATCGTATGATCCATGGTCAGGACCTACTTATTTTGTATGTCCTGACCCTCAAGATATTCGATATGTATGAGCGTGCAAAGGAGGCCGTTTTATAAAAATCTTGCATACAGCGTACTGGCATATCGGGCATGAACTGGCGGGCTGGTCGCGCGAGCTTGAGCAGGCACGTGTTCTCGACGAAATTTCTGCATTGGTCCTTGCCAACAAGGTCGATGCTCTGGTGATTGCGGGTGATGTTTTCGATCATCAAAACCCCTCCAGTGCCATGTACAAAATGTTGTATGAATTTTTCGATGAGCTGGCCATCAAGGCCCCTGATCTCCTCAGCGTGATGATCGCTGGCAATCATGATAGTGCGGGGCGTCTTGAGGCTCCCGGGCCGTTGTTAAAGCGCGCCAATGTGGTGGCGATTGGGTCTTTGCACCTGGTGGATGGTCTGCCAGATCTTGAGCGCCATTTGATCCGCGTTGAGCGGGCGGGGAAGACCAAAGGCTACATCCTGGCCATTCCCTATCTTCGGCCAGCGGACCTGCCAGGCTTTGGGGCTCCGCTTGAAGCTGATATGGCGTCGCCGCTGGTCCACGGCATCAAGCAACTTTACCAGCGCACCATCAAGGCCTGTCGCCAGCAGATCGGCGCTCTGCCGCTTGTGGTGACCGGGCATCTGCATGTGAAAGGTGCCAGCCTGTCAGAATCCCTGTCAGAGCGACGCATCGTCATTGGCGGTGAGCATGCGGTCCCCGCCGATATTTTTGGTCTTGAAGCAGACTATGTGGCGCTTGGCCATTTGCATCGGGCGCAAAACCTTGGTTCTTCTGGGGCAAAAGAAACTGGCAGCCTGAAAGAAATTGGCGGCAGCAAAAAATCGGGCGCCAAAAAAGGTAAATCCACTGCCACCAAGCCCTCCCGGCAAGGCCTCGTTCGCTATGCGGGCTCTCCCATGCCTTTGTCAGTGGTTGAGCGCAGTTATGAGCACGGCGTCAGTGTCGTCGAGCTGACCGGCAAAACCACCATTTGCAACCATCAAAAACTATCTCGCCCGGTGCCGTTTTTGCGGGTGCCCAAAAAAGGGCGCGTCAAGATCGAAGAGGTTTGCAAGGCTCTTGAGGCCTTGGAGCTTGATCCAAAGGCCTCGTTGGCACAGCGTCCGTTTGTGCAGATTGCCTTGCAGATAGAGGGCCCTCAACCCGGTATTCGTGCCAAGCTCGATGAGATTTGCTTGCAATTTGCGCTTCGTGATGTGGCGCCCGACATTGCCTGGCCGGGGCAACAAAGCGCACCCAAAAGCCTTGAACCGGTTAAGCGGCTTGGCGAGCTGCATCCAGATGATTTGTTTAAGGAGGCCTTTGTCGAGGCCTATGGCAGCGAGCCAGAAGCCGAACATATGGCTTGTTTTCACCAGCTCTTGAACGAGGTGGATAGATGAAAATTCTTGCCATACGGGGGCTTAATCTGGCGTCTTTGCAAGGAAAGTTCGAACTTGATTTCACCCAGGAGCCATTGTTTGGTTGCGGGCTGTTTGCCATAACCGGGGAAACCGGCGCTGGCAAATCGACCATTCTTGATGCCATGTGCCTGGCGCTTTATGGCCGCTATCCCCGCATCACCGCGCAAGGGGAAAAAAACAAGATCGAAAATACCATGGGGGAGGCGCTGGCCACCAGTGATCCTCGCTCGATCCTGCGCACGGGTTGTTCGCAGGCCTTTGCGCAAGTTGATTTGATGGTGGATGATAAGCATTTGCAGGCCAGCTGGCGGGTGCGCCGCGCCTTTGGTAAAACGAGTGGAAACCTGCTTGATTTCGAACGGGCCCTCATAGATTTGCGAGATAATAGTGTCTTGGCATCGGGCAAAAAACGGGTCGATGAGGAAATCGCCCGTCGTTTGAAACTTACCTACGAACAATTTGGGCGCACCGTGCTGTTGGCGCAAAATGATTTTGACGCTTTCTTGCGTGCTGGCGATGGCGATCGTGCCGATTTGCTGGAAAAAATCACCGGCACGGAGCTCTATTCGAATATTTCCGCAAAAGCTTTTGAGGCGGAGCGCCGCGCGCTGGCTGATCTGCAAGAGCTGCAAAAAGCCACCGGTTTCATAGAAGTTTTGTCAAAAGAAGATCGTAGCAGACTGCAAGAGCTGGTGAAGGCCAGCAGGAGCACTCACCAGGAATGGGCAAAAAAGGGACAAAAAATACGCCAGGACCTTGATTGGTATGGCCGCCATGAAGAAGCGGTCAAGCGGCTGGGCGAGGCCAAAAACCAGGCAAAGCACGCCAAGCAGCAATGGGCTGATGCGGGGGAGGATAGAGCACTGCTGGCAAATCTGGAGAGGGCGCGATCAGCGTAAGGATTGATTGAAAAAGCCGAGCGTCACGAGCAATCGCTTGATGCATTGCACAAGCAAACGTCAAGCCAGCAGGCCGAAATCAAACAATTACAGCATTGGCTGGCACAGGCAGATGAGAGGGAGCGGCAACAGGCGCAAAAAAGCGAGGCATCGGAACAGGCGTTAAAAAATGCAGCGCCGTTGTTTGTCCGCGCAATGCATCTAGATACGCAGATCAGCGCATTGAAAACGCGTCAAGACGAAGGACAAGCAGCGCTGCTTGAAGCAAAGAAAACCAGGGCAGAGTTGCTTGAACAACAAGCAAAGCAGCTAGAAAAAACCAAACAGATGGGCGAGCGCCTTGAGGTTTTGCAGCGCGCTCAACTAGCAGAGGCAGCATTGGAGGAGGTGTCAAGGCGGGCAAAAGACATGGCCTCCTTGTTTCGCTCCCTTGGTGATCTGCAGGTAAAGCAGGAGGATTTGCGCGCTCAACAAGCGGCTCAACAACAACAAAGCGAGGCCAGTGCCGAAAAACTGGCTGAAATGATGGATGATGGGCAAACCCTGAAAGACAGCCTTGCCAGGTTGCGCGCCAAATGCGACGACAGCGCCAAAAATCTTGCCAACAACAAACCGGACCAGATGCGCCTCAAGCGGGACCATCAATCAGATTGTCAGGCGCAATTTAACCGATTGTATCATCATGTTGAACAGCTGGTCGAGCAAACCACCCTTATCGAAAAAACGGGCAAAACATTGCGCGAGGCGCAGCACAAATCAACCCGGAGCAGCGAGCAAGTACAAGAACTTGAGACCGCATTGAGCGACCTCAAAAGCCGGGCGGCAGAAGCCGAGCGGGCATTGATCCGCTCCAAAAGTGCGTTGTCAAAACAGGTTTTGTCGCTGCGCGCCAAGCTGCAACCAGATGAACCTTGCGTGGTATGTGGCTCAACCGACCATCCAGGCCAAGATGATAAGGCGAATAATGAGCTGCTTGAGCTGATGCGGGCTCGTAGCCGCGAACTGGCTGAAGAAATTGACCGCAATGAGCAAGCACGCAATCGTGCTCAACAAGCGCTGCAACATGCAAAAGCACGGATCGAAAGTGCGGATGACCGACTGGCAATCGCCACTGACAAGCTGGCGCAGTTGCAACAAAAAACCGGGAGCTTGAGCCGCGAGGTGCAAGCAGCGGCCAGACGCCTCGATCTGTCGTTGAGGGTCGTGGGGTCACCGCAAAAGCTGCTAGTGCATATAGCAGAACTGCGCCAAACCAATGAGCATCAGATGGTCGATGTGCGCAAGCAGCTCCTCACCATCCAGCAATTGGAGGCACAAAACCGCTCTTGCGCCGAGCAGGTGCTAGCGCTTGAAAGCGCACGCCAAAAGCAGCTCAAAGACCATGACGAACTGGTGAAAACAGATCGTAAATCGCGGCAAGAGGCCCATCAACTGGCCGAGCGAGCGGACCGATTGAGCACCCATAGTCACCTGGTGTCCGATCAATTGCTGTCCTTATTGTCGGATCTGGAAATTTCCAAACGGGACCTTAAAGGCGATCTAAAAGCGCTTTTGAAGCGCTTGCAAAAGCAGACCAGCCGTTATGACCAGCAACAAAAAGAAGCGGAACAAATCAAAAGCTCGCTCAACAAGGCACAAGGAGAAGGGGCCGTGCTGGAGGAGCGCATTGAGCATATTGGCGCGCGCTGTGTTGAACTTGCAGGCCAGTTAGACGAGATTGTCAAAAAGTTGCAAAGGCAGCAAAATGAGCGCCGCGAATTGTTCGCGGGGCGAGGGGTTGCGAAAATCCGCTCCGATATGGAAGGGGCGATCAAGCGGGACAATAGGGCCTTGCAAGAGGTCATTGTTGGCAAGCGCGAGAGCGCAGCAAGACTTGAAGAAGTCGAAAAAAATCTTGCGCGTGGGCGTGAGTTGACAAAAACCACCAGCCGCTCACAGCAACAGGCCCAAAAGGCAAGAGACGCCGCCTTGCGCAGAAAAAAGCTACAATTGCCGCAAGCCCTGTCTTTGCTGGCAATCCGCGATGAACAAGCGGGGATATTGAGCAAGCGCATAGAGCATTTGGTGGAACACCGGACCAAAAGCGCTGCCCTGTTATCGGATCGAAAACAACATCTCAGCGAGATAGAAAACACCAATAAACCGCCGCGCGCACGCGTTGATCTTGAGGATGATTTGCGCGAGATTGAAGCAGATCAAGCCATGTTGATGATTGATCTTGGCAAGAATGAGAGTGCTCTTGAGCTCAACGATACAGCCCGTAAAAACCGCCAGAAATTGTCACGCAAAATCGAAGGGGTTGAAAAAAAGTATGCCCTGTGGGCCGTGATGAGCGGCGCGATTGGCTCCAAAACGGGCGATAAATTTCGCCGGTTTGCGCAAGGTGTCACCCTTGATCATCTGATCGCGCTGGCCAATCAGCAATTACGCCATATCAATCCGCGCTATAAAATTGAGCGCAATACCATCGGTGGCCTTGGTTTGCAGGTGATGGATATCGAGATGGGCGGCGAAATTCGCTCTGTGCGCTCCTTGTCAGGGGGGGAGCGGTTTTTGGTGTCGTTGGCGCTGGCCCTTGGCCTCTCGCAACTGGATGGTCGCTCGTCCTTTGTCGATACGCTGATGATTGATGAAGGCTTTGGGGCGCTTGATGCGCGCTCACTCGATATTGTCGTTGAAGCGCTTGAAAGCTTGCAAAGTCAGGGCCGCAAAGTGGGAGTGATCAGCCATATCGAGGCGCTGACAGAGCGTATTCCGGTGCAGGTACGGGTCGAAAAACAAGGCAGTGGCCGCAGCCGTGTTCGGGTCATCGAGCAGGGGGTGGGGGGGTAAGGGGCACGAGTGGCTCTTGTCACCTAAAGTGTCTGGCAGCGATGGAGCAACATTGTAACAAACCCGCGCGCGGGGCTTGCCCGCCCTCGCGCAGGCCGTGCGGAGCACGAATAGCGGTGCGCTAAATAATCCGACCAACGGAAGGCAAGCGTGACCGCGCGCCGGGCGTTGCCCGCCCTAGAGTGCTTCCGAGAAAAGTGGGTACCGGTTTTCCGATAAGAAGCACGATAAAACAAAGAGCTAGGGGCTTTCATTTTGTCAACCTAAAACGGAAAGACCCTAACGGAGGCCGCGCGCAGCGCGGAATAGCCGTGGGCGACTTATTCGTCGCCGCTGCCAGGTTCTTCGGAGAAATATTTCTCGAATTTTCCGGTTTCTTCGGTGTATTTTTCGGCGTCGGCCGGGGGATCTTTTTTGATAGTGATATTGGGCCAAAGCTCGGCATATTTGGTGTTGATCTCGACCCAGCGATCCATACCAGGTTCCGTATCTGGCTTGATGGCGTCCACCGGACATTCTGGTTCGCAGACGCCGCAGTCAATGCACTCATCAGGGTGAATGACGAGAAAATTCTCACCCTCATAAAAACAGTCTACCGGACAGACTTCAACACAATCGGTATGTTTGCATTTAACGCAGGCATCGATGACGATATAAGTCATTGTTTGATAGCTCCCCCTGAAAATTCCATTGCCTTAAGTGGCCTTGAGTGGCTCGGTTGTCAACCGCTTTGCACGCGGCCTCGAATAGTTATAAAATAAATAAAACAAAAAATAGCTTCGGACCAGTCTTTTTCGAGTTGATTTCCAGCGATTACTTGTCACTGGCATCATATAGAGTATTCCAGCGCAAGCGATCGGTTTGGCGGCGCTCGCGTTTGGTGGGGCGACCAGCTCCCTTGTCGCGTTCTGGTCGCCGGGGTCTGTGCGCTGGTTGCTTGACCGGGGCAGGGGTGAGGTCTTCATAGAGGGTGGCAGCTTCGATTGCCGGGCCACGGCGGCTGCCCAGTTCAACGACCTTGAGGACAAATAGATTGGTAGCAATGGCTGCGGTGATGACATCATCGACGCGGATCACTTGTGAGGCTTTGGAGACCTTGATCGTGTTGACCCTGATCTTGCCGTCCTTGACGAGCTTGGTGGCCTTCGATCTGGTTTTCACCTTTCTCGAATACCATAGCCATTTGTCGAGGCGGATTGAGGGATCGGGCATCACAACAGCTCTATTCATCACTAAGTTTAATTCGTCATCGCCAATTTCGTTTGTCATTTTCGCGCGGGTGGGGATCCGCACCCACAGCCCCTGCGGATTAAATTCTCAATTTGAGGACTGCCTGTTTGGCAATTTGACAAAGCGCGGAGTGTGGTTCCCCGTCTGCGCGGAGGACATACTTACTTATAGCGGCAGACGGGCAGGCTGGCAATTGATCGCTTTGATCGTTATTTTTTCTTTTTTTCCAACTGTTTTTTTAAATCACCAAGCGCTGCGAAGGGGCTGTCTGGGTCGGCCCGGCGAGGTTTGGGACGTGGGCGGTTAGGGGCGTTTTGGCCAGGTCTTTGTTCCTTGCGGCCCTTGCCTTTAAAGTCTGCATTGTTCGATCGTCTTGATTGGCCTTTGCGTCCCGATTTATCCTTGTGCCCTGACTTGTCCTTGTGGGATGAGCGACTGTCCTGGCCGCTTTGGCGTTGAGGGCGCGAAAATTGCTGGCGTTTGGGGCGCCAGATTTCTTCGAACTGGTCCGGGGCGGGCTTCGCTGGTTCTGATGGCATTTCTGGGATGGTGACAAAGTTCTGGAGCGCTGTGAGTGCTGCTCTGGAGGCCTTTTTTGCATCATCGCTGTCAGTTTTGACGAAGATTTTCTTGCGTTCAACCGCAAATCCAAGGGCTGGTAAAATGTCTTTCATCTCATCCCAGCTGCAGCCAAGGATCGACAGCATGTCAGCTTGCACCAAGAAGCCGCCATTGCCGGTTGCTCCAACCGGCTGCGGGTCCGTGCTTTTTTGGGCGCGCCAGATAATCAGCGGCCTGATTTGCTGATCGAGACGTTCCAGCATATCCATGCGTACGACGCGGGGACCGCAGGGCTGGAAGCCGGCGGTGCGGTAAAACTGCTCGGGCAGTTTCTTGTCATTGATATCAGAGGTCAGGCCCGCGCGCGGCGCATCAGGCAAATCATAGGGTTCAATATTGTTGGAGCGCTCATAAAGCGCCCAGAACAACAGCAAAAGTTCGGAAGCCGCCGGCTTTAAAAGGCTTGGCACGAAGACATTAAAAGCGCCAAACCGCACGCCATATTTGCGCAATTGCTTGCGGGCCGGTTGATCGAGCAGACGCAGATCCTGGGTAATATCTATTCTTTTCAGACTACCAAAATTTTCGATCAGCTGAAAAGCGATACCGCGCGACAGGCCGGTAATATCGCTGGCGGTTTGCAATTCCACCAGCGGTTTGAGAACCTCGCCGACCAGCGCGCCGAGCCATGTTTCAAGGCGTTTGAGGATGCGCTCCTTGTCGCTTGTTGCCAGATGTTCATCGGAAAACAGGTGCGGCGTGGGAGCCAGCACATTTTCGCTGCGATCCAGCCGCCCGATCAGCTCCCCGTCGAACAAGATATTGCCGGTGCGCGACAAAGAAAAGGCGCTGTCCTTGGAACCGATCAGCTGTTCGGCTTTTTTGGCCAGTTCTCCCGCCAGGATCTTGGCGGCAGCATGGCGCACGGCCTTGCCCTGTAGCCCCTCGGCGCTGCCATCTGGCGCGTAACAAAAACCATTTAAACGGCCCACAAAATGTTTCTCCACGTAAATATCACCCTTCTTGTCGATCTCGGCAAACAGCTCTTCCTTATCCCGCAAGCGGCGCATCAAAGCCGAGGTACGCCGATCAACAAAACGCTGTGTCAGTTTCGAATGCAAGGCATCCGATAATCGGTCTTCTATCGCATGTGTGCGCTGTTGCCAACTTTTTGGATCATCCAGCCAATCTGCGCGGCTTGAAACCGCCGTCCAGGTGCGGACATGGGCGATGCGATTGGCCAATGTATCTATGTCACCGGTAATATTATCGGCATGGGCCACCTGATCTTCAAACCAGGTGTCGGGAATGACCCCGGCATCACTCATGATATACTTGTATATGGCTGCAATAATGTCCGCATGTTGTTGAGGGGATACATTGCGGTAGTCTGGCAATTGGCACACATCCCACAAGCGTTGCAGCGATTGCTCGTCGTTTGCCAGCATTTGCACATCAAGATCCTTGGACAGGGCCTCAAGGGCGAGCATATCGTCGCTGATACGGCTTTTGACAAGATGGGGCTTGTCAGGCGCAAGGGTCAGGCAATTTCGCAAGGCGTCAAGGGATGAAAAATCCAGCTTGCTATTGCGCCATTGCAAGGCCTTGAGAGGCGCAAAGTGATGGTTCTCCAGTTGATCGACAAGGCCTTGTTCGAAGGGCTCTACATTGCCCGTGACGCCAAAAGTGCCATCATTGAGGTGGCGGCCCGCGCGCCCGGCAATCTGCGCAAGTTCGGCGGGCAGCAGGGTGCGAAACTGCATCCCGTCAAATTTGCGGGCTCCGGCAAAAGCCACGTGATCGACATCGAGGTTAAGCCCCATGCCAATGGCGTCGGTGGCAACGATAAAATCAACATCCCCCGATTGATAAAGCTCCACCTGGGCGTTTCTGGTGCGCGGTGACAAGGCTCCCATGACAACCGCTGCGCCGCCCCGCTGGCGACGGATCAGCTCGGCAATGGCGTACACATCGGAGGCCGAAAAAGCCACAATGGCGGTGCGTCGTGGCAGTCGCGATATTTTCTTTTGTCCAGCGTAGGAGAGTTTTGAGAGTCTTGGCCGCGAGACAATATTGCAATTGGGTACAAGCTTTTGAATGATCCCCATCATGGTGTCGGCGCCCAGCAGCAAGGTCTCAAGATTGCCACGCATATGAATGATGCGGTCGGTGAACACATGCCCGCGCTCGGGGTCGGCAGCCAGCTGCACCTCGTCAATGGCAACGAGATCGACCTTGATGTCGCGCGGCATGGCCTCGACGGTACAGACATAATAGCGCGGATTTTCGGGTTTTATTTTTTCTTCACCGGTGATCAGGGCGACATTTTCAGGCGCGGTGCGCGTGCATAATTTGTCATAGACCTCACGCGCCAGCAGGCGCAGGGGAAGACCGATCATGCCGCTGCCATGCCCCAGCATGCGCTCGATGGCGAGATGGGTTTTTCCGGTATTGGTCGGCCCCAACACGGCGGTGACGTGGCGCGCCGGTGCCGCTTGTTGGGCGGAGGCCTTGAAGGGGGATATATGGTTGCTAGTCCTGGTCAAGAACACTGCCTCGGGTTGATTTTTTGGGGGTCGCTTGGTTGGGGTTGGTCAAATAATAGTGGACGGCCAGGGCTCAGCAGATTTGCGCGACCCTAAAACGACGCGCTGATCTTGGCTTCGAGTTGCGCCCTTTTCCTTTTGCGGCCCGGGTCGAAACGACGGATCAGCGTGGCCAGTTTTTTTTCCTCGATCAGCAGGGCCGCTTTTTTCAATTTCAACCAGCGCAGTTGACGCTGCCCTTTTTCTGGAAAATCGAGATGTTGGGCGGTCACTTTCATGGCGAATACATCGACATCGCAAATGATACTCTCGCCATTGTCGAGCCGTTTTACATAGTCAAAACTGCCGATTTGCTGTTTGCCGACCCGCCCCTTGAGACCAGCCTCTTCAAAGGCTTCGAGTGCGGCAAGTTTGGAGGGGGCGAGCTGGTCTTCGGGCCAGCCTTTCGGGATGATCCAGCGCTTTGAGCGGCGGCGCGTGATCAGCAGCACTTCGATATGGTCGCGAAAAACAATATAGGGGAGTGCTGCATACTGTTTTTTTGTTTTCATTCCAGCCATATATATAACCGCTCAATGATCGCCAACAATTATCGTACGAGCGCAATCTGGCGGCCGCTTGCATTGCGAATGTCAAAGCGGGCAAGATTGGCTTCGGCTGTCCCAACGGGCAGGGGCAGGAGGAAGCGGTAAGGTGCATAATTTCGGCTTTTTGGCAGTGGCATCAGCCATAGTTCAATGCCCTTGGATTTGGTCATGAACTTGACGTCTTTTTTGTGCCGCTTATAGCCGGCAATGGGTTGATAGCGGACCCGGCAAATGATCACCGGACCAGCATAGCCACCCGATTGACTGCGGTTGACGCGAACGGAGCGCTTGTAGGACAGTTTCAGATTAAATCGCTGTTTGCCATCATAGATCGGAATAGTGTTGGCACAGGCCGAGCGGTGGGATTTGCCCTGGCGCGAGATCAGCATGATGGCGCTCATGGGATCCATGACCCGTTTCAGATGAGCGCTTTTGACCTGCACATATTCGCGCGACAATTTTTTATCGGGGACACTGACCACGCGGCTGACGCGATTCCCAGAAAAGGTCATGTCGATTTTGCCGGCCTTTTTACCATTGCTGAAGGCGAAATAATAATTATCAGGAAGGGGCTTGCGATTGCGCACAGATCCCGTTGTGCGGGTGACACCGCGCCAACTCAAGGATTTGAAAATGGAGCCAAGCAGTGGAACCGACAATTTGGTGTTCGATTCCATGACATAGGTGCGACCCTTGACGGTTGACTTGAACTTGAGCTTGCCCAGTGCAATGCCGTTATATTTTATATGGTAGGTGGCGCTGACATTGGAATCAACAAGCTGAGCAGAGGCGTTCGTGCTGATCGTCACCGATAGTATCGCTCCCAGTAACAGGGCTGATCCACTTTTCAAAGCGCTCATCGCGGCAGGGGTAAAAGAAACAGCCATAAGGGCCAAACTCCAGATTTTATGGTCAGGACGGTAATTCCTGTATTGAGTATATCGTAAACGTGGTTAATTAAGGCCATAAAAGTTTATTTGGTCAATTGTATGGCTGATGGTTTTTGGGGATATTTTGCGTTACTGGCCGCTTTTTTCAGTATTTGCAGGAGAATATGTGCAGTTGTTTCAAGGTGTTTCTTAAGGCTTGACGGCATCGGTCCGGCCCACTATATATTGGGCCTTATCCCGTGAGGTTATTCGCGGGTTTTTTTTGTTTCATGGTGTTTGATGGCGAAATAAACCCGAAGTCGAAATTGCGGAGAATTACCAGTCATAAAATATGGCCAGCGATCGAAGAGCAGATCTTTTGGCGATCAGTGGTCAGAACTTAAAGTAACGGAGCGAATTATCATGTCGAGGGTGTGCGAACTTTCTGGCAAAGGGGTTATGAGCGGCAATAATGTGTCTCATGCCAAAAACAGAACGCGGCGTCGTTTCTTGCCAAATCTGTGTCAGGTTTCACTGGCCAGCGATGTGTTGGGACGCTCGTTCAGCTTGCGTATCAGCGCCCGTGCCTTGCGCTCGGTTGAGCATCGCGGTGGTCTTGATCCCTATCTGCTTAAGGCAAGTGATCTTGAATTGTCGCTAAATGCCAGACGCATCAAACGTGAAATCAAAAAGAAAACGGCAGCTGCTGCAAGCTAGTTTGTGGCGTTTTCGACCTCTTTACAAGATATGCGGTCCCGTCTGGCTCTCGGTCATAAACTCATAGATGGTTTTGGACTGTGTTGATCTGATTGCTGTCAGCTTGAGAGGGGAATTTGTGCGTTGGGATTCTCCAATAATCAAATTGCTCGCTTAAACTGCTGACCATTGGGGCAACACAGTGTAAATCCGTTTATGAGTCTATGACTTGGTGTCATGACCTTACCGTGGAGAAAAAGTCATGCGTCCGGCTGGTCGGCTTGAAGCTGCAATCACAATCCTTGAAAATCATGCGCAAGCGCAATATCCCGCCCGGCTGGTCCTGTCCACCTGGGCGAGGGGCAACCGCTTTGCCGGCAGTAAAGACCGCGCCGCCATTGCCAATCTGGTGTTTGATGTGTTGCGGCGCTCAACCTCCCATGCGGCGTTTATGGGTAGCAGCAAGCCTCGTTCGTTGGCACTGGCCGCTTTTCTGGATGGCTGGGGCTATACGCTGGAGGAACTCGGCGAGATGTGCGATGGCGGGCAATATGCGCCGCAACCTTTGAGCGAGGATGAGCGCGCCGGGCTCACTCGTTTGCTGGAAAGCCAAAGTCCTGATAGTGCCCTCGCTGGCTCCTCTGCTGGCTCTCTTGCTGCCGCAATGGCCGATGTGCCTGCCTGGATTTACCCCTCTTTTGAACGAGCATTTGGTGAGCGTTCCTTGGTTGAGGGGCAGGCTCTGGCGGTGCGCGCTCCCATCGACCTGCGGGTCAATCGGCTGAAAATAAAACGATCTACCCTGCTGAAAAAGCTCGAGGAATATGGACCCGAGGCGCCAGATGATCTGGCCGATATTGTGCGTATTCCCGCATCTGTTGGCGCGCAAAAAAGCCCGCGTCTTGATATGCTGGACGCCTATCACAAGGGCTGGTTTGAGATCCAGGATATGGGGTCGCAAATGGTCTCGGTCCTGAGCGGTGCCAAGGCGGGCATGCAGGTGCTTGATCTTTGCGCAGGCTCGGGAGGCAAGACGCTGGCCATGGCGGCCTTGATGGAAAATCGCGGGCAAATTCATGCCTATGACAATGAAGAGAAGCGATTATCGCCGATCAGCGAACGTCTGCATCGCGCCGGTGCTCACAATGTCAAAATACTACCCTCCAACAATCAAGGGGTGCTCGACAAGCTCAATGACAAGATGGATGTGGTGCTGGTCGATACTCCTTGTACGGGATCTGGCACCTGGCGGCGCAAGCCAGACAGCAAATGGCGTTTGACGCAAGCGCAACTTGACGAGCGTCTGCTGGAACAAAAAGCCGTTTTGAGCCAGGGGGCCAAAGCGGTTAAGCCGGGAGGGCGGATGATTTATGTGACCTGTTCGCTCCTGCCCCAGGAAAACGGTGATCAGGTTGCCTCATTCCTTGAGGCGCATCCTGGATTTTCACTTATCTCTCCCGAGCAGATCTGGAGCCAAGCGCAAAGCGCCCCTCTGCCTGCTTCGGCAATTTCGGGCGATAATATGCTGCAATTGACGCCGGCTCACAATGGCACAGACGGCTTCTTCGTGGCAATTTTGCAAAAATCCTAGTTTTTTCTCGCTCTTTTTCCATGTCGGGATCTGCCATTTGGCGCACTTTTTGCTGCCATTCGGCACGGTTTTTGCTACTATTTTGCACGGCGGGGAATGAGAGGAGGGTGTTTGTCTATGCTGGTACAAAAAGTCAAAGGGGCGGTGAAGTCTGTCCTGCCTGCCTCTGCCCTGGCATTGCGGCGGCGCTTCAAGCGCTATGCGCGCTCTTTTCGAGATCAAAACCTTCCCCTCGAACAAGTGTTTTCGGATATTTATAAAAAAAACCTCTGGGGAGGAGAAGCTGGAGAGTTTTGTTCTGGAGAAGGATCATCGCTCAAAACCAATGCGGTCTATTGCCAATATGTGACAGAATTTATTGCCCGCCACCAAATCAAACGCGTGCTGGATGTCGGCTGTGGAGATTTTCAGGTCAGCAGCAAAATCGTTGATCCAGGTTTTGAGTATGTCGGGCTTGATGTGGTGGAGCCGTTGATCGCCAGCAATCAGCAAAAATTTGGCAAGCAACATATAAGTTTCCAATGTCTTGATGTGACGGTCGATGAGCTGCCACAGGCCGACCTGATTTTGATCCGGGAAGTTTTGCAGCATCTCTCCAATCAACAGATCAACACCATTCTTGAGAAAATCAAGCATGTTCCTTATGCCATTATCACCGAATATCAGCCGCAGCGTGACCATTTGCGGTCCGTCAATATCGACAAGCCGCATGGGATGGATACCAGGATCTGGGACCATTCGGGCATCTATCTGGAGGCCCCGCCATTTTCAGTGCCAGGGGTCGAGATTGTTCTGGAAAGCGCCATTGAGGACTATCTGGTCCATCCCGGCGAGCGACTGGTTACATACCTGCTTCGGCACAAATCAAAATAACAAAAAATTCAACCGATTGTACGGGACTAACCCGTTGCCATGAGATAAGCTTGGCTCAATAAAATCATTTGTGTGTCGATGAGAGTAATATTAATCAATAAGCATGCGCTATGACCCAGTTATTGAGTGTTTCCAAAGCTGTCCGGCTGGCTGGGGTATCCCGCCGCAAACTCCAGGACAAAATAGGCTCTGGTGAGCTTGCAACGTTTGAGGGCAAGGTTCGCATTGAAGATCTGTTGCGGGTGTTTCCGCGCATTGATCTCGATAAAGATCCCACACTTGAACAAATCGCCCAGATAAGATCCAAGTCAAAACCGATGTTTGACTGGCAGCAAAGAGATCCCCCCAGTGCCGAAATCTTGTTGCGGCGTTTGCAGACCTTGAGCGGCCTGTTTTTACAGACCCAGCAAGCGCTTGATCAAAATAAAGAGCTTTTGAAAGAGGCTGTGGAGCAATTGGATGTGCTGGCCCGCGATGAACAGCTTGGCGAGGTTGCTCAAAAAAAGGTCACGTCTTTATTTGAGGACTTGTCGGAGCGGCGTAGTGCGCTGAATGTCGAGCAGGATCAAATGCTGGAGGCGCAAGGCGCTCGCCAGTCCAGGCAACAGCGCTTTTCTCATAATAAGGCGGTTTTGTTCACCAAGAATTTGCTCATGCATATCATCGCGCCCAGTGTGCAGATCATTCCAAGCGGTCATGAATTCTTGATCGAGGGTGCTGACACCGTTCTTGAAGCCGCCACCAGATCCGGCCTCAATGTCAATTACGGGTGCAATGATGCCAAATGCGGCGGCTGCAAGGCGCGGCTGATTTCCGGACAGGTGGTGGAAACCACAACGCCTGGATACAAGTTGAGCGCCCATGAGAAGAAAATGGGCTATGTGCTCATGTGCTGTAACACCGCTATCACCGATCTGACCCTGGAAGCGGCAGAGGCAAATAGCCCCCATGATCTGCCCGAGCAACATCTTGAAACGCGTATATCGGGCCTGCAACAGTTGAATGATGATACCATTCTTTTGCATCTGCGCGCCTCTGCGTCCGAAAATTTTCGTTTTCTGGCTGGACAAAAAGCCGTCTTGACGCTGGCCAGCGGCACAAGCCTAACACGCTCCATCATCAGTTGCCCGTGCGATGGCCAAAACCTCTATTTCATCATTCAAAAGGCAGGGGGCGACAAGCAGCTGGAGCCATTTTACGAGGATTTGCGGGTCGGGGACAAAATGCAACTGGTGGGGCCGCAAGGTGAGTTTTACTTGCAAAGCATGTCCACCAACCCGTCCTTGTTTATCGCCGATGATGCAGGCTTTGCTCCCATCAAATCTCTGGTAGAGCATGCCATCTCCATAGATCGCATCAAAAGCTTTGATTTTTACCACCATGGATCGTCTGACAGCCCGGCCTATTATCATAATCTGTGCCGTTCGTGGCAAGATGCGTTCGAAAATTTCACCTATATCAATTTGCAATCAGATCTGTCGGCGCAAGAAATTGCGGCGCATATTTTATCGGATCACCCCGACCCCGCCAAATTTGACGTCTATATTGCTGGCGCGCAGCCATTTGTGGATATCATAAAAATGGCCCTCCTTGCTGAAGGCTTGCCATCAGCGCGCCTGCGCGTTGAGATCATGTCACACGGTGCGGGTTGAGTTTAATAAAACAAGGAAAACACCATGACGACATGCCCTCTCGTTTCGAGTGATTGGTTAGCGGAACGATTAGATGATCCGCATATGCGATTGATTGATGCCAGCTGGCATCTGCCGGGCGGCGATCGCAACGCGCAAAAAGAACATGAGCAATCGCATATTCGCGGCGCAGTGTTTTTCGATATTGATCGCTATGCGGCCCCGTCCGATCTTCCGCACATGATGCCAAGTGCCAGCGACTTTGCCTCTTTTGCCGGAGCGCTGGGCCTCGCCGATACGGATACCCTCGTCGTCTATAATACTTGCGGCCTGTTTTCGGCTCCCAGAGTGTGGTGGATGTTCAAGACATTTGGTGCGCAAAAGGTTTATATACTGGATGGCGGATTGCCCAAATGGATTACAGAGGGGCGCCCCGTTGAAAGTGGCACTGTTGCCCCTTCGCCAGCCGTGTTCAAGGCGCAGCTCGCCGCCAATGCCATCGCCAGCGCCGAGCAGGTTCTGGCTGGGGCGACCAGTGGTCAGGATCAGATCTATGATGCCAGATCGCAGGTTCGCTATAGTGGCCAACAAAAAGAATCCCGGCCCGGCCTGCGCAGTGGTCATATCCCGGGAACCGTCAATTTGCCGTTCACGGAGTTGCTGAATGAAGGGCGGCTCAAACCGCGCGATCAGTTGCAAGAGGTTTTTGCCGCGCTGGATTTTGACCCCGCAAAACCGGTGATTACCACATGCGGTTCTGGTATCACTGCTGCGGTCATTTATCTGGCGCTGGAATGTATGGGAGTTAGCGGCGCGCGGATCTATGATGGGTCGTGGACCGAGTGGGGAGGGCGCGACGAGCTGCCAGTGGCAACGGGCACGTGATCTCAATGACGCCAGCAGTTTTAACCGGGCTATGGATATGACATGAACGAGCTAACACCACTGGCACTGTCGCACGCGCTTGGCGAGGAAATGGCCCGTTGGCGTCAAAAAATTCATGCCAATCCCGAAACCGCCTTTACCGAATTTGAGACCGCCGGTTTCGTTGCCAGTCAGTTGCAAAGCTTTGGCATCGAGGTCCATCAAGGCTTGGCGACCACCGGTATTGTCGGGGTGCTCGAAAACGGCGATGGCCCGATGATTGGCCTTCGTGCCGATATGGATGCGCTGCATATTCACGAGCAGACCAATCTGCCTTATGGGTCCAAAAATGAGGGTAAAATGCATGCCTGTGGCCATGATGGTCATACGGCGATGCTGCTGGGGGCGGCCAGAATTCTGGCCGAGACGAAACATTTTTCTGGCACCATTATTTTCATTTTCCAGCCGGCGGAAGAAAATGAAGGCGGCGCCGAGGTGATGATCAAGGACGGCCTGTTCGAGCGTTTTCCAGTAGAGCAGGTCTATGGCTTGCACAATTGGCCCGCGCTTGAAGAGGGCCGCATGGCGGTTGGCCCCGGTCCCATGATGGCGGCCAACGAGACCTTCGAAATCAACATCGCCGGCACCGGCGCTCATGCTGCCATGCCGCATCTGGGCACTGATCCGGTCATTGCTGCCGCCCAGCTCATCACGGCGCTGCAAACCCTTGTCAGTCGCCGCACCGACCCGCAAGCAGCGGCTGTCATAACGGTGACGCAAATTCATGGTGGCGATACCTGGAATGTCATTCCAGACCATGTCGATCTGCGCGGCACCCTCCGCTGGTTTAACCCTGAGATTGGTGCCGCGTTGAAGGCGTCGCTAGAAGAGCTGTGCACGGGGCTGGTCAAATCGCTTGGCTGCGAGGCGCAACTTTCCTTTGTGCATGCCTATCCCGCCACGATCAATACGCCAGATACGGCGAACATTTGCGCCGATGTGATGGCGGAGCTGATCGGTGAAGATTTCGTCGATCGCGATCCCGTGCCCAGCATGGGGGCAGAAGATTTCTCCTTCATGTTGCAGCAAAAGCCTGGCAGCTATGCGTGGCTTGGCACCGGCACAGCGCCTGATTGCCCAAAGCTTCACAATCCCCATTATGACTTCAATGACAGGCAATTGCCCTTGGGTGCGGCCTATTGGGTGCAGCTCGCGCAAACATTGCTAAAAGCGTGAGGCGGGACCATGTGCGACAGTTTCATAGCTCTTGCTGATGCGACCCTTGATGGATCGCTGATCTTTGCAAAAAATAGCGACCGGCCAGCGGGGGAGGGACAGACCGTGCAGGGTTTCCCGGCCCGCCAGTATGAGCCGGGAGCTATTGTTGCCTGTACCTATATTGAGATCCCGCAGGCCTCCAAAACCTTGTCGGTCCTGCTGTCGAAAATCGACTGGATGTGGGGCGCTGAAATGGGGGTCAATGAGGCGGGGGTGGTGATTGGCAATGAGGCTGTCTGGACCAATCTTGCTCCGGGCCAAGCCGCTTTGCTTGGTATGGATCTTGTGCGTCTTGGACTTGAGCGAGGAGCAACCGCGCTGGCCGCTGTTGAGGTTATAACCGGTCTTTTGCAAACATTCGGGCAGGGCGGTGCGTGTGCGAACGGGGATGCCAGTTTCACCTATGATAACAGTTTTTTGATCGCCGATGTGAACGAAGCTTATGTGCTGGAAACAGCGGGCAAAAACTGGGTTGCCAAACGCATCGACAAGGGCACCGCCAATATTTCCAACCGGCTGTCCATCAGGGCACAATATGATTTGTGCAGTGATGGATTGCGGGAGGCTGTGTCCTCGCCAGACCCGGCGCATCAAAACAGCTCTATTGATTTTGCCGCCCGGTTCAGCGAGGCATCGTTGACAATAGAGCCGGGATCGCGCGAGCATTGGGGAGCGCAATATCTGGCTGAACATAGTGGCAAGATCAGCCCCCAGACCATGAAAGATATACTCCAGGATCATCAAAGTGGTATTTGCATGCATGGCGGCTTTGAGACGACGGCTTCCATGGTTGTTCAATTGCACCGGGATGGAGCGATGAACCTTTGGGTTGTGGACGATCCTCACCCCTGTGCGGGCCAATATCGGCAGATGCGGCCCTTTGAATAGGGTTTTTCAATTTGCACAAGGCGCGACTATGGAGCGCATCGCCGCGATGAAGCGGGAGCGCCCGGCCTATGAATGGCGTTACGCCTGGTGCGGGATGAATGAGTATATTGTGTGAAGAAGGGGGTAGTCTGGTCCGGTCTGGCTGGGCCAGATATCTCCAGGAAGACCTGCCTGTCAGTCCTCACCATACATTCAACGAAAAATAATGCAGAAAGCACGGTGAGGTATCAAGTTATTGAAAATTCGAGTCCTTTAAAATATTCAGACCACGATTTTCAGGATCGGACTGGCGTGTAGGCTATTTGTAAACGGAGGCTTTTCTGAACCGTTTGGTCAGCATATAGTAGACCACTGCCCGGTATTTGTTACGGTTCGAACGGCCATAGACATCAATCACTTCATCAATTGCTTCGTCAAGCTTTGGCGTGTCTTTCATTCCCAGCTTGTCGATCAAAAAGCTTTTCTTGACTGTTTCAAGTTCCGACTTGCTTGAGCTTGAGATCGTTGAAGAGTCTGCTTTATAGATTGAGGGACCACAGCCAATTGTTACTTTACGCAACAGGTCCATGTCCGGTTTCATATTGCATTTGTTTTCAAGATCGGACGCGTACTTTTCGATAAGTTCATCTCTCTTGCTCATATTTTTAATCTCCATTGAATTGAGTGCTTCGTGACGACAAGTATAAAACTACAAATCTAACTTTGATCGATTCGTACTTAGTTGAACACTAGGCGAGACAGGGCATAAAAAACAATAGCCAATGAACAGGATATCTACAGGCTTGGTACAAGTCTTGTTGATGACAAGGGGGCGCTGGCGGTTTCCCTCATAGTTTTGGTGCGCGGCCAGCCATTCAATTCGTGTGCTGCTTCATGAGCTTGGCAACATCTGCACAAAGAATATTTTATAGCTCGCCGCTCCAATATGACCGTTGGTGGCTGATCTGGGGGAGCTGGAAAACTAGCTGTGGTAGGTCAGGTAGGTCTGCGAGGGAGACATTGTTTTTGCCTCAAGGTTTGCGCCAGCGCCAAGAGCTGAAAATAATAGGAGTGAAAATAGAACCTTATTCATCCTTGTTTCCCTTTGTAATATCGACATTATCCCCGACCTCGGACAGGTTTTATTTTAGCACTTTGTATTTAGAAAGGGAAATATTTTGCTTGCTCAAGGTGAGAATGAACCCTGGTCACCGCAACCATCAACCCCTTAGATTATCTTGTTTTTTGCCAATTCGGCGAGGACGATATCGGCAAGATCTTTTGATGATGTGGTGCTGGCGTGAAGGGTGATCTCGGGCGTTTGTGGTGGCTCATAGGGAGAATCGAGACCCGTGAAATTTTTGAGCAGACCAGCCCGCGCCTTTTTATATAACCCCTTGGGGTCGCGCGCCTCGCAGACCTCCAGCGGTGTATCGACAAATATTTCTACAAATTCATCCTTGTCAAACATGTCGCGTGCGGCCTGACGTTCGGAACGAAAAGGCGAGATAAACGAGACCAGCACAATGAGGCCCGCTTCCACAAACAGTTTGGCTGTTTCGGAAATGCGGCGCAGGTTTTCAACCCGGTCTGCATCTGTAAATCCCAGGTCTCGACAAAGGCCGTGGCGCACATTGTCGCCATCAAGTACATAGGTGTGCTTGCCTTGCGCGTGCAGTTTTTTCTCGACGAGACTGGCAACCGCAGACTTCCCCGAACCTGAAAGACCGGTAAACCAAAGAACGCAAGGATTTTGGCGATTATTGCGGGCCCGTGCTGCTTTGTCGATCTCAAGCTTTTGCCAATGCAGATTGGTTGCCCGGCGCAGACCGTGCTTGATGATGCCAAAGGCAACAAGCTCTCCCGATTGAGTATCTCTCAACAAGAAGCTGCCGGTTTCGCGGTGGTTCTCGAATGGTTCAAATGGGACAGAGCTATCCAGCGACAGGTTGCCATAGCCAAGATTGCCCGACAGCAGGCGCTTTGCAGCCTGATGTTCAAGAGTTTCGGGATTGAAACAATGCTTCAGGGTGCTGATGTGAGCCTGCGCTGTTTGCGAGCCATTATCGAAATTATAGTGACGACCCGGCAGCATGGGACTCTTTGAAATCCAGGAAAGATAGACCGCAAATTGATCAAGGCTTTCATCGGGGCTGGCTTTTCTGGCGGCGGGAGCGGGCTTTGAGGCAAGGCTTGAGAGCAACGGTGTCAATGCCTCGCCGTCATGCCAGTCAAAATGAGGGGATTTGCTATGGAGATTATCGCCAGAACGCAGGTCAACTGGTATGAAGTGCATGCTTTGACAATCAAACTCGACTGGATGATCATTGAACTTGTCTTGCAGGGCTCGAAACCGCTCTTGGGAATAGTCGACATGTGACATATTGTCTATGGCCACGATTATGTGGGGAATAGCGGCAAGGCAGCTTAGCGTTTTTATCCAATAGTCTTTTTGTTCCAAGCCAAAATCTGCATCAATAACCATGACGAGAATATCGCCACGCAATGATAAAAGGGCGGTGTTAAAGGCCTGGTGGCCCAGTAAAGAAAGGTCGAAAACCGTCATGCAGGGTGATGAAACCTGGTATTGCTGCGGGTATTTATTCGATCGCTTGGCGTCTGGTTGAAGGTGCGGCCTGGCATCGGGAAACAGGCTGGCACAAATATCATTTTCTGACAGGCGGGACGGCGAAACCAGTAGTAGATGAGGATTGCGATCAGCCATACATTTGCCTTGCTGTCGATGGGTCAAACATGCCGGGTCCCATCATGATAATTATACAAGCTGCCTATCAGCTATATCGGCATCTGCCCAGGCGATAAAAAAGGGGTTCAGATAATTCTTGTCGACTTTTCCATATGTCAAAGGCTTGCCATCGACCGTCAACACCTGTCCTCCAGCTGCTCTCAAAACAGCATCGCCAACAGCGGTATCCCACTCCATGGTTGGACCAAAGCGTGGATAAAGGTCGGCATCGCCGCGTGCCAACAAACAAAATTTTAACGAGGATCCAGCGCTTTGCAGATTGCGAACCTTGTATTGTGCGATAAAGGCTTTGGTCTCTTTTGTCATATGAGATTTACTGGCAACAACAGCCAGTCCATTTTCAGGGCTGGTGCTGGTTGTCACCCGCGTCATGTCAAGGTCGCTCAAGGTGGTTTTTGGCCCAAAAGGATCAAGTTGTGTGGCGATGACTTTATCAGGCGCAAGGGTCACGTAAAGGTCTTTGGTCGCTGGCGCATAAACCATCCCAAAGACCGGCTCCGCCTTGTCGATCAGGGCGATATTGACCGTAAACTCATGACTTTTGTTGATAAATTCTTTGGTGCCATCGAGGGGGTCAACCAGAAAAAAGCGCTCACCAATATCCGGGATAATCCCGTGGCTTGCCGCTTCTTCGGCGATGACTGGAATTTGCGGTGCTATGTTGGCAAGGCGCTCAAGAAGGATGGTTTCAGCGGCCTGGTCTGCAGCCGTAACGGGACTATTGTCGGTTTTAAATGCCACTTCGACATTTTGATCATAGAACTCCATCTCAATGCGGCCCGCCGCCTGAACCGCAGACAACAGCTCGTTAGCCAGTTCGTGATGTTTGTTAAATGTCATGCCAGCAATCTTGTTTCTTCAGGCCAGATATTCATTTATCAGTTCAATCGTCTATTTACAACCGGCGGGGCGCTGGAGCGGGGAACGGAACGGAAGGAGCAAGAACAGAACAGCCCTGGCTAGTCAATCCGATCGCGTTGAACCGGATCTGTAAAAGCCGGCCAGCTATTATCCGCATCAGAAATCACCTTGGGCTCATGAGGCCAGTCGATGGCAAAAAAGGGATCGTTCCAGGCGATGCCTTTGGCGTGTCCTGGCTCATGGGGGCTGCGCATTTGATAGTGGATTGCCGTATGCTCCTCGAGCGTTAAAAAGCCATGGGCGCAGCCTGTTGGAATAAACACGGCATTCATGTCTTTGGCGCTTAGGGTAAAGCTTTGCCATTGGCCAAAGGTTTGGCTGTTAGGCCTGATGTCGAGGACGATATCATAGGCGCTGCCAGAGACGCAGCGTACCAGCTTGGATTCGGCGAAGGGCGGGTTTTGATAGTGCAGGCCCCGCAGGGTAAAGGCGCGCAGATTGCCAGAAAGGTTTATCTGCGTCGAGTTGAAATGGATACCGGCCTCCAAAAACGCCTGCGGGCAATAGAGGCGCGAAAAAAAACCGCGTTCATCGCCATGAGGCTCAGCAAGGACTTCAACCACTCCTTCAAGGCGGGTTTTTTGAAAGCGCATGATCTGCTTCTCCTCGTTTGACTGTTCGTTACCAGATTTTTACATGCGGAACCGCTGTCACAAAGCGCCCCCCCCAGTCACTGATATGGGCCATTGAGGTGCTGATTTCCTCGAACAGGTTCCATGGCAGGATGAGGACATAATCGGGCTTTTCGTGCGCCAGTGCCTCGGGAGTGCGAACGGGGATATGGCTGCCGGGTAACAGATGGTTCTGCTTGGCTGGATTGCGATCGACAACAAAGTCGATATCATCGCTGGTCACGCCGCAATAATTGAGGAACGTATTGCCCTTGGCAGCAGCGCCATAAGCAGCAACCCGCGCATTTTCTTGTTTCGCCCGCAGCAAAAAGGCCAGGAACTCGTCGCGAATGGAGGCAATATTATGAGAAAATTGCTGATAGGTGGCGAGTTGATGAAGGCCTGCTTGTGCTTCCTTGGCACGTATCAGCGTGACGCCGGGTTGCGCCTCATGGAACGCCGCGCCATGGCAGGCAAACACCCGCAAGGAGCCTCCATGGGTTGGCAATTCGCGCACATCAAACACCCGCATGCCAACAGCGGTCAGAACCTTTTCGACGCTAAGCAATGACAGATAGGAATAATGCTCATGATAGATGGTGTCGAACTGGTATCCTTCAATGAGGTTGAGCAGATGCGGGAATTCGAAGGTCACGACGCCCTGGGGTTTTAATATTTTGGGAAAACCAGCGGCAAAGAACCGAATATCGGGGACATGGGCAAACACATTATTGGCAGCAATCAGATCAGCTTTAACGCCATCGTCAGCCAAGGCCTGTGCACTTGTTTCATCAAAAAAACGGATTTTGGTTGGCACGCCCAGTTCAATGGCGGCCTTGGCGGCAGCACCGGCTGGTTCGATCCCCAGCACCGGGATTTCCTGCTCGACAAAATAGCGCAAAAGATAGCCATCATTGCTGGCCACCTCGACAACAAGACTATCCGCGTTGAGCCCAAAGCGCGCGCTCATATCCTTGCTATAGCGTTTGGCATGGGCCAGCCAGCCCTTGGAAAATGACGAAAATACGCGTAGTCATGATCAAATATTTCATCGGCTGGCACTGCGGCATCCAGTTGTACCAAAAAGCATGTGCCGCATGTTTTGGCATGTAACGGATAAGAGCGCTCCGCAGCAATATGGCTCGCTTTGTTTGGCAAATAGCTGTTGGCGAGCGGCATTTCGCCAAGGTCGGCAAAACTCGTCTCAAGCGGGGCACCGCAAAAGCGGCAAGGGGGATTGGTCATTTAAGGTCCATAAAACTGGTTATTTGATGGCGGGTGAATTGATCCATATCGGTGCCATTCTTGAGTTCAAGATACCAGGCTGCCGTCCATTCAACAGCCTTTTGGTCGGGAAGATAGTCTTGCCAGTTGAGCACCAGACGGGCTTTGCTGGTATCAAGGCTAAGGCTTTTCATTTCTTTGGGCAACGGGCCCTTTTCCTGCTGCCAGCCACGCGGTGTCTGCAAGGCTTCTTGCATTATATCAGCCAGCCGTGAAACAGAGATCGGCCTCTCGCCGGTGGGCCCGAAATTAAGAGTGCCCGGCACTGTTTTTGGTTCGGCAAGTGACAGTTTTTCGATGTATAAAAAATAGCCATTCAGGCAATCAAGCACATGTTGCCAGGGTCTTGTTGCCTGTGGATAGCGCAGGATCAGTGGTTGCTGGCTTTGTGCGGCGCGCCAGATATCGGGCACAATGCGGTCGGTTGAAAAATCACCGCCACCGATGACATTGCCGCCGCGCGCCGTGGCGATTTTAACGCCGGAATCAGCGAAAAACGCACTGGCATAGCTGGCCGTGACAAGTTCAGCGGCCGCTTTGGAGACGGAATAGGGATCATGGCCCCCCATGCGATCTTCCTCCACGAAGGGCTGACCTTCCTCGTTGTTTTTATAGACCTTGTCCGAGGTGATGATCAATATGGTGTCCAGCGTGTTGACGCCGCGCGCCGCTTCAAGCAGATTTGCGGTGCCCATAATATTGGCCTCTAAGGTCGCCAATGGGGAGGTGTAGGAGGGCCGCACCAGTGCTTGTGCGGCCATGTGAATGATGATGTCGGGGCGCACCTGCTGGACAATTTGCGCCAATTTGTCGGCATCGCGAATATCGGCGATGACCGAGTTTATATCGGCAGTAATGTGAGCCAGAGAGAACAGGTTGGGCAAGGTATGAGGTTGCAGGGCAAGGCCCGTGACCTTCGCCCCAAGCGAAGACAGCCAGTGCGCCGCCCAGGCCCCCTTGAAGCCGGTGTGGCCGGTCAATAATATCTTTTTACCTCGCCAGAACGTTGAATTGACCATACTAGTTCCAAACCTTCCAGGGGGCATGGCCAGATTGCCAGAGTTGTTCGAGATGTTTGCGATCACGCAAGGTATCCATGGCGTGCCAGAACCCGAGGTGGCGAAATGCCGTGAGCTCTCCAGCTTTGGCCAGATGATTGAGCGGCTCCCCCTCCCAGGACGTATCATCATCTTTGATGAGATCAATGACATCGGGCTGCAAGACGAAGAAGCCGCCATTGATCAGACCTTCATCTCCGGGCGGTTTTTCGGTAAAGCGGGTGATGCGGTCCCCGTCGAGCTCGATAGCTCCATAGCGCCCGGGGGGGGATCACCGCCGTCATGGTGGCGCGCTGGCCATGTTGTTTGTGAAATCTGGTCAAGGCGGCGATATCAACATTGGCAACACCATCGCCATAGGTCATGCCAAACGCTTCCCCTTCATCGAGAAAGGAGCGTATCCGCTTCAGGCGCCCGCCGGTCATCACATCCTCGCCCGTATCGACCAGCGTGACTTTCCATGGCTCTGTCTGCGACTGGTGATAGGTGATTTCCCCGGAGCGCGCATCCACCGTGATGTCGGAATTATGCAGCACATAATTGGCGAAATATTCTTTGATCATATAGCCCTTGTAACCAAGGCAGATAATGAATTCGTCGAGCCCGTGATGGGCATAAAGCTTCATGATATGCCACAATATGGGCCGTCCACCAATCTCGATCATCGGCTTTGGCTTGAGATGGCTCTCTTCGGATATGCGGGTTCCATATCCCCCCGCCAGTATCACTGTTTTCATGGCTGTTTCTCTTGACTGCATTGTTGATCTTATTTACATCGGCATATTCAAGAGAGAATTTAGCGGACACCTATCTTATGCACAATAAGGAATGTGATCTGATTGGACTGATAGTTAGCGTTAATGGGACGAACCCGTAATATGCCGTTGGTGGATATCGCAATTATTTGGGGAGCAACCGGGCAAGCGAGAGTTGTCAGGCCGATCTTGCGACAAATGGATATACGACTTGGCGCCTTGTATGATCGCTCGCAAGACCTTGAAAGTCCTTTCAAAAACACCCCGCTTTTTTATGAAAAAACACAATTGACGCGTTGGATAGACGAAAACCTTGATAAAACCATCGGGTTTGTGGCGGCCATCGGGGGAGCTTTGGGTGCCGACCGGCTGGCTGTTGAGGAGGAGCTTTTGGCCCAAGGGCTGCAGGCTGTGAATGTGATCCATGAACGGGCCTGGGTCGCCAAGACGGCAAAGGTCGGCCAGGGGTGTCAGATCCTGGCGATGTCGGCCGTTTGTGATGATGTTGTGATTGGTCGGCAGGTTATCATAAATACCAGCGCTTCGGTTGATCACGAATGCCATCTTGGCGACGGCGTTCATATTATGCCAGGGGCCGTTCTGGCCGGCTGTGTTCAGGTTGGTCAGTGCACCATGATTGGTACAAATGCGACCATATTGCCGGGGCTGCGAATTGGTTCGCATGTCAAGGTAGGGGCGGGCGCTGTTGTTACTCGTGATATTGAAGACGGTAAAACTGTCGTCGGTTGTCCTGCGCGGCTAGTCGATTGATTGATTGGCGGGAATAATTTGGTATTTGAAAAATATCGCTGATTGTCTTGACCTTGAGAAGGGGATAAAAAGGCACTGTGATCCAACATCATGATGAGGAGTGGGCGAAGTGAGCGGTACACAGGATGACGATCAGGAATTCGAGGCGGAAAATCGGGCCGACATAAAAAAAATGGCGGCAGATGAAGAGCTTAACCAGGCGGCCATGGATTTGATGGTCAAGGCGCAGGACCACAAATATTCCTATCATTTTCGCTGGATGGGGCGGCCGATTATTCAATATCCGCAAGACATTATTGCCATGCAGGAAATTATCTGGCAGGTGCAGCCCGATATTATTGTTGAAACAGGTGTGGCACGTGGTGGCTCTACCGTTTTTCACGCCTCACTGCTCAACTTGCTGGGGGGAGAGCGAAAAATTATCGCCATCGACATCGATATCCGCGCTCACAATCGAAAAGCACTTGACGAACATCCGATGCGACCATGGATCGAATTGATCGAGGCGTCGTCGATTGATCCAGATCTTGTCGAGCAGGTGAAAAGACAATGTGCGGGTAAACGGGTGCTGGTTATTTTAGATTCCAATCACACCCATGAGCATGTGCTTGCCGAATTGGAGGCCTATGCTCCGCTGGTTGGCAAAGACAGTTATCTGATCGTCATGGATACGGTTGTCGAGGATTTGCCCCCTGGCTCTTTTCCCGATCGCTCGTGGGATGTTGGCGATAACCCCAAGACGGCAGTGAGGGAATTTTTGAAAACCACAGATCGTTTTGAAATTGATGGCGTGCAAGATGCCAAATTGCTTCTGACAGTCGCGCCAAGCGGTTATCTACGTTGTATCAAGGATGCTATGTCGTGAAAAATATTGGCGTTGCCGGCCCCTGGATCACCGAGCTTGAAACGTCTTATGTGGCCGATGCGGCAAAGAATGCATGGTTTTCGAACCATGCTGTGTACCACCAACGCTTCGAGGCGGCGTTTGCTGACGCGATTGGCACTCCTTATGCCATGGCTTTGCCGTCTTGCACGTCGGCCCTGCATCTCATTCTCGCGGCCCTTGGCATTGGGCCTGGCGATGAGGTGATTGTCTCGGACGCCACCTGGATTGCTTCGTCGGCCCCGATCAGCTATGTGGGAGCGACGCCGGTTTTTGTCGATATGGACCCCTTGACCTGGTGCATGGATGCAAGGGCCTTTGAGCGCGCCATTAGCGAAAAAACCAAAGCCGCCATTGTTGTTGATTTATATGGCGGCATGCCCGACTGGGATGCGCTTGAGGGCATTGCCAGTGCTCATAATATTCCTCTTATTGAAGATGCTGCCGAAGCCGTGGGGTCTTGCTATAAAGGGCGTATGGCAGGCAGTTTTGGGGTTGCTGGAGCCTTTAGTTTTCATGGTTCGAAAACCATGACCACGGGGGAGGGCGGCATGCTTGTCACCGATGACAAGGTGTTGTTTGAGCGGGCGCAGTTTTTACGTGATCATGGCCGCCCGGCTGGCGATCGCTTCTTTCAAAACACCGAGGTTGGTTTCAAATATAAAATGAGTGCCATGCAGGCGGCTATGGGGCTGGCTCAAACCGAGCGTCTTGATGAGCTGGTGGAGCGCAAACAAGCAATATTTGGCTGGTATGAAAAGGCGTTGGCAGGTCGCGATGATATTGTCCTCAATCATCAGCCAGCGGACGTCCTTAATAGCTATTGGATGGTGACGGCTGTTTTGGATAAATCGCTGGGCATCAAAAAGCTGGATCTGATGGAAAGTCTGTCAGGGCATGGCATTGATAGTCGGCCGTTTTTTCATCCCCTAAGTTCGTTGCACGCCTATGAGAACAGTCCGCAGGCAATCAAGGCGCGTGACGAAAACAAAGTCGCCTATGATATTTCACCACGCGGCATCAATCTGCCATCGGGATTTCAGCTTGATGAAGAAACGGTCCAGACGGTTTGTGAAAAATTCCAGCAGAGTATCGGCGAATTGCAATCAGCGACAAGATAGCATTGAGCGCATCATTGAAGCCTTTTTATGAGGTGGGACTTGCATAAAATATTAAGCAAAATTTCTTTGCGCGCTCGCTATCTTGGCATGGCTGTGCCGCGCTATCTAAGAACCGGCGAAAAACAACCGCAAATCATTTTTATACATGTGCCCAAGGCAGCGGGCTCTTCGATTAACCGCTATATCAGGCATAGCGTTGGCCCGTTGATAGGGAACAATCACGCCAATCTCAACGAGGTCCATTTTACCAATGATGGCCAAAAGCGAGATCGACAGATTTTAGCGGCACGCCGGGTTCGTTATGTCTATGGGCATATGGCATGGGAAACCATGGAAGCGGTGCGTCAGGGGCGTGAGGCCTATGTTTTTACCATGCTGCGAGCGCCCGCCGCCAGATTGCGCTCGGAATATTTTTACGCTAAAAATCTACCAATGAAACGACTGCAAGTGGCGATTGCAGATGGTCAACTAGCGGCTCAAATAGCTGAGATGTCGCCTCTGGAATTTTTTACCTGCCAGCATCCGCGCCTGCGTCTTGGTCTGGATAATTTCATGGTGAGGCAGCTTTGTGGTGATTTTTCCATGTCTCCCCAGACAGATGATGACTGGCGCGACTTGCTTGAAAAAGCCAAAAACCATTTGCACCAACTCGACTATGTAGGTTTTCAAGAGCGTTTTGATGACGATTTTGGGGAGATCACCCTTGGTGCGGGTTTGCCGCAAGTCAAGCGCGCAACAAGGGTCAACACGACGAAAAGCCTGTTGTCTGAAACAGCATCTTCTTCCCCAATACCGGCCGAATTTGATGATGAGGTGAAAAATGCCATTGTCCCGCTCATTCGCTGGGATCTGGAGCTGTATGATTTTGCCCGTGAGACTTTTACAGCGTAACATATGTTTATTCAACCAGTGGCCTTGCTGCTTGCCATATTGAGCTGTAAACGAACATAGCCGGTCTTTTTCCGGCCTGTTTTTGGAGGCATCGTCTTGAATTCACGACCTGAAAATAAAACCACACCAGTTCTATCGATTGTTATTCCAACGCGCGAGCGCGCCCGCTATCTGGACAAATGCGTCGAGACGGCTCTGGCGTGCGGGGATAAAGAGATTGAAGTCGTGGTGAGCGATAATGCGAGCCTCGATCATACCAGAGCTGTTGTTGAGCGCTTTGAGGATCCGCGTTTGCGCTATGTGAATACGGGTCGCCGCGTACCGATGACTGAAAATTTTGAGTTCGCGCTGGCCGCTGCAACCGGCGACAATATTATTTTCATTGGCGATGATGATGCGATGGTCCCTCAGGCTGTGAGCGCCCTGCTGGTTCTCTTGCGAACAAAAAAACCTGATGCTGTTCGTTGGTGGACGGGAAACTATCGCTGGCCCAGTAATCCCCCAGATTGTGACGATGGGCTACTAAGTTTCAAACCAAAATTGCTGGTTGGCGGCTCACGTCAACTGGATGCAAAACAAATATGGGAGCAATTTTGCAGCAAGCGAATAAAAAACTATCGTGGCGGCATCAATATTTATCATGGCTGCATATCGCGCCGCGTCATCGACCAGGTGTCTGATCGTATCGGTAAATATTTTTTTGCCGTAAGTCCAGATGTCGGGGCGGCAATTATAAATACGCTGTTTTGCGATGACCTGATTGAAATGGGGCGCCCGGTGTCGATCTCTGGAACCTCCAGTGCGAGCACCGGTTCGTCATCAACCAGCTACCATAAG
>JAJRRW010000138.1 GCA_024279115.1 Alphaproteobacteria bacterium
AGCCGTTCAGCATCACACAATTCAACAACCCATTTTTTCTTTGACATGAATATCCTCCTTACCAAACAGTTTTGCTAGGGTAAGGAGTGAATCACAGTTGTAGAAAAATAACCACAATAATTATGTGATGCAGTCCACTAGGTGAGCTGCTCGAACGCCAGCAATAGCCACATGGCGATCAAGATGATGGCCCCGGCCAAAAATGCGTAAAAACGACGAATGACATTATTTGAAGTGACATGAACAAAAGCATGCACGATGCGCGCCGCCACAAAGCCCCAGGCCAGCAGCAAATAGAGTTTATTGTTGCCAGGGCCAGCAATCAGCAGCACCACACAGACCACATAAAACAGCACAGGCAGTTCGAACTGATTGAGATAGCTGTTGCCAAATTTGCGAATATCATCTGGGTATTTTGCGGCATCAACTGCAATATCGCGGAGTTGGTATCTGTGCGCCCGGGCGGCCTTGACGCGTTTCATTGCCATCACAAACATCAGCACAAAGGTCAGGGCAACCTGCACAAGAAGCGGATATATGATCGGCGATAAATTCATTCAACTGACCTGTCTTTTATGAGTTTAATACTAACCTTGCGTCATGGGATAGTTGGGGCTTTCTCTGGTGATGGCGACATCATGAACATGGCTTTCGCGCAGGCTGGCATTACTGATGCGCACAAATTGCGACTTATCGCGAAAGTCCTGCAAATTGGCGGCGCCTGTATATCCCATGGAGGCGCGCAGTCCGCCAATCAATTGATGCACTACCCCTGAAACCGGCCCCTTGAAGGCCACCTGCCCCTCAATGCCTTCGGGTACGAATTTCATCTGATCGCTGACTTCTTGCTGGAAATATCGGTCTGCCGAACCGCGCGACATGGCCCCCACAGATCCCATACCGCGATAGCTTTTGTAAGAGCGGCCCTAATAGAGATAGACCTCTCCTGGTGCCTCGGCGGTTCCAGCCAGCAGCGAGCCAACCATCACGACCTGCGCCCCGGCTGCCAGAGCCTTGGCCATATCACCAGAATATTTGATACCGCCATCGGCGATCACTGGCACCCCTTGCTTGTCCGCCGCCTCAACGGCATCAAGAATGGCGCTCAACTGAGGCACCCCGACGCCCGCGACAATACGGGTTGTGCAAATAGACCCGGGACCAATTCCAACCTTGACGGCATCGGCCCCCGCATCAATAAGCCCCTTGGCCCCATCTCCGGTAGCGACATTTCCTGCCGCGACCTGAACATTGCCCGAAATCGCCTTGATCCGCCGCACCACATCAAGCACATGGGAGGATTGTCCATGCGCCGTATCGACAACAATCAAGTCACAACCGGCATTGACCAAATGTTCGGCCCGCTCAAACCCCTTGTCGCCAACCGAGGTCGCCGCCGCTACCCGCAAGCGCCCTTGATCATCCTTGCAAGCATCAGGATGTTTGCGGGCTTTTCAATATCCTTGACGGTGATCAGGCCGATGCAGCGATAGTCGCCATCCACCACCAGCAGTTTTTCGATCCGGTATTTGTGCAACAGCTGCTTGGCCTTGCCCATATCGACATTCTCGCTGACGGTGACGAGGTTATCTTTGGTCATCAGCTCTGAGACCGGCTGGTTCTGATTGGTGGCAAAGCGCACATCGCGATTGGTCAAAATGCCAACCAATTTTCCGGGCTGGCCGGGATGAGAGGGCTCTTCGACAACGGGAAATCCAGAAAAACCATGCTTGTCACCAAGCGCCAACGCCTCTTTCAACGTGGCTGTTGGCGCCAGTGTTAACGGGTTGACCACCATGCCGCTTTCAAATTTCTTGACCTGGGCAACCTGCGATGCCTGTTCCTCATTGCTTAGATTGCGGTGGATAACACCAATGCCGCCTTCTTGCGCCATGGCGATGGCCAAACGAGCTTCGGTAACCGTATCCATAGCGGCAGACAAGACCGGAATATTGAGCGAAATTTCTTTCGTCAGACTGGTTTTGAAATCAACATCGGATGGTAGCACATCGCTTGGCCCCGGGCGCAGCAGAACATCATCAAATGTCAACGACAGTTCAGGGGCGATCTTGGCGGTTTTTTGGTTGGAAGAACTCATATGGCGTCAACCTCCTGCTATGAAATTTGTAATTTCTCTTTCTGGCTGCATTGTGCAAACAGACCAAAAGAAAACATCCATGGTTGACGATTTGAAATAACACTCCAGCCGACCTTTGACCAGCATAAATAAAACATCATGCAAACTATTTCATCGTACACAAGATCAACCAGGAGCTTAACGCGGTTCCAAGCTTATTCCTTGGGCGCCGGGGTGAGATCAAATTCATGCTTCTTTTGGTCGCGCAGCACTACAACTTTAATGGTCTTGCCGATTTTCAGCATGTTGATAACCCGCACATAATCATGAATGTTTTCGATAGGTGTGTCCGCCAGACTGATGATCAGGTCCCCCACAAAAAGGCCCGCTTTTTCCGCCGGTCCCCCTTTCATCACGCCAGACAGTTTGAGGCCTTTAAGACCCCCAGAAACATAGTCGGGAACGGTGCCAAGATAGACTTGCGCGGTGCGGTGTGCACCTTGTGCGCCAGGTTTTGTCTGCTTGAGATAATCAGGTGCCTGCGTTGAGCGCACCAGCTCGCGCGCCCCCCCCTCCATCAAGGTGGTGATTTTTGCCAAGCCTTCATAATTGATCTTGTCGGAGGTGTCTGATGGCAGATGATAGTCTTTGTGAGTTCCAGTAAAGGCATGCAAAACCGGCACGCCAGCCAGATAAAAGCTGGTCGCATCTGTTGGCAGATAGCTATTGGTTGAAAGTTTCAAATTAAGCTGGGCAAGCACATTGGCCCGCTCAACAATAGGCAGCCAGGCCGAACTGGAGCCCAAGCCGCTCAACACCAGCGCCCCGCGCAAACGCCCGACCATATCCATATTGAGATAGGCCGCATATTTTCCATTGAGGCCGTTTTTCGCTGTTTTATCGGCCATCGTTTTGGTAAAATGATGCGAGCCAATCAGCCCCAGTTCCTCGCCGGACCAGGCTGCAAAAATTATATCGCGCGCTGGTTTCAGCGCGCCAAACTTTTGCGCCCCCGCAAAGCGCTCGGCAATATCCAGCAAGGCAGCGACCCCTGAGGCATTGTCATCGGCGCCAGCATGGATTTTACCGACCTGATCGCCCACCGCCAGCGAGCCAGAAACATTGCCCCGGCCCAGATGGTCAAGATGCGCACCAACGATCACGCCTGCCCGCTTTTGCTTTGCGCCAGATGCAAGGCGCGCCAGCACATTACGACCGGTTTTCTTCTCGCGAACAATATCAATCGTCGTGGCGATGTTGATATCTGGCACCAATGTGGCGCGCATTTTTTCGCCGGCATCAACGGCTTTCAACAGATCGTTCATTCCGTTGCCAAGCGGCTCCATGATGCGCTCAAACAATACTTTATTGATGGAAACGGCGTTCAGCGAACTTGTGCCGCCAACCGCATCAAGGGAGAGCTTGACCAGCTCGTCCTTGTATTTGACCCCGGGGGCCGGAGCCACAAGGATGCCGATGGCCCCTTTTGATCTGGCGACAGAGGCCTTGTATTGCAAGCGCGAGAACCGACTTAAATGCAGCCTTTGGGCTGGTTTGACATTGGCGGGCAGGCCGCGAAACATCAGCACCCACTTGCCCTTGACGTCGGCGTCCTCATAAGAATTATACGCCTCCCCCCTGTCGCTTTTGGGAGCCTCGATACCAAAGCCTGCGAACACCACACCGGTCTCGCGGCGCTGACCATTTTTCGAAAAGGACAAGGGCCGCCATTGTTCATCAAGGGTTGGCCCCAGCGAATGGTCTGTGGCGGCGATGGTCAACATATTATTTTGGCCAAGCGATACCCCTGATGTGAAGGTAAAGGACTGAAAATAAGTGCCCTTGTCGCCTGCTGGCTCAAGCCCCAGCAACCGGAACACATCGGCCACATAAGAGCTGGCGCGTGTCGCCCCCTTGGTGCCGGTGAGGCGTCCGTTCATTTGCCTGGAGGTCAGCGTTGCCACATGCCAGCGCAGGCGGGAAATCTGTTCCTTGCAATCCTTGCACGACAGCTTGGCGCTGGTTTTTCCAGCTCCTGCTGGCATTGACAGGCCAAGCATCAAGCGCGCTTTGGCATCATTCCAGTCGGCCATGAAGATCTGCGATCCTTTGCCGCTGGAGCTTTTGCCACGCTTGGAGGTCCAGGACAGGGATTGACCATCAGAGGTAAAGACCGGCAGGCCATCAAACCCTTTGGAGTTGGTCACCCGCACCGGATCACCGCGCCCCTGCGCATCCATGATGAACAATTCGAAATTGGCATGGCCAAAACGATTGGATGAAAAAATAATATAATCGCCCGAGGGATGGAAAAATGGGGCCCAGGACATCAGACCCAGATTGGTAATCTGCCGCTGGTTTTCACCGTTCGCGTCCATGGTATAAATTTCGGCCGAACGACCATCAACCGAAAATCTGCGCCAGATGATCTTTTTGCCATCGCTGGAATAAAACGGCCCGCCATCATAGCCCGGCGCAGACGTCAAGCGCTTCACATTGCTGCCATCGGCGTTCATCGTATAAATGTCCATGAAAGCCGAAACGCTTTTGCTAAACAGCTTTTGTTCCTCGGCGCTCAATTTGCGGTTATAGGCCTCGCGGTTCGACGCAAAAACGATGGTGCGGCCATCGGGAGAATAAGCCCCCTCCGCATCATAGCCCTTCATATTGGTGAGATTTTTATAGCGACCAGTACTGAAATCCACTTCATGGATTTCATAGCTCTCGTCATAGTCCCAGCTATAACGGCGTTTTTTGCCAGAGGCGCGAATTTTCAACTCCGCTTCTTGCTTGGCTTTGGCGTTTGGATCATTCTGGGTCGAGGCGAACAGGGCCTTTTGCTCAACAGGATGTATCCAGCCACAGGTGGTTTTGCCAACACCGGGGGAAATTTTGTGCACCTCGCCGGTGTCGCGGTTCATGAGATACATCTGATAGAAGGGATTGCCGGGCTGGCGCTCCGACTGGAAAATCATCAAACGCCCATTGGGGGAAAAATAGCCCTCTCCGGCCCGTTTCCCAGCCACCGTCAACTGGTGAATATTTGACAATAATGGCTCGACAGCTTTCGTCGTATCGGCTCCAGAGACAGGGCCTTGAGGGACCATATTGGAGCGCTCAGCAAGGGCAACAGACGAAAAAACCACGCCTGATAGCAATGCGAACAGGGGAAATAGTCTATACACGGCGGTACCATCCAGTTCTAGAAGCTAAATATTCATCATATCTAATACGCTGAATATTACATATTCAAGACAATTTCGCCAACAATATTAAATATCTGAAACCATTGGCTTTTTTGGTTTGCAGGTTTTTTCGTGGGGCAATCTTACGCTGGCCAAGCAAAAGGGGGCCACCAAGCCCCCCTATCACAATCATCCCGGTCCCTGGTCCTTGTTATTGAGGGCTGGAACCTCGCGCGGCGTTGACGCGCTTTTTGCACAACCAGCAATCTTTGGGAATATCGGCTTTCACCACAGGATTGTCTTTGGCGATCCAGTCAGTAATTCCAAGGGTGACATTCATCACGCCCTTATAGCCAGCGCGTTCGGCAAGAAAATTGGATATGGCATTGGTCCTGTTGCCAACTTTGCAAATCAAAATAACATTGTCAGTTTTCTTGACCTGCTGGGAGAATTTGTCCTGAAAATCGGGATTGATCTTCCCTTGCTCGTCAAAAAACGTCAAAAGCTGACTGCCCTTGACAATGCCGGTTTTCTTCCACTCTTCGGGGCGGCGGATATCAAAAATGACCGTGCCCTTTTTGAGTTCATCCTTGAGCTGGCTGTTGGTGAGGTTTTTGAACTTGGGTGCCTCTACCTTGAGCAGTGAAATTTCAAATCTCAGCGTCGCATTGGGGGGAATGGTTGCCCCGGCACCGCTCTTGCCATAGCCAAGTTCAGGCGGAATGATAAGCTCGCGCTTGCCGCCAACCTTCATGCCGAGCACGCCTTTTTCCCAGCCACCGATCACACGCCCCTGCCCGGGGGTGAAGCTGAACGGCTCGCCACGATCAAGGCTTGAATCAAACTTTTTGCCGTCCAGAAGCCAGCCCGTATAATGAACAGACACCTTGTGTCCAATAACAGCCTCCGCCCCATCGCCCTTTTTGATGTCCTTGATTTTCAGCTCAGCGGCGCTGGCCCCCGAAAGGGACGCAAATGCCACAAAGGCGAGCATTGAAAAAATTGAAATCACTTTTTGCATGATAGTCCTCACTATAGATCCCCTGATTTGGGCAATTTAAAACTTGGCGCCACTCATAGCGCACTTGTTTGCATATTACCATTCACAACAATGTGCTGGAGTGAAGACATGAAAATAAGGGTTTTTCAAGCCGGCGCCAAATGGCTCAAGAAAATGTGATTGCAACGTCAAGAGCCTGATTGTCAGATTTGTGCTAGTCTGGGCGAGGGAATATCGCAAGTCATGAAACCTATTTACACGACACACACCCCAAAAAAGGGAGGTCCGCCTTGACAATTTCGCTCGTCCTTATGCTGCTCGCGGTTGCCTGGTTGGCTTTTGCCAATGGCGCCAACGATAATTTCAAGGGCGTTGCAACACTGTTTGCCAGCCGCACCACAAATTACAAAACAGCCATCACCTGGGCCATGGTCACGACACTGGCCGGCTCCATCGCTGCGCTTTTGCTGGGAACGGCGCTGATCAAGGCGTTCAGCGGCAAGGGGCTGGTGGGAGCCGATGTGCTGGCCGACCCCGACTTTTTGCTTTCCGTCACACTGGCCGCTGCCAGCACCGTGTTTCTGGCCACCAGGCTGGGCTTTCCCATTTCCACCACCCATGCCATCGTTGGCGGGCTGGTGGGCGCCGGTTTGATGGCCCCGGGCGGTGTCGAGTTGATCTTGCTGGGATCGCGTTTCGCGCTGCCTTTGCTGATCGCCCCGCTACTGGCCCTGTTGCTGACGCTTGGCCTCTATTATATCTTCACCAATACCCGCAAGGCACTTGGTATTCATCGCGAAACCTGTGTCTGTATTGCTCAGGACGAACATGTGGTGGCCATCAATATGCCTCCCCTGCATCCCGTGGTGGGCAATGATGGCACCTTGTCCATGCATTCGAGTTGCGGCGAACACAAGATCCCCACAGGCTTGCGCGTGCTGGTTGGAGATGAACCTCAATGCCGCCAGCGCTATCAGGGCCAGATGATCGGCATCAGCGCTGAAAAAGTCATCAATGGCCTGCATTTCCTAACCGCTGGCACCGTCGGTTTTGCGCGCGGGCTGCAAGACACAGCCAAGATTACCGGCCTGCTGGTCGGGGCTGGCGTCGTGGGCATGTCGGACCCTTCCAGTCTGGTGTGGGGCGTGATGCTGGTCGGCCTGTCAATGGCGCTGGGGGGCTATCTGGCGGCGGGACGTATCGCCGATACGCTGTCTCACAAGATCGCCGACATGAATGCGGGGCAAGGCTTCACCGCCAACCTGGTGACCTCAATCCTGGTGAGCGGTTCGGCGGTTTTTGGCTGGGGCGTCTCCACCACCCATTGCTCGGTTGGCGGCCTGTTTGGCATCGGTATCGCCAATCGCACCGCCCATTGGCAGATGATCCGCCAGATCATCCTGGCCTGGCTGATCACCCTGCCAGTCGCCGCGACCATGGCCTTTGCTTTTTTCTACGTGCTGCAAAACCTATAGCCCTTGATCGACAGCACGATTGCTGCCAGCCCAGGGCCAGCAACATAAAATGATCGGCCCCCAAAAACAATGGCGTGAAATTTGCGCCCATGGGGGCCTCAAATTATGGCAGTGATTTGGCGAGATCTTCCGGCAGGGCTTGTTCCCTGACCAACCACGCCAGATGATCTTTCTCGATCATTTTCCATCCCTGATTGCCTTCATTAACGACAAGCATATGGGTGTGAAGCGCCACATTTACGAGACTGTTGTGCTCGTCAATCGTGACCTTTACCTTATCGCCAAGCTGGTCTTTCATCATCTTGGTGACAAAGGCGTCGATTTCAGGCGTGGCGTCCCCGGGGCGCGGCATTTGCATGGCCACATGATATTTGATGACCGTATATTGCCCCTTGCTATAGGCCTTTGGCGAGCCGATTTCCAGAAAATCAATCTGCTTGATTTTTGGTGCTGCGCCGTTTGCATAGCGCTCCTCAATGCCTTTACGCACCTGTTTTTGCGGCATTACCTTAAAAGTTCCGGGATAGATAAACGACATCACCTCATCAATTTTTTGATCAATGACAGCGCGCTTATATTGCTCCAGACTGGCGGCAAGACCGGGCATGCCGACCTGCTGAGCAACGGCCATGCCAGCCATTGCCTGCAAAAACAGGGCGATCAAAATCAGTGTTCTCATGGCGCGCTCCTCGATCAGGGTCCGACAGGTTTATCTAATCGAGGAGGCAAAGCAAAGGCAAAGCCGCTTTATTTCTTGTTGCCCTGCAAAACGTCGCGATAAGTGTGCTCGGCAAACATCGAACCAGAAATATAAACGCTCGGCATGCGTAGCAGATTGTCGAACACTTTTGGACCATGGATGAACAGCATTTCTGGATTGACATTGACATGAGGCATGCCGCGTTGGGCCGCTTGCAGGCTGTCAAACTCCACCATCACCAGATATTGCGCCGGCACCGTATAGCCTTCCCAGACCTCGGCGGTGCGCTTGAGGTTTTGCCCGGATGGCGAAATCATGTCAGCCATCATGCTTTCGGTCGTCGCATGTCCACTGCCAAGCGTCGAAAAGCCGATGCGCTTCAAGATCTGATAGCCAAGGGCACCGCTGGTATTCATCAGCTTGTCCATCACCTGCACCTCGGCCTCTTCAAAAATATCATCCTTGCCGGGGCGCAATAGGTGCTGCGCCATGACCGTGACGGTCTCGCCGCTATCCAGCGCGTAGCCGGACGTATCCCCCTTGTTATCGAAGCCCTTTTTGAGCATCTGGTTCTTGGACACCAGCTTGGGCAATTTGCTTGCAACAATGCGATAAATCGGCTCTTCGGGACCATCAAGCAGCACATCACCACAGCGCGCGCAGGCTTCCACCACCACATCCTCAAAAGTCTCATGAAATTTTTCGTGCGCTTCCCAGCTATCCCAATAGGTGATCTGGTCAATCCAGATATGCGACAGCTCGGTGCGCATATCAGAACTCGCCGCCCAGCGCATGCCCATGGGACAAGAACCGATCTGGCCCATCAGATCAAAGCCCTTGAAACCGGGAGAAAGCGCCGTCGCCAGACACATTTTGGCACTGGCCTGCTTCATCATTTTCATCAGGTTGGGATCATTTTTAACCAGCACCCGATTGACCGCCACATAGAGCGGCGATTTGGGTTCGGCATCAAACAATTTTTTGAGGGTATCTGGCATGGAGGGGTCCTTTGTGGCTGGGGAAATGATCTTTACGGACCATATAGGTCACGTCGTCGATAATTACCAGCACAAAGCAAATACTTATGTGTGAGGGGGCCAAGATTGCCCGCGCTGGGAGATATGAAGGGCTCCGCCCTTGCGAACCCGCCAAAGGGCGCGCCCTTTGGAAACCCGTTTTGAAGGGGGAGTGGGGAGAAGACAGTACCAGATCGCTGCGATCGTCGTACATCAATGAGAACGCAGTGTGAACGACCACCGACTAAAGCCGGTGGCTTCGAGTTACGGCTGAAAGCCGGATTGTTCTGCCTAAAGGCTGCTTGTGAAAACACTTTTTTTGCACGATCCTGACAATTCCATCACGTGTCATCCCCGCGAAGGCGGGGAACCATACTCCCGATCCCATCGGTTTGTCTCACGATCTCGACAAATATTGCAAAGACTGTGGCTATGGATCCCAGCCTACGCTGGGATGACAAATCTTGTTCGGCTAAAGCCAGATTCAGACCATACCGCCTTGATAGCGACAACAACCTCTTTGAACGAAAGAAACATACCAACAACCCAAAACGGGTTGCAAGGGATCATCCCTTGGTTCCAGCTGAAAAGCTGCCAAGCCTCGCAGAGACATAAGAGGGCGGCGAGGTCATTCCCCCTCACCGCCGCCGCTTCTTGCTCTTGCTCTTATAGGTCCGCGTGCCCGCCCTGCCGCCTTCAGATCGTGGTTTGGTGCTTTTGTCCTCGATCGCTGATTGCCGGGCCAGCGGGTCATCGGCGACCGCCAGCTCCACTTCGCGCAGGCGTTTGATTTCGTCGCGCAAGCGGGCCGCTTCTTCAAACTCCAGATCAGAGGCCAGCTCTTTCATGCGCTTGTCCATATCGCCGAGCACGGTTTCCAGATTGTGCCCCACCAATGGCGCTTGCCCGCCCTCTGAAAAACCAGCGCCCAGACCAGCCGTAACATGATCCTGTTCATAAACGCCCCCCAGAATATCGCCGATATTCTTTTTGACGCTTTGCGGGGTGATGCCGTGCTCCTTATTGTAGGCTTCTTGCTTGTCGCGGCGGCGGTTGGTTTCGTCGATGGCGCGCTGCATACTGCCGGTGATTTTGTCGGCATAGAGAATGACCCGCCCCTCGACATTACGCGCGGCGCGACCAATCGTTTGCACAAGACTGGTTTCCGAGCGCAAAAATCCCTCTTTGTCGGCATCCAGAATGGCCACCAGCGCACATTCGGGAATATCCAGCCCCTCGCGCAACAGATTGATACCGATCAGCACGTCAAACGCCCCGAGCCGCAGATCGCGCAAGATTTCGATGCGCTCCAGCGTGTCAATGTCGGAATGCATATAGCGCACCCGCACCCCCTGCTCATGCAGATATTCCGTCAAATCTTCTGCCATGCGCTTGGTCAGCGTCGTCACCAATGTGCGCAAACCTTTGGCGGCCACCTGTTTGACCTCATCCAGCAAGTCATCGACCTGCGTGCCCGCTGGCCGGATGTCGATATCGGGATCGGTGAGGCCGGTTGGCCGAATGATCTGCTCGGCAAACACACCTTGCGTCTCGTTCATCTCCCAGGGCCCCGGCGTCGCCGATACGCAGACCGTTTGCGGCCGCATGACATCCCACTCCTCAAACCGCAAGGGGCGATTATCCATGCAACTGGGCAGGCGAAAACCAAAATCGGCGAGGGTTGATTTGCGTTTGAAGTCACCTCGGAACATGGCGCCGAGCTGGCCGATGGTGACATGGCTTTCATCTATGAATACCAGCGCGTTTTCCGGCAGATATTCGAACAGGGTTGGCGGCGGATCGCCAGGATTGCGGCCGGTCAGATAACGCGAATAGTTCTCGATACCAGCGCAGGCCCCAGAGGCCGCCATCATCTCCAGATCAAATGTGACGCGCTGTTCGAGGCGTTGATATTCCAGCAAACGGCCGGCTTTTTCCAGCTCAGAAAGGCGCTGCTTCAGTTCGACCTTGATGCCCTCCATGGCCTGATGCAAGGTCGGGCGCGGCGTCACATAATGAGAGTTGGCGTAGATTTTCAGGCGCTCAAGATCGCGGATTTTTTCGCCGGTCAGCGGATCAAATTCAACGATCTCGTCGATCTCGTCGCCAAACAAAGAAAACCGCCAGGCCCGGTCTTCCAGATGCGGTGGCCATAGCTCGATGACATCGCCGCGCACCCGAAAATTACCACGCTCAAAGGACATATCATTGCGCCGATAATGCAGCGCCACCAGCTCGCCAATCAGCGCGCGCTGGCCAACAGCCCCTATCCCGGTGGTCACATTGGTATGCTTGACCTCCTCGCCGACCGCAACGCTCAGGGTCATTTCGGTATAGGTCTCCACCGAGCCGATGCCATAAATACACGACACCGAGGACACGATGATCACATCGTCGCGCTCCAGCACCGAGCGCGTGGCAGCGTGGCGCATACGGTCAATCTGCTCATTGACCGAGCTTTCCTTCTCAATGAAGGTATCGGTACGTGCGACATACGCCTCGGGCTGATAATAATCGTAATAGGAGACGAAATATTCAACCGCATTATTGGGAAAAAAATTCTTGAACTCGCCATAGAGCTGCGCCGCCAGGGTCTTGTTGGGGGCCAGAATAAGCGCCGGGCGCTGGGTGCGTTCAATCACCTGCGCCATGGTGTAAGTCTTGCCGGACCCCGTTACCCCCAGCAAAACCTGGGTCTTTTCCTTGATGGCGAGGCCGTCCACCAATTCCTGGATCGCGGTCGGCTGATCTCCCTTTGGCTCGAACTCGGAGGTCAGATCAAAGCGCACACCGCCTTCGGACTTCTCCATTTGAGCGGGACGATAGGTCACCACCTCGCTCTCATTGCGACCCGAGCGTTCGCGCCCGCGCTCGCCAATGACCAGGGGATGGCCGGAAATCAGCGGTTGTGCCACATCGGTAAAGCCAGATAGGGGAATAGGTTCAATTTTTGCCATAGGTCCAAATATGCGCTATCGGCACACATATTTCCAGAGGAGAAGACAATGTCTTCGCAGACAGCGTTGGGGACTGGTCCCCAAACCCCTTATATACAGGCCAGTTCAAGCGGTTGCCCCTACCCTAGAGATAAAAAGCATCATCCTGTTTGGCAGGTTGGCTTTTTGGTGTTGGTTGCGGCGCGGCGCGGACGATTATTTCTTTGTTATAGTCCGGCAGTTTGGACAAGCGCCCCAGCACCAGCTCGCGGCGCTCTGACAGGTTGATCGCCGAGAGTTCTTGCACCGTCAGCACAAAATATCGGGCGGATATTTTCTTCAGATCCTGAGCCAGAATATTTTCCGAGGAAACTTCCAAAGACACATGATCAATAATCGGAATAAGATAGCGCAAGAGATCGCAAATACGGGTACTGTTAATAGTGACCGGGACGTTGGTGATATTGAGCAGCACTTTTTGCCCGAAGGTTTTGACAAAATCAGCCAGCACCACCAGATAGCGCGTGCGAAACGCCGTTTTCATCAAGGTGCCAAAATGCACATCAATGCACACCACCTGCCTGCTATCGACAATATCTCGCTTGCGGAGAAGATTGAGAAGGCTGGCATCCAGCATAAAACGGGCTTTTTGCCGATTGATATCACTCATATTGTCAATCACAGGCATGACAATATCGCGCGTTGCAACGTCAATCCCGACGAAAGAAACAGCCCCCAGTGTCGCAGAATCTCTCGTCACGACATACTCGTCGATCTGGGCATAATTTAAAATATGATTATATATTTCGCCAATATCGGCGTTCGTCAAATTCACCATGTAGCCTCGCAATAAAATAAATAAAATATAATTCGGGCGATCTTATCGATCGATTGTAAATGAATGGTAAACAGATGATTTGCATAGATTTTATTGCCCTTGAACACCATATCCAAAGGTCTTTTCAGGGCGTGCGCCGCCAGACCAGACATTGATTATTGGCCGGCATTTTATGGTCATGGCGTAATGACAGGCCGATATTTTGGGCCAATTCATCAACACGTTCAAAATCACGAATACCACTGACAGGATCATTGCCCTTCAGCCATTGTTCGAATTGGGCATTGCTGCTCGATGTAAAGGCGCCGTCATATTTATAGGGGCCGTAAAGGATCAAACGCCCGCCCGGTTTGAGCACGTCATCCAGTCCGTGGAACATTTTCTCAACATGCCCCCAGGACATGATATGCACGCAATTGGCGGCATAAACCGCGTCCACCGGCTCTACCCGCCAGGGATTATCAGCCACATCCACGACCAGCGGCTTGCGGATATTTTGGGTCGCTTGTGCATCGAGCCTTTGCGACAGCATCTCAATATTTTGCGCCTGCTCGCTGGGCTGCCAGTCAAGGTGAGATAGTTGCTCGCCAAAGAAAACCGCATGCTGTCCCGTACCGCTGCCAATCTCCAGCACGGTTGTGCTGCTTGCCAGCGCCTTTCGCAAAACGCCAAGGATCGGCCGCTTGTTATTTTCGCACGCTTGCGAAAAGGGAAGCTGGGTCATCATCTCCCCCTAGCGAACCTTGATGCTATAAGCGGTCTCATCAATTTGGGCCGCCAGCGCACTATCAAGACCAAGCTGGCGCGACAAAGAGGACAAGAACCGCTGCTCATCCTGAGTGTCTGGCTCAATCGCGATGCGCGCTGCGGTGTACACCTTGACGGCCTGTTCCTGACTGCGCACGCTATCAATAATGTCTTCGATGCTGGCGGGATCATTAAACTCACTGGCCAGGAAATCCATGGCCTCACCATCCATGCCGGCCTGCTCCAGATTACCCAGAATAGTCCGCTGTTCCTGGCGATCAATCTGACCGTCAGACGCGGCCGCTGCGACCATTGTGCGAATGAACAGAGCGGCATCATCATTGGTCATGGCATCCGCTTCATATCCAGATCCCTCTGGCGGCAATTCTGGCACGCCAAAGCGGTCATCATCCCCTTGGCCGCCTTGAGAGGGAGCGTCCTGCTGGTAATTTTTATAGGCTTTATAGGCCAGAGTACCAATCAGCGCGAGGCCCCCGAGGCGCGCGGCGCGGCCGACCAGCGAGCGACCCGTTTTGGTGCCCAGCAGCAAGCCGCCCAGACCACCAACAATCGCGCCAGCGGCTGTTTTATTATTGCCAACAAGTTCTTTTACACGCTCCAGAAGGTCGCCATAATCCGGCTGAGCCGAGGAACGCGGCTCAGTTTGATTCCCAGATCTGTCTGGTTGGCGCTGCTCCAAAGAACGCGGCGCGGCCTGTTCCTCATATTGCAAAGAACCGCCACCGCCCAATTGCCCGAACAGATCTTCAAGCGGATTGCGCGAGCGCGTTTGTGTTGGCTCAGACCGGCGCTCCTCCTCATATCTGCGATAGGGATCGTCGCGCTCAACCGACCCTGACGGGGCTGCTTCTCCGGCCTTTTTCAGTTGCCCCAGAAGATCGCCCATAATATCATTGAGGCCGCCACTTTCACGGGCTGTGCGGGTTTGCTCTGAGCTACCAGCAACAAGGGCATCGAGAATGGAACGGGCATCAAACATGGGGTAAGTCCTTCAATTAAATGTATAACATGAACAATTCAATCCTCTGTTTAGGACGTTCATGCGAGCAGTGCAATGCTCCAGAGAAACTCAATCGAGCAATGATCAGATTTCTTGTTGTTCGTGACCATGCTGATGCCCGTTTCCTGAATCATCGACGGGATCAAGATGCAGGTTGAACACCCAGTTGGCCTTTTGGTCCAGTCCCATAATCTCACTCTCGATATGATCGGCAGCATCATGGGCGGTGTCGAGCAAAATTCCGCGCTGAAAGACCAGATGCGCTTCCACAAAATGATTGCTGCCAGCTTTGCGGGTCCGTAAAAAATGATAGCTATTGACGTCTTGTTCCTTATGGATGATGGCTTTGATCTGATCAACCATCTCCTCGGCAAGCGCCACATCGAGCAGATTAAGCACCCCTTCGCGCAAAATTTCATAGGCCGAATAAATGATATAAATGGCGATCACAGCTCCCACAAACGCATCGACCAGATGATTGCCAGTCATTTTGACCAGTGCCAGCGATACCAGCACTCCCACATTGGCATAGAGGTCGGTTTTGTAATGCAGGGCGTCCGCCTTCACCACCAGATTATTGGTCGCTTTGGCGGTGCGGGTCAGATAGATCACCAGCAAGGCCGTTACGATGAGCGAAAACAGCATCACCCCCATGGACATTTCCAGATGGGTGGTGCCACCGCCAAGCATGGCCTTGGCAATCGCCTTATAGAGGATGAACAGGCCCGACATGATAATGACGGTGCCCTCGATGGTCGCTGCCAGCCCCTCGATCTTGCCAAGTCCGTAATTGAACCGGTCGCTGGCTGGTTTTTCCGCGCGCGAGATCGCGAAATAGTTGAACGCCGACACCGCCAGATCCAGCGCGCTGTCAATGGCACTGGCCAGCACCGCCACAGAACCAGACAGCAAACCGGCAATCGCCTTGACGATCACCAGCATCAGGGCAACCATGCTGGAAATCAGCGTGGCTTTTTTTTCGGCGGTTATCTTTTGCGGTGCCGCACTGTTCCTGATATTTGCCACATTGCCCTCCTTGCAACGCAAAACGGTGGATCAGTTTTGATCCACCGTCTTCAATACGATCTTCAACATGCTCATATTGGCACACAATCGAAAGACCAAAAAACACTCCAGGGGCTTTGCACTTTAGGTTATTACAATGAAAGCCCCTGCCTCTTTGCTTTATCGTACTTCTTATCGGAAAACCGGTATCCACTTTTCCTCGAAGCACTCTAGACCCGGAATCATAAATTCGCGAACACGTCATGAGGGCATTTCTTGACGATATAATCGTCAATCAGAAGTTTCGCCACGACTCACGAACTGACGATGTGGGGTACTAGAACGGAATTTCATCATCCAGTTCTTTTTCGAACGACCCGCCCGATGGCGCAGATGACCCAGATGGCCCCCCTTGATTGCCCTGATTGCCACCAGCTCCCTGGCCGCCCCCCGAGGAGAACTGGTCATTGCCGCCGCCATAACCGCCGCCAGCGCCATCACTCATACCGCCGCCCTGTCGCGCATCAAGCATGACCAGCGTGCCGCCAAAATTTTGCAACACCACTTCGGTGGTATACTTGTCCTGGCCGCTCTGGTCCTGCCATTTACGGGTCTGCAGCGAGCCTTCCAGATAGACTTTTGAGCCTTTTTTGAGATATTGCTCAACCACCCGGCACAGGCCTTCGGAAAAAATCACCACCCGGTGCCATTCGGTTTTTTCGCGTTTTTCACCTGACGACTTGTCACGCCAGGTCTCGGTCGTTGCCACACTCAAATTGGCAATCGGGCGCCCGTCCTGGGTGTGCTTGATTTCAGGGTCAGCACCAAGATTACCAATCAACGTCACCTTATTGATACTTCCGGCCATATCACTCTCCTTACGGTTGCTCAAAATCTTCGATCAGATACGTCTCGACCCGGCGAAGATCAGCATGTTTTCCATCAACCGACAAACGCATGCTTGCGTCCGGCCGCTAATCGTTCCATTTATTGCTGCCCATCACTATCATCAACACGCCCTGTTGTGGCAATGAAGGGGGCCGAAAAAGCGCTCCTATCCACAAGTTATCAGGAAAAAAACGCTGCTTTGGGCTTGTCATTCTGTATTTGTTCTACTATTGTTCTTGTTGAATTGCAAGGGGTCCAGAGAAAAAATGTCGCAAAACAGCTTTCTTCATTTGCAAACGCGGCGACTCACCCTGCGCCCCTTCGCGCTGGATGATACCGCCTTGGCGGCGCGGATATTGCGCAATCCGCGCGTGGTATTCTGGCGCAAAAAACGCATGCCGGTGAACGACATCCGCAAAGGCGTCAAGCGCAGCGTCGACAAGCTCAACCCGTATGGGCTGGGCTGGTGGCTGTTATTTGAAAAAGATAGCGATGAACTGGTTGGCAGTATCATGCTGCAACCGCTCGCCAACACCTTCCATATCGAGATCGGCTACCATCTATTGCCAGCCCATTGGGGCAAGGGTTACGCAACCGAAGCGGCCCGCCTTATCCTCTCCTTTGGCTTTCAAGCGCTTGGCCTGAGGCATATTCATGCGGTCGTACTGGCGCGCAACCGTCCCTCTTTAGGCGTTATCGGCAAGCTTGGCTTCGAGCAAAAAGGCACCCTCATACACGCCAATCTCGTGCATCGAAATTACCGGCTGGAGCGTAACGACTATCTGGCAAAGAAAAAGACCACATCATGAAAAAAACCATTTCCGTGCAAGGCGCGCGCGAACATAATCTGAAAAATATTTCGCTGGAGCTGCCGCGCGAAAAACTGGTGGTGATCACCGGCCTGTCGGGGTCGGGCAAAAGTTCGCTGGCCTTTGACACCATCTATGCCGAGGGGCAGCGCCGCTATGTAGAGAGCCTGTCGGCCTATGCGCGCCAGTTCCTTGAGATGATGCAAAAACCGGATGTGGACGCCATTGACGGCCTGTCTCCCGCCATCTCCATTGAGCAGAAAACCACCAGCCGCAATCCACGCTCAACGGTTGGCACTGTGACCGAGATTTACGACTATATGCGCCTGCTGTTTGCCCGTGTTGGTATCCCCTATTCCCCTGCAACGGGCCTGCCCATTGAAAGCCAGACGGTCAGCCAGATGGTCGATCGCGTACTCGATCTGCCAGAGAAAACCAGGCTCTATCTTCTGGCTCCCATCGTGCGCGGCCGCAAGGGAGAATATCGCAAAGAATTCATGAGCTTGCAGCAGATCGGATTTCAGCGCGTCAAGGTGGATGGCACGCTCTATGAAATCGGTGATGTGCCGGCCCTCGACAAAAAGATCAAACACAATATCGAGGTGGTGGTCGATCGCCTCGTGGTGCGTGAAGATATGGCCACACGCCTTGCCGACAGTATGGAAACAGCGCTGGAGCTGGCCGATGGCCTGGCAATTGTCGAATTGGTTGATCGCGACAAAGAACAGGCAGGAGAAGCTCCCGACCAGATTATTTTTTCCGCCCGTTTCGCCTGTCCGGTTTCAGGCTTTACCATCGCCGAGATCGAGCCGCGCCTGTTTTCCTTCAACAATCCGTTTGGCGCCTGCCCCACCTGCGATGGTCTGGGAACCGAGCTCAAATTCGAAGCCGAAATGATGGTGCCCGACAAGGACAAAAGCCTCGACAAGGGAGCTATTGCCCCCTGGACCCGCCATGGCCAGATGGCCCCTATCTACCGCCAGATGTTGCAGGCCATCGCCAGGCATTACAAAATCAATATGAGCACGCCGTGGCGCGAGCTACCCAAAAAGGTGCAAGATGCTTTATTGTTTGGATCTGGAAAAACCTTGATCAGCTTCACCTTTGATGACGGCTTGCAAGCCCGCAAGGTCAAGCGGCCATTCGAAGGGGTGGTCAATATTATCGAACGGCGCTGGCGCGAAACCGAAAGCATGGGGATCCGCGAAGAGCTGGGGCGTTTCCAGTCGCGGCGCAAATGCCATGCCTGCGATGGTCACCGCCTCAAGGAGCAGGCGCTGGTCGTCAAGATCAACGGCATGCACATCAGCAATATCACCCAGATGTCGATCCGCGATGCGGGTAAATGGTTTAATGCCCTGCCAAAGGCGCTAAGCGACAAGCAAAACGAAATCGCCACGCGCATCCTCAAAGAAATTTCCGACCGCCTGAAATTCCTCAACGATGTGGGGCTTGATTATCTGTCCCTGTCACGCAATTCGGGTACCTTGTCGGGGGGCGAGAGCCAGCGCATCCGTCTTGCCTCGCAAATTGGCTCGGGGCTGACCGGCGTTTTATATGTGCTGGATGAACCCAGTATCGGCCTGCATCAGCGCGACAATGCCCGCCTGCTCGAAACCTTGCGCCATCTGCGTGATCTCGGCAATACGGTGATCGTCGTGGAACATGATGAAGATGCCATCATGACCGCCGATCATGTGGTTGATATTGGCCCAGGAGCCGGTATCCACGGCGGTGAAATTGTCTCACAAGGCACGCCGGCGCATATTCTCAAGGACAAAAACAGCCTGACGGGGCAATATCTCACCGGCGCCCTGGAAGTGCCGCTGCCCGCCAAACGGCGCAAACCCCACAAGGCCCGCATGGTCAAAATCATGGGGGCCACCGGCAATAATCTGCAAAATGTCGATGCGCAGATCCCGCTTGGCACCTTTACCTGTGTCACCGGCGTGTCGGGCGGTGGCAAATCAACGTTGCTGATCGAGACCCTCTACAAGGCCATGGCCCGCCATTTCAACAATAACCGCCATGTCCCCGCCCCTTATGACAAGATCGAGGGGCTGGAGCATCTCGACAAAATCATCGATATTGACCAGTCCCCCATTGGCCGCACGCCGCGCTCCAACCCCGCCACCTATACAGGCGCCTTCACGCCGATCCGCGAATGGTACACCAATCTGCCCGAAGCGCGCGCACGCGGCTACAAGCCGGGGCGTTTTTCCTTCAATGTCAAGGGCGGGCGCTGCGAAGCCTGTCAGGGCGATGGCGTCATCAAAATAGAGATGCATTTTCTGCCCGACGTGTTCGTCACCTGCGATCAATGCAAGGGCAAGCGCTATAATCGCGAAACCCTGGAGATCAAATTCAAGGACAAGTCAATCGCCGATGTGCTCGACATGACGGTGGAAGAAGGGGCGCGCTTTTTCAAGGCGGTGCCAGCCATCCGCGACAAGCTGGTGACCTTGGAGCGCGTGGGACTGGGCTATATCCATATCGGCCAGCGCGCCAATACGCTGTCAGGCGGCGAGGCGCAGCGCGTCAAACTCTCAAAAGAACTCGCCAAGCGCGCCACGGGCCGCACCATGTATCTATTGGATGAACCAACCACCGGCCTGCATTTCCACGATGTCGCCAAGCTATTGGAAGTGCTGCACGAACTGGTGGAGAGCGGCAATACGGTGGTGGTTATCGAACATAATCTGGAAGTCATCAAAACGGCTGATCATATCATTGACCTTGGCCCAGAAGGCGGCGACAAGGGCGGCAAAATCGTCGCCACGGGAACTCCCGAAGAGGTCGCCAAGGTCAAAACCAGCTATACGGGGCAATATTTAAAGGCGCTGCTGGAAAAACGACCGGGGAAAGCCACTAGTGGCAAGGTGGCGAAAGCTGTGGCGAAGAAGGCTGGAAGCAAGAAGGCGGTAGCGAAAAAGAAACCCGCCAAGGCAACGAAGCGCGGCAGTAGCAAACAGGCCAAGGCAGCGGAATGATGGGATACCAACAAGTAGGGCGCATTAGCGCCGCGCATATTGCGCCGATTGGTGGCCACTTGGAGCTTGGAACGAAGGATCGTGCGTTCCGCTTCGCTAACACATCCAACAGTTTTTTCCATTGCAGCAGCGCTTGACACACAAATGCCCCACACAAAAACGTCATCCCGGCGGAGGCCGGGAACCAGATGACCCTCCGCTTGCTCATTGCTAATATGCTATTGAGAACGCGCTGCTGGCTTCTGCCCAAAAATTGCGAGATAGAGCACTGTTGATCGTCTACTGAATTCCTGCCTGCGCCGGAATGACGGATGAGAAATAAACCACTCAAACACCATCATCGGCCTCGCGGCAAACCGCAAAACCATGCCCTACCCCCCTGTCGTTATGACATTTTAGCACCTGTCAACATTTCACCTCAACCATAATAGATTTGGCGCTATTCAGGCCACAATCCCCATGCTATTATACGGACAATGAACAACAAGCAATTGACCCTGGCGGGAACCGGGTCACACAAAGGGGTCAGGGACGCAATTACGAGGCCAAATCGGCCCAATGCACCACAAATAAGCTTAAATGATGCGAGAAATTGGCATTTGCAACACTATTTGCTAGCGTGATCACTGTAGTGTGATTACTCTGGACTGACCATTTTATCGTGTGATCAAATGTGTTCCGGTCAGTGTTGACTGAGCTGATTTGGCGTTTGTGGGGGAAGCATATGCGGCCAAACAAAAAAAGCTGGAAACCAAAATCCAGCGCAAACCGATGAAGGGCTGTATGCAGCAGCCGTTATTGGTTATGGACTATTAAAGTAAACAGTAAACGACATGGAGCGTCCGAGTAATGAAGAATATGTCCATCAAAGCACTCTCTCTCGCCATACTTGCATTCATTGCAATCTATGGTGCGTTTGTCATCTATAGTGCCATGACCATATCCAATAATTCAAAGCAGGCAGAGGAATTCTGGACCAAATATCAAGATATTAGCTCTACCCGCGTCAGTGCCTTCAACTCCATTGAAAAAGCCCTTGGCTATGGCCAGATGATCCATCGCTTCAAGGATTACGTGATCCGCAAGGACGACAAGCTTCCCGCCAGGATCCGTGTCGCGGTTGGCAAGGTGCACGCCTCCATCGAGCAATATACCGAAGCCTCCATTACTCCCGCCGAACGCTCCGCGCTTCGCCAGATAAAAAAAGTCGTTGACGCCTACGCGATCAATCTTCAAGAAGCCAGCACCATGGTTGACGAAGGCTATAGCTCGCGGCAGATTGATAAAGTGGTAAAAGTCGACGATACTCCCGCTATGGAAGGCCTGTCTGCCCTGCGCAAAGCGGTCAAATCCCACCGTCTTGAGCAATCCGACGAACAGACCAAGATCGAACTGCTGGGAGAAATTCACCGCGCCCTTGGCTATGGCGGCATGATCCACGAATTCAAGAATTTCTTGCTCCGCCAGAAGAGCGAACGCGTCGAAAAGGTCAAAAAATCCATTGCTGATATTCAGGTGGCGGTCGACAAATATCGCAATTTCTCGCTTGTCCCGGCTGAAAATCTGGCCCTCAACGGCTTGATGGAAGTCGTCAATAAATATCGCGACAATCTCGATCTGGCGATCAAAATGGCCAGCCAGCACAGATCTCCTGAAGAAATCAACCTGCGTGTTAAAATAGATGACAAGCCAGCCTTGTCCGCCCTGCAGATCCTGCATGCGGAATATAGCAATGCCATCGAGATCTCCAAGCGCACCACCACAGAACATTTGCAAAGCACAACGCTGCTTTCGAAAAATATTTTCCTTGGCTCGGCGGTCGGCCTGGGGCTACTCATGTTGCTGATCACCTATGTGCTGTTCTCTCATGTCCTTGGTCCCATCAACAAGATCACCCACACGCTGGATAAATTTATCGATGGCGACCTGGATATTGAATTCTATGGCACCGAACGCAAAGATGAACTTGGTTATATGGCAACGGTCATCGACAAGCTGCGCCTGATCCTCATCAGCTATGCCCTGCGACAAACAGGCGATGCGGGGCCACAGCAGTAAGCTTGCGATACGAGAATTGACGAGACGGTCGTCCCGCTTGCGAAGCAGGCCGGGCGAGCAAAGTTTGACGACACGAAAGGGATACCGATGGTTCGCCTATTCATGGTCCTTGCAGCACTGACGATCGGGTCACTATCTGCACATGGCAAAGGTGATGCGGCGCTGGGGGAGTATTTGTCAACCTCTTGTGTCACATGCCATCAGTTGACCGGTGTGGATAATGGTATCCCCTCGATTGTTGGCTGGGAGACAGACGCCTTCGTAAAGACTTTGCAATCCTATCAGAGCAAGGAACGCGAAAATCCGGTCATGAGGATGATTGCTGAACCTATGACAGTAGAAGAAA
>JAJRRW010000013.1 GCA_024279115.1 Alphaproteobacteria bacterium
GGACGATATTTTCGATTACATCGAATTTTTCTACAATCCAAAGCGAAAGCATGGCAGAAACGGGATGCTGTCTCCCATCGATTTCGAAAAACAGCAAAAATGGAAACTGCAAGGTGTCTAAAAAACGTGGGGCATCTCATTTCCCCACTTGGTACTTATGAAGACAGCTTTGATACCACACGCTGGCTGCTCAGCGGCACCCTGACCGGCGATTTTAATATGAGTGGCTGGCGTTTTTCTCCTCATATCGGCGTGAGCTATTTCGAAGAAACGCAAAAATCTTACACCGATAATATTGGTAATAATATCGCCGCGCTGACGACCTCGCTTGGTCGAATGACTTTTGGCCCGGAAGTGAGCACCAGCTTTATCGCAGGCAACGGCATGGTGATCAGTCCTCACATCGGCATCAAAGGCATCTGGGATTTTGACAAAGCGCAAGTGATTGACCTCAATACTGGTCTGGCGTCCGGGGCAAATATTGATTTACGTGCCAGTATTGAAGCCGGCCTCACCACCCGGTTCGATAATGGCTGGCTACTCGCTGGAGAAGCCCACTATGACGGCATCGGCGATGATAGTCTGGAAGCCTATGGCGGCAGCTTGAAACTGACCGTGCCGTTTAATTAAGTCAGCAGCTTTGTCCCCTTTGGGGTGAAATATTTCATGTGTATGATGCGCTAATTTGAAAGACCCGGAACTTGGCTGGCCGGCTGGAGCACAAAGCCCTTTTCGATATCATTGAGGGGATTTATGGAGCGCAGGTCAAAGGGGGAACTTAAGCGTGCGGTCAAGGCAAAATATTGCTGGAGCAATGGCCAGTGCCGTTGCAAAAGTTTTCCCCCCAGAAAGAACCGCCACTACACCTGCACAGCAAATTTTACCAGTTTACAATCATGGCCAACCGGAATGTACGGACATGGCAAAATCTACTGGATCGAATTTCGCTGATATTCATGACGTTAGCCTGTCGAAAACCAAGTTAATAAAAAATGGATTGGCACTATGCTGGCACGGCAACAATCCCGTCACACTCACCTAATCGACCTAAGCCATTGAAATAGAATGGCTGGGGATCCAGGACTCGAACCTGGACCGACGGAGTCAGAGTCCGTTGTCCTACCAATTAGACTAATCCCCAAAAGCCGCGATGCCCTCGAACACTGTCCAAGACTGCGCGGAAAATCTGTCTAGCAGTTTCGCGGACTGATCTCAAGGGGGCAAAGCAGATAGTTGCGCCGCACCCATTAAAAACAGCGCGCCAGCCGTTTTTGCAAGCCTTACTTGATTGCCTTTGTTGCGGGCAGTAATTCCGGGCGATATTCAAAATGCATGGTGTCATAGTGATACCACTTGCCTCCCCAGATAAAGCCATGGCGCTCAAATATCTCGACGATCTCCAACGGAATTCTATTCCGCCAGCGATAGCGCCCCTCCTTGCCCGGTTTTGACCAGCGCCAGTAGTGAGCCTGTTTGACATTGATATCGATCGCCGCCCCATACGCATGAACGCTATAGCGCTTGGTGCCAGCAATCAGCCGACAATTATAGATCCCCGACATGGGGGACAGGAATTTCTTCATCGCGGGCTGGCGGTCAATCAGCCGATCAAGCTCAAGAGATATTTTTTGCAATTTATCGGCAACCGCGTTGATGGAGGTGACCTTGACGCGCGCGCCGCCACCATGCTTTGGCAACCAGACAATGCTTTGCAGCTTGTTTTGTACCTGGCCCTTGCGGCAATCCCCGTACATTTTGTCGAATAAGGGCTGATACCGCACCCGCCCGGGATCTCGATCCCTGCCCGGAGGCAGGCCTTTACCCCCCCTAAAATAGGGGGCAAAAAACTGATCTTGCAAATCAGGTGTCTGCAATCGTTGCTGAAAGCTTTTTTTTGTGCGGCCATCATCGAAAACCATGGTGCTACCATCGTGCCAGATCAATTTTGCCCCCTCATGTCCGCTCAAAAAATCGGGATAGGCCGTTACCAGCCGGTCCAGCAACAAAGCGTGCGCTACATTCTTCTCAAGCGAGGCTTGTTGCGGATTATCGGCCGCCTTGAGCGGCAAGCAAACAAATATCACAGCACCTGCCAGACACCTCAAACGCCAACTCATTGCTTGCTTCCTCTTACAGCGGATTTACTGGACGAGCTGGCGCTGCACCGACACACTCAACACAATCAAGCGCCAGTGCGGCACCGCCCCGATAATCATATAGCTGCGCTTGCCTTGTTGCCAGCGCACATAATTTTCATCCCCGCGATACCCTCGCTCCAGGGTCAAGGAGCCACCGCTTTGATTGCCGATATAAAGCCCCACCGGCACCGCCCCATTGCTCTTGTCGCGATAGGCCAATCTGGCATAGTCCTGGCCGTTGATATTCACAGGCGAGGCCCCCACAAAGGTCACCCCTTCCTCGCTCAAGACCGGGATCATTGACGGGGCGATTTCCGCATTGGGGAACCGAAACAAAGCAAGTTCATAATTGCGGCTCTTGCCAGTATATTGATCCAGCAGGCGCGCGGCATCCTTTTTGTGACGAGCTGCAACAGCTTCGTACCATTTTTCCAAAGACCCAGCGTTTGAACGATTTGTGGTCGCGGTCGTCTTGGGGGCCTGTAACTGATTGAACAAGGCCTTTGAGCGCGTCTGCTCCGCGCTTAGACGTTCGCTATTCCAAAAATTATTGCCAAACGGGTCTTCTTGTGAACCACCACCGCCGCCGCTTGAATTGCTGACAACATAGCCCCCGATCGCTCCAAGCGACACCAGCATCACCCCCGCAGCCATTGCCGGCACCAACATGTTTTGTACGGATTTTTGGCGACTGGTATCAACGGGTTGCGGCGCCTGCACAGGGATTACTGTAGCCCCTTCAATCGCCGCCTGCTTGGCTTCTGCCTGCAACATGGAAGAAAAGGCTTGCGTCAATTGCTGACTTGTTGAGCACAGGCGTTCATATTGTTCCCGCGTCACCCCATCAGCGGCAAACACTTCATCCACTTTGCGAATTTGCGCCGCACCAAGCTCGCCATCGCAATAGGCTATGAGGATTTCATCACTAAGTTGCGTCATGCTCGCCCCCATATTGCCTGACTGTCGCTGTCACACGAGCAGCAATATCGGCAGGGTCCGGTTCCCCAAACTTGCGCTGTGCCGTTGCCAGAGTTCCCATCAATTGCTCAATCGAAATATCCAGTATCTGCGCCGTTGCCGCATAAGAAAATTGCTCTCCATAGATCAACAACAACAATGCTCTGTGCAGGGTTGGCAAATCTCCCATGATTTTTGCAAGAGTGGGATCTAGCCCTTTTTGAATGGCTTCATTCTCGTGCCCTGGTTGAAATATAGGAGCTTTGTGCGAGGCGTTTTTGGTCTCTTTACGCCACAAGTCGTAGAGCTTTTTCAGTTGGAAATACTGGTAAGCCGAGGACGAAGGGTCCTGATTTGAAGAGCCCTGCTCCCCCAAGTTCAACCGCTCGACAAGCATGTTGGCAGCTCGGTCATCACCCGACAAGATGACAGCAAAGCGTTTTTGACGCAGCCAGTTCTGCCGCTGCGCCCCCTTGCCCCGGTCAAGTTCTTGTCCGTGCTTTTGCATTGCTAAAGGCACCCTTAAATTCCGCCAATCGAGTTTCACTTGCTCATTTTGGGCAAATAGAATCACTCCCAATATCTATTCTACACTATCCCCGCATGACCGAACCAGCTTTGTGGGCGCTCAAGGAGTATGCCAGGCCTCATATGGCTGAAAATACCACACAAGGTCTCATGCAATCGACGAAACCGGTTGCGTCAAATTAGTGCGACAATTGTAACTTACACCCACCTTAAGAATGGTTTAAGATTGACATTCATCACCCGTTTTAATTTAGGCTCCCCCATTTACCATCTGTTTAGGTCATGGGTTGAATATAAAGGTTCGCGTCATTTCTAATGTGGACATTGAAAAACATATTCTCCCGCCGTGCTTCAGGGAAAACAAATTGCATGCGACCGAGCCAGGACCTAGTACCACCCCCCTCAAAGCAGCCCTCAAACGGACTGATGGACCGCCTGCGCAGCCTTGGCCTGAAACGCGGCGCCGCAGCATTATTGTTCACCCGCCTTTTCAAAAAAAAATCCACACGCAAGCTCATGAAAATGGGCCGCAGCGGCTTCCAAAAAGGCCGCTCTGGCTTATCCAAAGCCACCGAAATCACCGGACAGGAATTGTCATCGCGCGCCAAACAGACCGCCCGTTCCATCAAGCATCATTCCAAGCCCAAAAACCTCAACAAGGATTACCGCAAGCTTTTACATCTGACGCAGGAAATCGGCTATGACCGTGGTATTGAAAAGCTGTTTTTTATCCCCGCCAAAGGCTTTATATCGCTGGATGAGCTGACCATCGACAGCCCCAACAGGCAGTTCGGCCATAATTATCACCCCATACACCGCCTGAGCTTCAACTGGGCCATGGCGCAAATACCCGATCAGCTGGATAAATTTACCTTTGTCGATTACGGGGCGGGGCGCGGCCGCGCATTGTTATTGGCCAGCCTGCTGCCATTTCGCAAGATCATCGGCGTGGAATTTGCCAATGAGCTGCATGACGATGCCAATATGAACATCGCCCAGTTTCCACGCAGCTTGATGAAATGCCGCGATGTCGATTGCCTGTTGATGGATGCCGTTGATTTCCCCATTCCCGAAACCAGAGGCGTGTTTTTGTTCAATGACAGCTTTGATCGCGAAGTATTGGAGACCGTGCTGGCGCGGATCGGCTCGTCCTATCGCGCCAATCCGCGGCGCATCTATCTCGTATTCGTGCGGCCACTACACGCAAAAGTGCTCGATAGCCTGATAGAACGCACCGTCATTTTCGAGCCAATCTATCATTCCAAATCCGAGAAAATGCGCATGCAAATCCTGAGCCCTGATCAGGTGCAGATCTTTCGAACGCTGATTTAAATTCGTACCACAAACACCGAACAAGTGGCGTGGCGAACGATTTTGGAGGCCGTACTCCCCAGCAGATAGTCACCCGCTGTTTGCGGCGCATGAGAGGCCACAACAATGACGCTGGCATCAATTTTCCGGGCCACTTTTATGACTTCATCATAAGGAGAGCCGTGCTTGATAATCAGTTCATACTTATCTTTTGACAGGCCTTTTTCCTCCAGCCGCGCCTCCAGCGCAACCCTTGCTCCAGCCAGCGCTTTTTCTTGATAATCATTGGCCATAAAGCTGTCGACAAGAGCGGGAATGGCTGGCAATACGGTCATCACTACCAAATCAGCCGATCGGCGCTCGGCCATTTCGCGAGCCGTATCCAGCACTTTGGCACCAGCATGAGAAAGATCGAGGGGGACGAGAATTTTTTCGCTCATTTTACACTCCGATATTCTTTTGTTTCGACTAACAGACAGATAGGATAACCTATAGGTAATTACCAGTATAAAAGATCATGATCCAAAACTAATTGATACAGGTCACGAGGCCCAAACAATGAGCAAGAATAAAACCGGCCTATACTCCCCGCTGACCATGCTCATATTACTGGCTGTTGCCATGCAATTGTCCCACCAGACCTGGCATACGCTGGTCAATAATTTCACCGTTTCGAAAATCGGTTTTACCGGTCGCGAGATCGGCATTATGGGGTCGGTGCGCGAAATTCCAGGCTTTTTGGCATTTGGAGCCATCTTGCTGGTTTTGTTCATGCGTGAGCAATATCTGGCTTATATATCCTTGCTGGTGCTGGCGCTGGGCACGGCCATGACCGGCCTGTTTCCAAGTGAATATGGCTTTTACATCACCCCCCTCATCATGTCCCTGGGCTTCCATTATTTCGAAACCATGAACCAGTCTTTGTCGCTGCAATGGTGGCCCAAGAACGAGGCCGCCGTTGGACTTGGCAAAATTGTTGCCGCCGGATCGTTCGCCTCGCTGGCGGCTTATGGCCTGATCTATCTCACCTGGAGCCTGCTTGGGCTGCCCTATTGGCAGATTTATATCATCGCCGGGCTGCTGTCAGCGGCGCTACTGATCTTTGTTATGGTCAAATATCCATTATTTCCGCAACATGTCGAGCAGCGCAAAAAGCTCCTGATGCGTCGCCGTTACTGGCTTTATTATGCTTTGACATTCATGGGCGGAGCGCGCCGTCAGATCTTTATTGTGTTTGCCGGCTTCATGATGGTGGAAAAATTTGGCTATTCGATTAGCGCCATTACCACCTTGTTTTTGGTCAACCATCTGTTCAATATGTTTTTTGCCCCAAAAATCGGCAAGCTGATCAGGCATATTGGCGAACGGTCGGCGCTGACCCTTGAATATATCGGCCTGATCGTTATTTTTTGCACCTATGCCTTTGTCGAGAACGCCACCCTGGCCGCCGTGCTCTATGTCGCCGATCACGCCTTTTTTGCCCTGGCCATCGCCATCAAAACCTATTTCCAGAAGATTGCTGATCCAAAGGACATCGCGCCCACCGCCGGTGTAGCATTCTCGATCAACCATATCGCTGCTGTATCCTTGCCCGTGTTACTTGGCTATGTGTGGCTGCAAAACCCCTCGGCGGTGTTCCTGATCGGGGCCGGCATGGCGTTGATTTCCTTGCTGCTGGCCCGCCTTGTGCCTCGTCACCCGGAACCTGGTTTCGAACATATCGGCCTCACCGTAAAAGCCAGGGCAGCACAATAGGCCAAAATGTTTAGCGCGGCGTGGCGATGCCGCGATAATTAAAGCCAAGCAGACCGGGCACGCCGGGCATGCGTTTTTTTTCAATTTCCGTGATCGCAAAACCTTCGTCCAGCAATAGCTGCTCGACATTCCGGTTGAGATGGCAACCGCCCGCGATTTTCCCCCAGATAGTATTGAGACGGCCTTGCCATTTGGCGGTGCCTGGCTGGTCGCTTATCCCGTGCTCGCTGAACAATAATCTGCCGCCTGGCTTTAGGATGCGGCGTGCTTCACGAACCGCGCTGGCATTGTCCGGGATCGTGCAAAAGCTGTAGGTCACCAGCACCGTATCAACGCTATGATCGTCAAGCGGGATTTGTTCTGCTCCCACAATATGCAAATCCACATCAAACGGCATGGTTTTAGCGGTCTTGTGCGCCTTGTCCATCAGCGCCTTGCCGGGATCAATGCCGATCAGTTTTTGTACTTTGTCGCCATCATAAAATGGCATATTGAGGCCAGAGCCCATGCCAAGCTCAACCACCACGCCGCGCGCCAGCGGCACGATTTTCTGGCGCTGCTCGGCAATCGGCGGCAAGGAACAGGCCCCATGCACCAGCCATGGCGAGAGATAGCGATCAAAAACACCTTCTTTGCGGGCGTGCTGGGCACAGACATGAACACTCATGATAACTCCTTGCGCGATAACTGCTTGCGCGGTGCGGCTTTGGTGGGCCTTTTTGACAGACCATCTGGCGGCAGTATAGTCACATTTTCGCGATCACACCGAACGACTTGATCTCGATGCAAAAAGCCAGGTTTGCTCCCCTTGAGAAGCAGATCATTTGGGATCAATTCCCCATCACGGACATATGAACTCTTATGATATGACTGTGTTCCAAGCTTCTCCTAACATATTGAGGGTACTTGTCTGTTCCATATCAGGCCTGTCAGAATTTACGGGATTGTCCCGTCTTCAAATAGTAAACAGGAGCGAAACTTACGATCATGAAAATAATAAATCGGCTTGCTTTGGCAGCGATGGCTGCCCTCTTTTCGTTTAGCGTTGCCGCATCGGCAGCCCCGTTTGGCAATAAAGACGATATATCCTTCGCCAAAAGCCTCTGGTCCGCCCTGGAAAAAGCCGAATTTGTCGGCCCGAATCGCATCAATGTGCGCCCGTTCGAAGGCAATGAGCCTCATGGTGCCATTCAGCAGGTTCTTGGAAAAACCCTCACCGTCGGAGATAAAACCGGCAAAGTACTGGTCAAGGTCAATCATGGCGGTAAAGGCGCCTCGGTGGCCACTGTCTACGACAATCCCAACAAATATCTTGGTGCCTACACAGTGATGTTCAAACGCGAAGCCGGCTATGACACCAAGAACAAAGACTGGTTCTGGGCCAAATATAATAAAGGCGGGGCGCTGATGACCAATCCTAAAAAGATGCAACTTGCTGGGCGTGTTGCCAAGGGTGCGCAAAAGGGTTGCATTTTTTGCCATACCGCAGCAGGCGGTGAAGATCTTGAAACTCTGACGGAAAAGTAGATCCCCTCTCTACCGATCCCTCCCAGGGTGCAATCTCGCTCTTTTTCCCACTTTCTTCTCCGTGGGACCACAAAGGGCGAGATTGCATATTTAGAATCAGCATCAAAGCCTCTGGATCAGAGCCAGCCAAGCAAACACTGATATATCAGTGCTGGCGTTCGGGCACACGCACCGTCATGCCATCCATCTCATCGGTAATATTGATCTGGCAGGACAAACGGCTATTGTCTTGAACATCAACGGCGAAATCCAGCATATCTTCTTCCATATCAGTAGCTTTGCCGGTTTTTTCACGCCAGTCTTCATCCACATAAACATGGCAGGTGGCGCAAGAGCAGGCCCCTGTACATTCCGCAACAATTCCAGGCACCAGATGCTTGATGGCCACTTCCATCAAGGTCTGGCCGGTTTGTGCTTCCACAGTGTGCTTTTTCCCGGTGGGATCAATATAGTTGATGATTGGCATTGTGATCCTTTAGCAGTTAGCTGGGTCATATCCCTGCGAGACAAGACAATTGGTTGAATGACAGGCACCTGGAAGCCCCGGGACCCGTAGCGATTCAGATCATAGGTCAAAACTGTTTTTGACCCCATGATCTGTGATCAGGACATATATCTGTCGGATCGGCCCTTAAATCAAGACCGCATCATCACTGACGTCAAGATGTCTCATGATGGCTTTTTCGGTTTTTTCCAGATCACTTTGCAGCAAGGAAAGAATAGCGGTGCGACTGGACAGGTTAAGCGGCTCCTCGATCTGTTCGAGTTGAGCGGCTCGCAAGCCCACCGCAAAGGCGCCAATCCCCCGCGCCGAGCCTTTCAAAGAATGAGCGGCCTCGAACCAGTCCTTGGGGCTTTGGGGCGATTCCAAACGCGCCATATACAGCGCTGACTGGTCAATGAACATGAGCAAAACTTCGCGTTCCAGCTCCAAATTGCCAAGCGTGTATTTGCCCAGAAATCCGGTATCGAGCAAAACGGTTTCATCAATTTTCGCGCTCATCAGCATGTCTCCAGATAACAATGCCTCCATCATAGAATATTTTACATAATGGAGCGTTAAGCGCTCGATAAGGCGTGTTGAAAATGTCGATTTGTGCAAATCATTTCCGATTGCCGAAAAAAATCACTTTTTGGCCCCAAAGAGCGGCTAGAAACAGCGCATCCAGATTCTGATATTCGAAGCCTTGGCAAGCTCCCGCCGACAGGGCCGCACTTGTACTATATGAAATGCTCGGCATATGGCGAGTTACAGGTGACAGGCCACGGGAGATCGCCTATAGTGGGCCAAGGGACGGCTGGCGCATGAATTTCAAAAGAACTCATGCCCGGCATATAATCAAAAGGCAGTGTGGTAAATGACGAGGGATCCCAATAATCCATCCCATTTAGGAAGGCCGACAGGCAAGACACAAAACACCAGCGCCGCAAACTCTGGCGCGCCCGGTGCTGTGGCCAGACCCCAGGCAAAACCGTCCGGCGCACCGCACCCCTCCCCAGGAGGCAAACCTGCCACAAGACCCGGGAGCAAACCTGCGGCACCGCTCACCCAGCGAGCACCCCAGCCGCAAAATCCAGCTCCCCGGCCCCAGCTTGCGCCAGCCCCTCCTGCACCAGTCTTAAATGCACCTGCCTTAAACGCGCCGAGTGCAAGACCAGAGCGCGCGCCCAATACAAGACCAGGCGGACAGCCACCTCGCGCCGCAAAACCAGCGGCCCCCAATCCAACAGCTTCCCTGAGCCGCCCAGCAATGGCCCCGCGCTCTGCGCCAGCACCTGCCGCGCCGCCAGCAGCGCCGACACCACGTCTCGATACACCAGGCAGAATCGCCCTGCCCCTTCCCGAACCAGCAGCAAGTGCCGCGCACGCTCCACAGCCAAATATACCTCAAAATAGCCGCCAGCCCCGACCAGCGCCAGCGCCTTCGTCTTCGCCAACACCGATACCGACACCGACACCAAAGACGCTCGAACAGCCTGCCGCACGGATCGCTGAACCCAACGTCAACAATCCTCAAAACACCCCTGCACCGGCGGCTTCAGAGACGCCCAGCCCAGCTGACGCCGCCTCCACGGCCCCGCAACAAACTGATGCCACAACACAAAGGCTGGCAGCCGAAGCGCTTACCCCCACCACAAACCGTCCCTCCCGGAAACGAAAGGCAGCCCCTCAACAACCAGAGCTGGAGCGCCAATATCTACCAACCGGCATGCCACGCCCGCGCGCCTCACTGCACGAAAAAAGCAAGGCTCCCTCGATCGGTGGTCTGATACACTCAATGCAGGCCGAGCCGAGTAAAACGCCTTATTATACAGCAGCTATTACCTCGGTGATCTGGCTGTTTATCGGCGGCCTGCTTGGCTTGCTGCTGGTCGGGCAAAGTCTGGGTGACGTTTCGGGTGTTAAATCTGTATTCAGCACCTCATCTGTGTATATTCTGGCGGCCGCCATCCTCGTCCCCATGGCCCTGTTCTGGTTCATTGCCCAGCTCGTTGTGCGCTCGCAAGAAATGAAACTGATGGCCTCGGCCATGACCGAGGTGGCCATCCGCCTCGCCGAACCAGATAAAATGGCCGAACAAAAAGTCGCCTCCGTCGGGCAGACCATTCGGCGTCAGGTATCAGCCATGGATGATGCCATCTCAAGAGCCATCGGGCGCGCTGGCGAGCTTGAAGCACTTGTCCACAATGAAGTGGCGGCGCTGGAGCGGTCCTATTCGCAGAACGAATTTATCATTCGCAACCTGCTCAATGAACTTGTCAATGAGCGCGAGGCCATTGCTTTGAATGGCATGCAGGTCAAACAGACATTGCAAGGGGTTGGCGCGCAGGTGTCCAAACATATCCGCCAGGCCACAGACGATATTGGTCACAACCTTGCCCAGCACGGCGCCATGTCGGCTCTGAAACTGCAACAGGCGGGCGATCATGTCACCAAGGCGTTGCAGACCACAACCAATCAGACCGTTGCCATCAAGCAACAGATTTCCGCTGAACTACCTCAGCTTCTGGACAAAATGAACGCGGAGCAAGCCAAGCTCGGCAGCGTCATTGACGGAGCCAGTAGAAATCTGGGCCAGCTCGATGCCTCGCTTGCCAAGCGGACGACAGACCTTGATCATCAGCTCACCACACGCACAAGCGAAATAGATGGCATGATTGCCAAACATACGGGTGAACTCAACACAAGGCTGGTGCAAAAGGTCAAGGCACTGGATGCCAGTCTGGCCATGCGTACAAAATCCATGGACAAGGTTTTGAGCAACAAGGCTGGCGAACTGGATCAAACCTTCCTCACTCATCGCGAAGCCATTGATACGACAATGCAGCAAAAAGCCGTCGAGATCGACAAGGCGATTGCCACGCAGGCGCAGGCCATGGACGCCTCCCTGACGCAAAAGGCCCGCACCATTGATGCTGCATTTGACCAGCGCCTTGCCACTCTGGACGAGGCAGCCCCGATAGTTCAACAACCAGTGGTTCAACAACCAGTGGTTCA
>JAJRRW010000139.1 GCA_024279115.1 Alphaproteobacteria bacterium
AGGAAAATCTTAGTGACTGGCGCTTGACCGTCGATAAGCCACAAGATCTTGAACTCATAAGGGAAATTTTTCGCGAGCTGGGCCGTGCTGGAAATCTGTTTTCATACAAAGAGGTCATTAGCCTCATCAAACAGCGGCCCGAATTATTGGACATCAACAAAGGAACCGTGCGCAACGAAGGCTATTTGCGCTCGGTGGGAGAAGAAAAACCATGACAAACGGCAAGCGATTATACGGCAATGAAGAAAAATATGTGCTTGAGGTTCTGGACACCCAGTTTCGCAGTTCCAAGGGGTCGTTGATGACCTCACGGCTGGAAGCCAGTTTCGCCGAAAAATTCGGCTCGAAATATGGCATCGCCTTTGTCAACGGCACGGCCACCATGCACGCCCTGCTGGAGGCCAAAGGTATTGGTCCAGGGGACGAGGTGATTGTGCCCCCCCTCACCATGTCGGCGACCACCTTTGCCGTCTTGCAGGCCAATGCGACGCCGGTGTTTGCCGATGTCGAACCCGACACCTTCCAGATTTCCGCCAGCTCCATCAAAGAGCGCATCACGCCAAACACCAAAGCGATCATCACGGTGGCGCTTTATGGTCTGACCCCCGATATGGACCCGATCATGGCGCTGGCCGATGAGCATGATCTGTTTGTGCTGGAAGATAATGCGCAATGTTTTCTCGGCAAATATAAAGGCCGCATGGTGGGTACTCTTGGCCATGCCGCCAGCTATTCGTTTCAAAGCTCCAAACATATTGCCAGTGGTGAAGGGGGGATGGTGATCACCGATGATCCCGAACTGGCCGACCGCACCCGCAAAGTGCAGTCGCTAGGCTATGCAGGGGTTGGCGCGGCCAAGGGCAAGATCACCAAAGCCGATATTCAGGATCCGACCTATGAGCGCCACGTCATCATGGGCTGGAATTACCGCATGCCGGAATTGTGCTCGGCGGTGGCGCTGGCGCAAATGGAAAATATTGAAGAGCTGGTCAATGTCAGAATTGAAGCGGCCAATCGTTTCATGGCAGCCGCCAAGGGCTGCGACTGGCTGATCCCGCAGGTGACGCCTGACGATTGTACCAATAGCTATTGGACCATTGTCTTCAAGCTCGACCACCCTGAGCATAGCTGGAACAAGGTGCGCGACACCTTCCGCGATCTGGGCGGCGATGGTGTTTATGGTGCCTGGCAATTGACCCACCTGGAGCCGATGTTCCGTGATCTTACTTTGCTCGGCCGCGAACGTTTCATCTCGGATGAGAATAAGGCTCTGTACAAGCGCGGCCTTTGTCCGGTGGCCGAAGATCTGCAACCGCGTTTGATGCAGTTCAAAACCAATTACTGGGATTTGGCCAAGGCCGATGAGCAGGCTGACATTCTGGCGCAAACCATCAAGGCGCTTTCTTGATGGTTGCATTGCAACGGATAAACAAGGGGAGATCCATATGCGGGTACTGGTTGCTGGAGCAAGTGGGCTCTTAGGCCATGCGCTGGTTCCGGCGTTATTGGCGGCGGGACTGGAGGTGATCTCTCATGGAAACAGAAATAATCTGGATGTGACGGGCGACCTCACCAGCGCCAAAATTGCCCGAGAATTGATTGATCAAACGGAACCCGATGCGGTGATTAATCTTGTCGCTCTCACAAATGTAGATCGCTGCGAAGAGCATCCCGATGAAGCCTATCGGCTCAATGTGAAGGTCGTGGAAAATCTCGTTGCGGGACTTGCCAAGCGGCCTGACCCGTTTCTCGTGCAGATCTCCAGCGATCAGGTTTATGATGGTGAGGGACCCCATATTGAGGGAAATGAGCGCATCATCAACACCTATGCCTTGTCGAAATATGCTGGAGAGCTGGCGGCTCTTCGCATGCCCTCCACTGTGCTTCGAACCAATTTTTTTGGCCCAAGTCAGTTGCAAGGTCGGCCAAGCTTTAGCGACTGGCTGATCGGCATGTTTCAAAAAGGCGAGGCGTTCACGGGATTTGATGATGTTTTGTTTAGCCCTCTTGCCATGAACACGCTGACACAGATGATCATCAAAGCGCTGGAACAACGTCGCTCCGGCCTCTATAATCTGGGCGCGAGAGAGGGTTTGTCGAAGGCAGAATTTGGCGTAAGGCTGGCGGCGCAGTTTGGTCTTGACGCCTCGAATATGACGCGCGGCAGCTTTGCTGATGTCGAACTAACGGCGCCACGTCCGATGGACATGCGCACGGATTGCAGCCGCTTTGAGAAGGATTTTGGCGTTGAACTGCCGACCTTGCAACAAGAAATCACATCCCTTGGAGGGGCCGTATGAATAAATATGTTTCAGAATTTAGCATTGATGGAAAAATGATCGGTGCGGGGCATCCAACCTATTTTATCGCCGATATTGCCGCCAATCATGATGGGGATATTGAGCGTGCCAAGGAGCTTATCTATCTGGCCAAGGAGGCCGGAGCTGATGCCGCCAAATTTCAGCATTTCAAGGCTGAGAGCATCGTTAGTGATGCAGGCTTCAAGGCCATGAGCAAGGAGGCCATGTCGCATCAGTCAAAATGGGAGAAGTCGGTATTCGAGGTCTATCAGGACGCCTCGGTTGATGCCAGCTGGACCGCCGTTTTGAAAGAGACTTGCGACAAGGCCGGGATTACTTTTTTCACCTCCCCCTATGGCTTTGATCTGGTAGAGGAAGTCGATCCTTATGTGCCGGCCTACAAAATTGGATCTGGGGATATTAGCTGGCCGCAATATATTGAATATGTTGCCAAAAAAGGCAAGCCAACTATTTTGGCTTGCGGAGCTGCGACCTTTGAAGATGTTGATCGAGCGGTGAGGGCGGCCCTGTCAGCCAATGAGCAGGTGGCACTTTTGCAGTGCAATACCAATTACACGGCAAGCCTTGAGAATTTCAAATATATACAGCTCAATGTTTTGAAATCATTCGCCAATATGTATCCAGGCATGATTATCGGTCTGAGCGACCACACGCCGGGCCACGCGACGGTACTGGGTGCCATCGCGCTGGGGGGGCGGATCATCGAAAAGCATTTCACCGATGACGTCAGCCGAACCGGGCCAGATCATAAGTTTTCTATGGACCCTGCCACCTGGCGTGAAATGGTTGATCGTTCGCGCGAATTGGAACTGGCGCTTGGCAATGGCATCAAGAAAGTCGAGGGCAATGAAGAAGATACGGTCGTCGTGCAGCGTCGCGGTTTGCGCACCGTGGGTGATCTGTCGAAGGGGGCAGTGATCAGCAAGGATGATCTGGTGGCGCTACGCCCCTGCCCCAAAGATGGTTTCCCGCCCCATATGGAAGATAGTCTCGTTGGCAAAACACTTGCTGCTGATATCAAAAAGGGAGAGCATCTGACATGGGCACACCTGAAATAGGGGGCACACCTGAAGTAGGGGATGCATCTAAAGGTGAAGATACGCCGCTGCTTGGCGTTGTCATTCCCGCCCTCAATGAAGGTGAGACCATTGCGCCAGTGCTCACGCGGGTGCGTGAATATGGCATGCCGATTGTCGTCGATGATGGCTCCACCGATAACACGGCAGAACTGTCACGCTCACTTGGGGCGCAGGTGGTTTCGCACAAAACCAACAAGGGTTATGATGGGGCGTTGCAATCTGGCTTTGAGCACGCCGACAAAATCGGCTGCAAATATGTCATAACGATAGACGCTGATGGCCAGTTGCCCACAGATCTCATCCCGGTCTATCTGCAACATTTGCAAGAGGGCGCAGATATGGTGGTGGGCATACGCGATCATGTGCCACGCATTTCAGAGCGGGTATTTCAGATCATGGCGCTGCGTCTTTACGGACTGCAAGACCCTTTGTGCGGCATGAAAGGTTATGATCTGCGCTTTTTCAGGGAGCTGGGCCATTTTGACAGTTACAAATCCATCGGCACAGAATTGATGCTGACCATTGTACGCCAAAAAGCGGAGGTCAGAGAAGTCAATGTGCCGACCAAGCTACGCGATGGCGAAGCGCGCATTGGTGGCAACCTGAAGGCCAATTATATCATAGGCCGTGCCGCCGCCTTGGCCTTTTTACATCATTTTACCCGGTCCTGACCCATGCACAGGTTCGCTTGCAAAACTCATGACTGCTTTCTTGTGAGAGAAGGGGCGCCGATTGAGGAGCGATTTGCCGATGAGGCGGAACTGCCGGTTCTGGCCATACAGGCCGGGGCTTTGACGGTCGCGGGTGAACC
>JAJRRW010000014.1 GCA_024279115.1 Alphaproteobacteria bacterium
AAGGCAAACGCTTCCGCGCCACTCGCTTCAGCCATCACCTTCGTAATCGCAGCCGTCAACGTCGTCTTGCCGTGGTCAACATGGCCAATCGTGCCAATATTGGCATGTGGCTTTGTGCGTTCAAACTTCTCTTTGGACATAGCAAATCTCCATTGCCCGTTTCATTCACTTAAAATCGTCTTCAATCCATCTAATCAACAGCTCCTTGAGAGCCAGAATTGATTAGGCGTATTTCTCTTTAACTTCTTCAGCAATCGCCTGCGGTACCTGAGCATAATGCCCGAACTGCATGGTGAACTGTGCTCTTCCTTGCGACATGGAACGCAGATTGTCCACATATCCAAACATATTAGCCAGTGGCACCAGCGCATTAACGACCGTCGCAACACCGCGTTGCTCCTGGCCCTGCACCTGCCCGCGTCTTGAATTCAGGTCGCCCATGATATTACCGATATAATCTTCAGGACTAACCACTTCGACGGTCATGATTGGCTCTAGCAATTTTGGCGCCGCCTTCTTGGCACCTTCGCGAAAACCATTCCAGCCGGCTGTTTCAAACGCCATCACCGAACTATCAACTTCATGATAGGCCCCATCAAGCAATGTCACCTTGATATCGAGCATAGGGAAACCGGCAAGAACACCCGTATCGATGACCCTTTTGAGCCCCTTTTCAACACCGGGAATATATTCCTTGGGCACCGAACCACCAACAACCTTGCTGATAAATTCAAACCCAGATCCCTGTTCACCAGGCTCAATCAGCAATTTAATGCGCGCAAACTGACCAGAACCACCGGTCTGCTTCTTATGCGTATAGTCAATCTCGGCTTCTCTGGTGATGGTCTCGCGGTAAGCAACCTGCGGCGCACCAACATTGGCTTCGACATCAAATTCACGGCGCATGCGATCGATAATAATATCGAGATGCAGCTCACCCATGCCCTTGATGATTGTCTGCCCTGATTCTTCGTCGGTCATGACGCGGAAAGAGGGGTCTTCGCGAGACAGCTTGACCAGCGCCATGCCCATTTTTTCCTGGTCGGCCTTGGTTTTTGGCTCGATGGCTTTTTCAATAACCGGTGCCGGAAATTCCATGCGTTCCAGAATAACCGGATGCACAGGATCACACAGCGTCTCACCAGTGGTCACATCTTTTAGTGAGGCAATGGCAACAATATCGCCAGCATAGGCTTCTTTTATATCTTCGCGCTCATTGGAATGCATGAGCAACATGCGGCCACCCCGCTCTTTACGATCCTTGATCGAGTTCAAAAGGGTTTGCCCGGTCTTTACAACACCCGAATAGATGCGGCAAAACGTCAAAGTGCCAACAAATTTATCATCCATCACCTTGAACGCCAACATCGCCAAGGGCTCATCATCAGAACTTTTGCGCTCGACTTCTTCGTCGGTGCGAACATCCGTACCCTTGATCGCAGCAACATCCAGCGGCGAAGGCATGTAATAGACCACCGCATCAAGCACAGGCTGCACACCCTTGTTTTTAAAGGCGGACCCACACAAGACAGGTACAAATACCGCCTGACAAGTGCCCTTGCGGATCAACCCGCGAAGCGTGTCAACATCAGGCTCATTGCCCTCGAGATAAGCTTCCATAACTTCATCATCGAGCTCAACAGCCGCCTCAAGCAACTGCTCGCGATATTCCGCGGCCTTGTCAGCAAGATCAGCAGGAATATCTTCCTCGTGAAATTTTGCACCCAGCGTTTCTTCATCCCAGACAACGGCCTTCATTGTCACCAGATCAACAACACCAGCAAATTCATTTTCCGCGCCGATCGGCAACTGCATAACCAGAGCATTGCCACCCAGGCGATCCCGGACCATCTGCACGGAATTATAAAAATCAGCGCCAATCTTATCCATCTTATTGACGAAGATCATGCGCGGCACTTCATATTTGTCAGCCTGACGCCAAACAGTCTCGGTCTGAGGCTCTACGCCGGCATTGGCATCCAGCAGGGCAACAGCTCCATCAAGCACCCGCAGGGAACGCTCAACTTCAATGGTGAAGTCAACATGGCCCGGCGTATCGATAATATTGATACGATGCTCAGGCCCTTGAGCCTTGTCATCCATATCAACAACCGTCCAGAAAGTCGTCGTCGCAGCAGAGGTAATGGTAATACCACGCTCCTGCTCCTGCTCCATCCAGTCCATAGTGGCCGCGCCATCATGGACTTCGCCGATTTTATGACTTTTACCGGTATAATAGAGTATGCGCTCGGTGCAGGTAGTTTTACCCGCATCAATATGAGCCATAATGCCGATATTGCGATAGTCTTCCAGTGGTGTTTTGCGTGCCATGTTCGTGACCTTTGATCTTTCTACCAGCGATAATGCGAGAACGCCTTGTTGGCATCTGCCATCTTATGCGTGTCTTCGCGTTTTTTTACTGCTGTACCACGATTATTGGAAGCATCCAGCAACTCACCCGAGAGCCGCTCGACCATTGTGTTTTCGTTACGCTGCGGGCCGCTGTGATAATCCAGCGAATAGCAAGAGCCTGCTTGCGCTCGGTGCGCACATCGACCGGCACCTGATAAGTGGCGCCACCAACACGGCGAGAGCGCACCTCTACGGAGGGCATGACATTCTCGAGAGCCGTGTGAAAAATCGCTACAGGATCCGACTTGGCTTTTGCTTCCATCTGATCAAGAGCGCCATAGACGATCTTTTCCGCCGCCGACTTCTTGCCGTCCAGCATAATGGAATTCATGAATTTGGTCAGCACGACATCACCGAATTTTGGATCGGGGATAATATCGCGTTTTTGAGCTCTGTGCCTGCGTGACATTCGATTTCTTCTTCCTGACTTTTAGCCAAATTCAAATTCGGCCAGATCCTGATCTCTTTATGAACAACAAAACAGGCCTGCCATTTAAACAAACAACAAGCCGGCCTTGATTTATTTAGGTCGCTTGGCGCCATATTTGGAGCGGCGTTGACGACGATCACTTACACCCTGGGTATCGAGCACACCACGTACGATATGGTAGCGGACACCAGGAAGATCCTTGACGCGGCCACCACGAATAAGAACAACACTATGCTCTTGCAGATTATGGCCTTCACCAGGAATATAGCTCGTCACTTCAAAGCCGTTCGTCAACCGCACACGCGCAACCTTCCGCAAAGCCGAGTTGGGCTTCTTTGGTGTCGTTGTATAAACCCTCGTGCAAACGCCTCTTTTTTGCGGACAGGCTTCCATTGCGGGAACCTTGTTGCGCTTAACAGGGCGTTTTCTAGGATTGCGGATCAATTGCTGTATTGTGGGCATGTGCCTTGCATCCAACCTTCGAATTTGTTTCATTATTTTTGCCAATAGAAAACGAACAGGGCCACAGAACGAGTTTGAACGTTCTGTGCCATCGCAATCCAGGTCAAAACAAAAAACAAGTCCATTCCCACCTAATCTTTTTACAGAGCGGGACCGACCGTTTTTTTTCTTCTCATTTTATATCAAGAGCACCGTTTAGATCATACTCGGTCCACATAGGCTGCGGATCATTTATAGAATCTACGACTTGCTCGTAAGTGAGGTGGAAACTACGCGCTACAATCCAGATGGTCAAGACTATTTTACGTCGCAGCTGTTTTTTTTCATCATTGCTTGTTGAAAGCACAAAAGCTTGACCAACAACCGCTGTTTTGACTCACCCGCCAGAAACGATTTCACCCGCCACTCCCGCCAGCTTATCTTCACTTTGACTTAACTCTGGAAGGCAATATTTTCTCGCACCGGTCCCATAAATTTCCTTGCAATTAAGGACAAATAGACACATCGTATCCTTTAAGTTGTATGTAATATCAATCATTAAAGATCGCGTAATATGGCACCTCCTCATCTTAACAGCCGACGTGACTATGCCGGTCCCTTGTTTTTGAAACAAGGGTTTCGCCCTTTCTTTCTGGGGGCTGGTGTCTGGAGCGCCTTGGCCATGGCGGTCTGGGTAAGTTTGCTGCTCTATGGGGATCAGCTTTCACTCCTTGGCTATTTCTCGGCTCAAGACTGGCATATTCATGAAATGCTGTTCGGCTTTTTGCCAGCGGCGATCGCCGGTTTTTTACTGACTACCATTCCCAATTGGACCGGGCGTTTACCAGTACGCGGCATCCCCTTGGCCTTATTGGCCGGGGTCTGGCTTGCTGGTCGTCTGGCCATTCTCGTCTCTGGCTTCGTGCCCGTCCATTATTACCCCCTCGTTGGCATCATCGACAGCCTGTTTCTGGTGAGTTTTGCGCTGCTGATTGGTCGCGAAATCATCATTGGCAAAAATATTAAAAACCTGCCGGTCGTTGGCGTCGTTTGCGCACTGGCGCTCAGTAATATCGCCTTTCACCTCTCCGCCCTCGAAATAATCGACGTTTTTTCGACCCGTCAAATTGCCCTGCTGGCGATATTTCTGGCCGTCATGCTCGTTACCTTGATTGGCGGGCGCATAGTTCCCAGTTTTACGCGCAACTGGATGTCCCGCAACAAGCTCGCCCCACTCCCCGCTCCCCGAGATATGATCGACCGGACCGGAGCCTTGTTTGTACCGCTGGCAGCTTTTCTACTGATGGCGCTACCGCAATCAAGGCTGACGGGAATTTTTTGTCTCCTCACGGCGATCCTGCATTTGTATCGGCTGGCCCGATGGCGAGGCTTTGCCACCACCAGCGAGCCGCTGGTGGTCATTCTTCATATTGGCTATGGCTGGATAGGAATCGGTTTTTTTCTGGCCGGTCTATCAGTCCTCACGGCGGCAATTCCTTTCATCGCGGCCCTGCACGCCTTTACGGCCGGAATGATAGGCACCATGATCTTGGCAGTGATGACCAGAGCCTCGCGTGGGCACGCAGGACAGCCGCTGGAAGCTGATCGTGGCACCACCATCATATATGTGCTGATCACCCTGTCCGCAGTCATACGGGTGATCAGTGCTATTTGGGGCAATCCCGCCTGGGGCTATTCCTTGTCAGGGCTTTTATGGATCGCCGCCTTCTCCTTATTTGCGATCTTGTATTATCCGCTGTTCGTGAAACGATAAAGGTCCCCTTAAAAGATGATAGAGTTCCTCGCAAAAAAAGGGCTGCCCGATCGGGCAGCCCTTGTTTGTTCTTTCAAAAGTGCTTGGCCTGCAATGCAAATTGCGATGGCGTGATCCAGGCTACTCTTTGGCACCAGCGCCCTCTTCGTCCTTTACGGGTTCTTCAACCGGCGCTGCCTCGGGCTCTTTTCCGGGTCCGGCACTTTCTCCATCACCTGCTTCTCAATCGCCTTACGCTCGGCTTCCTCGGCCTTGGCACGCTCTTGCTGAATGAGATTGTCGCGGGATTTGGCAACTTTCGCCAGTCTTGCCAACATTCCACCCGTACCAGCCGGGATCAACCGCCCGACAATGACGTTTTCTTTCAGGCCGCGCAAAGTATCGATCTTGCCGCTGACGGCCGCATCCGTGAGAACCCTGGTGGTTTCCTGGAAAGACGCCGCGGAGATGAAGCTCTTGGTCTGCAAGGACGCTTTGGTAATGCCCAGCAAAATAGCTGTTCCCTTGGCAGGAAGACCGCCCTTGGCCAGAACGCCTTCATTGATGTCATCAAGATCAATATGATCGAGAATCTCCCCTTTCAAAAGAGTCGTATCCCCTGGATCACTGATTTCAACTTTTTGCATCATCTGGCGCACGATGACCTCAATATGCTTGTCATTGATGGTCACGCCCTGAAGCCTGTAAACCTCCTGCACTTCATCAATGAGGAAGGTTGCCAGCTCTTCCATACCTTTAATAGCCAGAATATCCTGCGGTGCCGGGGTGCCCTCGATGAGATATTCACCCTTCTCGATGGTATCGCCTTCCTGCACCGTCAAATGACGCCCCTTGGGAATGAGATATTCAACGGCATCGCCGTCTTCAGGCTCGATGGCGATGCGCCGCTTGTTCTTGTAGTCGCGCAAGAACCGCACGGCACCTGTCATCTCGGCAATGATCGCATGGTCTTTGGGTCTGCGCGCTTCAAACAGCTCCGCAACCCGTGGCAAACCACCGGTGATGTCACTTTGACGAGCGCCTTCCAGGGTGACACGAGCAACCACATCACCCGCCTTGACCTCTTGACCAGACTCAACGGAGACAATGGTATTTGGCGCCAATAGATAATGGGCATCTCCACCGCGTTTAAGCTGGATTGGCTTGCCGTTCTTATCCTGGACCAAAATCCGCGGCACCAGATCTGCACCTTTTGGTGAGGTGCGCCAGTCTTTGATGACCCGGTTGGTATTACCGGTTTGCTCATCCATCTGTTCATCCATGGATATGCCGTCCACCAGATCTTCAAAGACAACGAACCCGCCTACTTCACTCAGGATCGACCTTGTATGAGGATCCCATTCCGCAAGACGGTCGCCGCGCTCGATCTTGTCCCCATCATCGACATAAAGTCTTGATCCCTGCACGACCTTGTGGGTCGACAGCTCATTGCCATCATTGTCAAGGATGAGGATGGACAGATTGCGGCTCATGGCAATGACCCGTCCCTCGCTATCTTTGGCGATGTTTTTATTACGGATCTCGATGGTACCAACTCTGGTCGCTTCAACAAAAGACTTGTTGACGACCTGCGCAGCGCCCCCGATATGGAAGGTCCGCATGGTCAACTGGGTTCCTGGCTCGCCAATCGACTGGGCGGCAATAACCCCGACAGCTTCGCCAAGATTGACAGGCGTACCACGAGCAAGGTCACGGCCATAACATTTACCGCAAACCCCCGAGCGGGTATCACATGTCAAAACAGAGCGGATACGAATTTCCTGCACCTGCGCCTGATCGATCAGTTCACTATCTTTTTCTTCGATCAGCGTACCGGTCTTGATGATCACCTCACCGGTAGCGGGAGACACAATATCAGTCGCAGCGGTACGGCCAAGAACGCGCTCAGCCAGAGAAACAACGATTTCACCGTCCTTGACAATCGCGGCGGTGACAATTCCCTTTTCACTGCCACAATCATATTCATTGATGATGCTGTCTTGAGCAACATCAACCAGGCGTCTGGTCAAATACCCCGAATTGGCGGTTTTCAACGCGGTATCGGCGAGACCTTTGCGCGCCCCATGAGTGGAGTTAAAATATTCGAGAACCGACAGTCCCTCTTTAAAGTTGGAAATGATCGGCGTTTCGATGATTTCACCTGAAGGCTTGGTCATCAGACCACGCATGCCACCAAGCTGCTTCATCTGGGCGGGCGAACCACGCGCACCGGAATGAGCCATCATATAGATCGAGTTGATCGGCTTTTCGCGCCCGGTCTCATTGTCCTCATGAACAGCTGAAATCCGGTCCATCATCTCGTCGGCAACGGTATCTGAACATTTCATCCAGATATCGACAACGCGGTTATATTTCTCGCCTTTGGTGATCAGGCCCTCATTATACTGGCTCTCAAATTCCAGAACAGTGTTCTTGGTATCTTCGATGATCTTGGCTTTGGTGTCAGGAATAATGATGTCATCCTTGCCAAAACTAATACCAGCAAGACAGGCATGCTTGAACCCAAGCCCCATGATTTTGTCGCAAAAAATCACCGTATCCTTTTGACCACAATGGCGATAAACCATGTTGATGAGTGCAGAAATCTGTTTCTTGGTCATCAGGTGGTTGACGAGATCAAGACCAAGGCCTGGCTGTTTTGGCAAAAGCTGCGCAATTAGCGCACGCCCGGGAGTGGTCTCGTAGATATTAGTGACCGGTTCACCATTTTCATCAAGATGCTCCGAGCGGAACTTGACCTTGGCATGCAGGGTCACAGCTTTGTTGATCAAGGCGTGCTCGATCTCATCTGTGCTGCCAAACACCATACCTTCACCAGGCTCATTGTGCTTGATGATGGAGATGTAATAAAGACCAAGAATGATATCTTGCGACGGCACGATGATCGGCGCCCCGTTGGCGGGATGCAGAATATTGTTGGTCGACATCATCAACACACGTGCTTCAAGCTGGGATTCAAGGCTAAGCGGTACATGCACGGCCATTTGGTCGCCATCAAAATCAGCGTTGAACGCGGCGCACACCAAAGGATGCAGTTGAATGGCTTTCCCTTCGATCAGTACGGGTTCAAACGCCTGAATACCAAGCCTGTGAAGCGTTGGCGCGCGATTGAGCATGACCGGATGTTCGCGGATGACTTCATCCAGCGCATCCCAGACTTCTGGCCGCTCTTTTTCAACCAGTTTTTTGCTCTGCTTGACGGTACCAGCCAGTCCCTTGTGCTCGAGACGGGAATAGATAAATGGCTTGAACAGCTCCAGCGCCATTTTCTTTGGCAGTCCACATTGATGCAATTTCAGCTCGGGACCAACCACAATCACCGAACGACCGGAATAATCGACCCGTTTGCCGAGCAGGTTCTGTCGGAAACGCCCCTGCTTGCCTTTCAGCATGTCAGAAAGCGATTTCAACGGACGCTTGTTGGCACCAGAAATAACGCGACCACGACGACCATTGTCGAACAGGGCATCGACACTTTCTTGCAACATGCGCTTTTCATTCCTGATGATAATATCAGGAGCGCGCAGTTCCATAAGCCGTTTCAAACGATTATTACGATTGATGACCCGGCGATAAAGATCATTGAGGTCGGAGGTTGCAAAGCGGCCGCCATCCAGCGGGACAAGGGGCCGCAGTTCTGGTGGAATAACCGGAATGACCGTCATGATCATCCATTCGGGGTTATTGCCACTTTCGACAAATGCTTCCACAACCTTGAGGCGTTTGGCCAGTTTTTTGGGTTTTAGCTCTGTCGTTGCTTCTGCGATCTCGACGCGCCACTGCACGGCCAGTTCTTCAAGCTCCAATTGTCCCAGCAGATCGCGAATGGCTTCGGCGCCAATGCCCGCTGTAAACACGTCCCCATACTCATCTTGAGCATCGACATATTCTTCTTCGGACAAAAGTTCTCCTTCCTTGAAGGGGGAGGTGCCCGCCTCAAGAACGATGTAACTTTCAAAATACAAAACACGCTCAAGCTCCTTGAGCGTCATATCCAGCAATTGCCCGATACGGCTTGGCAGTGATTTCAAGAACCAGATATGAGCCACTGGTGCGGCCAGATCAATATGTCCCATGCGCTCGCGGCGCACTTTCGACAAGGTCACCTCAACACCACATTTCTCGCAGATGATGTCTTTGTGCTTCATCCGCTTATATTTGCCGCACAGACATTCATAGTCCTTGATCGGACCAAAAATGCGCGCACAAAAAAGACCGTCGCGTTCAGGCTTGAACGTCCGGTAATTAATGGTTTCGGGCTTTTTGATCTCTCCCCATGACCAGGCTCTGATCTGCTCGGGACTTGCTATTGAAATCTTGAGCTGGTCAAATGTTTGTTGCGGCGTATTGGGCTTAAAGAGATTGGCGACCTCTTGATTCATCTTGCCTCTCCTGTAGGGCGGCCGTTGTGCGGTTCGGCCTTCTTGATAACTGGCAATGTTCAGAACAGTTCCCGTTTTGGCTGCGAGGGATCTGCTCCAGAAAGAACGCGGTGATCGCACTGTACTGAACAGGCGATCACCGATGTGGTTTATTCTGCTGGTGGACCTCCCGGCAGTTGAGCTTGTGGTTTGAACCCGGGTCTCCCTTGTTCACCGTGGGCAATCTGTTCATTATCCTTGCCAGACTGGATCAGCTGGATATTCAGGCCAAGGGCCCGCATTTCCTTGACCAGCACGTTGAAACTTTCGGGGATGCCGGCTTCAAATGTATCGTCTCCGCGAACAATGGCTTCATAGACCTTGGTACGGCCGGCCACATCGTCCGATTTAACCGTCAACATTTCCTGCAAGGTATAAGCAGCGCCGTAAGCTTCAAGAGCCCAGACCTCCATTTCCCCGAAACGCTGTCCACCAAACTGGGCCTTACCACCGAGCGGCTGCTGGGTGACAAGAGAATAGGGACCGATTGAACGGGCATGGATTTTATCATCGACGAGATGATGCAGTTTCAACAGATATTTGTAACCAACGGTCACTTTGCGGTCGAACTTTTCACCGGTTCGGCCATCATGCAGTGTCACCTGCCCCGAACTGTCGAGACCAGCGGCCACCAGCAGTTTTTCAATATCTGCTTCGTGAGCTCCATCAAACACGGGCGTTGCCATTGGCACGCCGGGGCGCAATGTATCTCCAAAATTGGCCAGGTCCTCATCGTTCATGCCATCGACAATCTCGTTCTTGCCATAGGCCGACTGGAGAGCATCCTTCAAAGGACCGACTTTTGCTTCGCGGCGGTAGGTATCAACCGCAAAACCGATCTGCTTGCCAAGGCCACGAGCGGCCCAGCCCAGATGGGTCTCAAGGATCTGCCCGACATTCATACGACTTGGCACACCAAGCGGATTGAGCACGAAGTCAACAGGGGTACCATCATCAAGGTAAGGCATGTCTTCGATCGGCAGGATCTGCGAGATCACTCCCTTATTGCCATGACGGCCGGCCATTTTATCACCGGGCTGCAATTTGCGCTTAACGGCCACAAACACCTTGACCATTTTCATGACGCCAGGTGGCAGCTCATCGCCCCTTTGCAGCTTATCAACCTTGTCGATAAAGCGCTGTTTGAGATTTTCGCGCGCATCATCATATTGCGCCCGGATCGCCTCAACATGGCTCATCGCCTTGTCATCTTTGAGAGCAATCTCCCACCAGATGCCGCGCGGCACTTCTTGTAAAACTTCCGCAGTAACCTTGGCGCCCTTTTTGACACCCTTTGGCCCTTTGGTAATCACTTCATCAAGCAAAGTATCCTTCAAACGGCCATAGACGTTGCGATCCAGAATGGTCTGCTCGTCGTCCCTGTCCTTGGCGAGGCGTTCGATTTCTTCACGCTCAATGGCCATGGCTCGTTCGTCTTTTTCAATACCATGACGATTGAATACCCGCACCTCGACAACCGTGCCAGTTGCTCCTGGTGGCAGGCGCAAGGAGGTATCGCGAACATCGGAGGCTTTTTCACCAAAGATGGCCCGCAGCAGTTTTTCCTCGGCGGTCATCGGGCTTTCGCCTTTGGGGGTGATTTTACCAACCAGGATATCCCCGGGGCTCACTTCCGCGCCGATATAGACGATGCCAGCTTCATCAAGATTTTTCATGGCCTCTTCAGAGACATTGGGAATATCGCGTGTGATTTCCTCTGGACCAAGCTTGGTATCACGAGCGGCAATTTCGAATTCTTCCAGATGGATACTGGTGAACACGTCGTCACGCACGATACGCTCGGAAATCAGAATACTGTCTTCGAAATTATAGCCCATCCACGGCATAAAGGCGACGAGGATGTTTTTACCAAGAGCCAGATCACCTTTATCGGTGGACGGGCCATCGGCAATAATATCGCCAGCATCGACTTCTTCACCAACATGCACGAGCGGCCGTTGATTGATGCAGGTGTTCTGGTTCGAGCGCTGGAATTTACGCAGATTGTAAATATCAATACCAGGCTTGGACGGGTCTTTTTCCTGCGTCGCCCGAATAACAATACGGGTAGCATCAACCTGATCAACAACACCAGTGCGGCGCGCGCCAATGGCGGCCCCGCTATCTCGCGCCACAACCTCTTCCATGCCAGTCCCAACAAGCGGCGCTTCGGCAATCACCAATGGCACAGCCTGACGTTGCATGTTCGAGCCCATCAAGGCGCGGTTGGCATCATCGTTTTCCAAAAACGGAATGAGCGCGGCAGCCACCGACACGAGCTGCTTGGGAGAGACGTCCATATATTCAATGACGTCTGGAGATACCTGATGGACATCACCGGCAAAGCGGCTATTGACCACATCGCGATCAAAAGAGCGATCACTCTTCAACGGCGCATTGGCCTGGGCAATATGGTGGCGGCCCTCTTCCATGGCGGACAGATAGACGATATCCCCCTTCACCTTGCCATCGACAACTTTTTGGTACGGGCTTTCGATAAAGCCGTATTTATTGACCTTGGCAAAGGTCGCAAGGGAGTTGATGAGACCAATATTTGGTCCCTCGGGAGTTTCAATCGGGCAGATGCGTCCATAATGGGTGGGATGCACATCACGCACCTCAAATCCAGCACGTTCACGGGTCAGGCCACCTGGACCAAGAGCGGAAAGGCGGCGCTTGTGAGTGATCTCTGAAAGCGGATTGGTCTGGTCCATAAACTGGGACAGCTGCGAAGAGCCGAAAAATTCGCGCACCGCTGCCGAGACCGGCTTGGCATTGATCAGATCCTGCGGCATGGTATTATCGATCTCAAGCGAACTCATGCGTTCCTTGATGGCACGCTCCATGCGCAAGAGGCCGATACGATACTGATTTTCCATGAGCTCACCAACCGAGCGCACGCGGCGATTGCCAAGATGGTCAATATCATCGACTTCACCACGACCATCGCGCAGACCGATCAGCGTATCAAGCACCCCAAGAATATCTTCCTTGCGCAAGGTCCTGACTGTGTCTTCACATTCCAGCTGCAAACGCATATTCATTTTCACGCGGCCAATGGCCGAGAGATCATAGCGTTCTGAATCAAAGAACAATCCTTTGAACAAGGCACCAGCCGTTTCGGGGGTTGGTGGCTCGCCTGGACGCATAACGCGGTAAATATCGTTGAGCGCTTCTTCTTGATTGCTATTCTTGTCGGCAGCCAGCGTGTTGCGCAAAAAGGCGCCGATATTGATATGGTCAATATCGAGAATTGGCAGTTTTTTGTAGCTAAGGCTACGCAGTGTAGTGATCAGATCTTCGGTGATTTCCTCGCCCGCTTCAGCGTGAATTTCACCGGTTTTCATATTGACGAGATCTTCGGCAACATACTGACCGATCAGCTCTTCGTCTGATAATAGCAGTTCAGTGATCTTGCGCTCTTCAGAAAGCTTGCGCAGCAAACGCGGCGTCACCTTGCGACCAGCCTCGATGATCACTTCCCCCCTGTCAGCATCGACAATATCGACCGTTGGCTTGACACCCTTTAGACGCTCAGGCTCAAATGGCACCCGCCAGCCGCCCTTGGCGACCTTGTAATCTATCTTGTCATAATAGGTATCAAGGATCTCTTCTTGATCAAGACCAAGAGCATAAAGCAGCGTCGTAACGGGCAGCTTGCGCCGCCGATCGATACGAACAAAGATGATATCCTTGGCATCAAATTCGAAATCCAGCCATGAACCGCGATAGGGAATGATACGAGCCGCAAACAGCAATTTGCCACTGGCATGGGTCTTGCCCTTGTCATGGTCAAAGAACACACCGGGCGAGCGATGCATCTGCGAAACGATGACGCGCTCGGTGCCATTGATGACAAAGGTACCATGGTTGGTCATGAACGGTATATCGCCCATGAACACTTCTTGTTCCTTGATGTCCTTGACCGATTTGGCGCCGGTGTCTTCATTGATATCAAACACAATGAGGCGCAGCGTCACCTTGAGCGGAGCCGCAAACGTCATATCGCGCTGCTGACATTCCTCCACATCAAACTTTGGCTGTTCAAAATGATATTTGACGAATTCCAGTTGCGCCTTGCCAGGAAAATCGTGGATCGGAAAAACAGAGTTGAAAACCGATTGCAGCCCGACATCTGCACGTCCCTCTGCCGGCTCATCCATAATCAAAAAAGAATCATAAGAATTCTTTTGAATCTGAATAAGGTTTGGCATCTCGGCGATCTCATCAATCTGCCCGAATTTATTACGCAACCTTTTACGGCCCACATAGCTCTGCGCCATATCTGCTCCTCATTTGTTTATGATTTGCTGCACCGACTGGAAGAACGCTTGCCTGTTTGCGAAACCTTCCACATCATCCCCATAACCCGCCAAACTGTCATTGCCCGCGCAAAGCTCCCTACGAGCTTGCCACCAACACAATAACGGCTTACCGGAATACCACTGGTTTGGCATTCCGGAAAACCGTCTTACAATCACATCATTTTCATTTTACTATTATACAAGAAATCGCATCCAGCAGTTACAAACACCACCCACCCAAAGTCGCTTGCAAGAGTATCTCCCGAGATGCCCTTGCGAGCCTCTCGGGAGACATCAGTTATTTGATCTCGACGGTCGCACCAGCAGCCTCGAGTTTTCCCTTGATTTCGTCAGCTTCACCCTGAGGCACAGCCTCTTTGATGGCCTTAGGGGCGCTCTCAACAAGCTCCTTGGCTTCCTTGAGGCCAAGCCCCGTGATCGCGCGCACTTCTTTGATGACGTTGATTTTCTTGTCACCAAATGACGTCATGACGACATCAAATTAAGTTTTTTCTTCTGCAGCTTCGCCGCCGCCACCAGGTGCCGCTGCCATTGCCACAGGAGCTGCGGCAGAGACGCCCCACTTATCTTCCAGAAGCGTTGCGAGATCCGCAGCTTCCATGACAGTCAGACCAGACAGGTCCTCAGCAATTTTTTCCAAATCAGCCATAATTACAATTCCTTGATCAGTTTGTTTGTTCAGTGTTTCGTTTGAATGAGTTTGTGCGGATTAAGCCGCCTCGCTTTTTTCCGAATAGGCGCCAATAACACGTGCCAATTGACCTGGCGGTGTCGAAATAACCCTTGCCACTTTGCCAGCCGGTGCCTGTAACAGACCGACCATTTTGCCTCTCAATTCATCAAGAGACGGCAGCGCTGCAAGTGATTTCAATCCATCTAAGTCAAGGTTCATATCGCCCATCGTACCACCAAGCAGAACGAGTTTTTCGTTCGCCTTGGCGAATTTGACGGCCACCTTGGGCACAGAGACAGGATCATCAGCATAGGCAATTATCGTTGGCCCGGTAAACAGATCTATCAGACTTTCGGCTGGTGTATCTTTCAGGGCAAGCTTCACAAGTCTGTTCTTTGCGACTCTGACTGTTCCACCCACTTCCCTCACCTCACGGCGAAGTTCGGTTAGCTCAGACACGGTCATGCCAAGATTATGTGAAACAACAATAACGCCAGTATCGGAGAACGCCTCATGAAGCGACTTAACGAGTTCTCGCTTCTGTTCTCTTTCCACTTAACTTTCTCCAAAGGTAAAAGTAAAAACGTGCCCCCAAAGGACGCATTTTTACATTTTCATTTTGCCGTTGATGCAAACAGCCCGCCATCGGCAAACTGGTCACATCCGCGACCCTCATTGCCTGTCCACCAGCCCTGATGAAACATCAAGCGGGCCTTTGGTTGATATCTGGTTCAAACTGATCAAATAACTCAGGGCGAAAAATCCGCCACAAGAAATCCATCATTTCCCCCTATCTCATGCAGGCCCGCGGCAGAACGAAAAACAATCATTCAACCCTGCGCACTTAAGCGGCTGACCATCCAACAAAATATCGGACATTAGCCACACCTGCAATCTCGGACAGGTTCGAGCCCTGCAAATAAGCTCCCAATCTGGGAACCATTTACATTGCTCGTTCCACCGGTTACGATAACCGGAACTCTCCAATCCTCATACATAGGGGATAAACCCCCCATATGTAAACAGTAAAACTCACTCTTTTTCTAATCGGACACAATTGAGCCCAGATCAAGCTGCATCCCGGGGCCCATTGTCGAGCTCAAAGAGATTTTCTTGACATAGGTTCCCTTGGCGCCAGAAGGCTTGGCCTTGATGACCGCTTGGGTCAGCGCCTTGATATTCTGGGCAATTTTGTCCGCCGAAAAACTGGCCTTGCCAACACCGACATGAATGACGCCAGCTTTTTCGACGCGAAACTCTACGGCCCCGCCCTTGGAAGCTGCTACCGCCTTGGCGATATCTGGTGTAACCGTCCCGACTTTGGGGTTTGGCATCATGCCGCGCGGTCCAAGTACCTTGCCCAGACGCCCAACCAGCGGCATCATATCGGGAGTGGCAATACAACGATCAAAATCGATATTACCTTTTTGCACTTCTTCGGCCAGCTCTTCTGCGCCGACAATATCAGCACCAGCTTTCTTGGCTTCTTCGGCCTTGTCACCACGGGCAAACACGGCGACACGAACGGTACGGCCAGTCCCATTAGGCAACTCACACACACCGCGAACCATCTGGTCCGAATGGCGAGGATCAACACCCAGATTTAGCGCCAGCTCAATCGTTTCGTCAAATTTGGCCTTGGCATTCGTCTTGAGGATTTTTACGGCACTTTCGAGATCATAAACCTTGTTGCGATCAATGATTTTGCGCGCCGCAACCGTTCTTTTTCCAAGCTTTGCCATGTTACATACCCTCCACGTCAATGCCCATCGAACGGGCAGATCCAGCGATGATCTTCATCGCCTGATCAATGTCATTTGCATTAAGGTCAACCATCTTGGTCTCGGCAATTTCACGAACCTGAGCAGCCGTGACTTTACCAACAGACTCAATGCGCCCAACTTCCCCAGATCCCTTGTCAAGCTTGGCAGCTTTTTTCAAGAGATAGGATGCGGGAGGCGTTTTCATCACATAAGTGAAACTTTTATCCGCGAAAATGGTGATCTGCACCGGAATGGGCGCACCTTTTTCCATCTCGCCGGTCGCCGCATTAAAGGCTTTGCAAAATTCCATGATATTAATGCCGCGCTGACCAAGAGCCGGTCCAATAGGTGGAGACGGGGTCGCGCTTCCTGCTGGCACCTGCAATTTCAGGTAACCTTCAATCTTCTTTGCCATTTTAAACTTCCCTTCATTGCCTCCAACTGCATACGCATGGAGACTGTTTTCCATTATCAGGGTTTGTGGTACGGCCCTACTGAAACTGGCAGATTTCAGCTCGCCTCCCACAACTTGAACCAGATTAAAAAAATTAGGTTTTTTCAACCTGGGTATATTCCAGCTCTACCGGGGTTAACCGGCCAAAGATGGAAACTGCAACCTTCAGCCTCGAGCGCTCTTCGTCGACATCTTCGACATGCCCGCTAAAGGTGGCAAAAGGCCCATCCGTCACACGCACCTGTTCACCGATTTCGAAAGTAATCGTTGAGCGTGGACGCTCCTCGCTATCATTGGCGAGGCTCAAAATTCGATTTGCCTCAGCCTCGGTGATCGGCATCGGCTTATTGTCGTTACCAAGAAACCCCGTGACTTTTGGCGTGTGCTTGATGAGATGGAATGTGCGATCCGTCATTTCCATCTTGGCCAACACATAGCCGGGAAAAAACTTGCGATCCGCATTGATTTTCTGACCCCTGCGGACCTCCACAACCTGTTCGGAGGGCACCAGCACTTCTTCAATCTGATCATCCAGACCTTCCGCTTCCGCGCGTTCGCGAATTGCAGCAGCAACCTTATTCTCGAAATTGGAATAGGCGTGAACGATATACCAGCGCTTTGCCATCAAAAAATACTCTCTTTAGGGAGAACCCTATCATTTCAATTCTATTCGCACCTGATTTTCGGCGATATAATTAACCGCCAAAACCAAGCACAATTTTTACCACCTTGCTGATCACCTGATCGGCCAGCATAAAGAAGATCGCCGCAGCAATCGCCATGATGAACACCATTATGGTGGTGACAGTCGTTTCGCGGCGAGATGGCCAACTTACCTTACTCACCTCTTCCCGGACTTCACGCATGAATTGCAACGGATTTGCCATCATTTTCTCCAGCTGTTTGCCTGATCAGCGCCAGACGGTTCGTAAATATTGGCAGGAGTGGAGGGATTCGAACCCACGACACCCGGTTTTGGAGACCGGTGCTCTGCCAGCTGAGCTACACTCCTATATCTCCAATATATCTCAATGATCAAAGGCCCGGCATTTTCAAACCGGGCCTTGAACCAAATTATTCAGTAATACTGGCCACGACGCCGGCACCGACGGTACGGCCGCCTTCGCGGATCGCAAAGCGCAAACCATCTTCCATGGCAATCGGCACGATCAGCTCGACATCAACCGTGATATTATCGCCCGGCATCACCATCTC
>JAJRRW010000140.1 GCA_024279115.1 Alphaproteobacteria bacterium
CAGATCAAAATGGGTTCCAAGGGATCGTCCCTTGGTGCCATCTGCATAAGTTGGCGCGCAGCAAGTGCATTATGGCGATGATCTTACAAAAATTTAAGGACAAACTCTATGGCGACCCTTGTTTTAGCGACAGCTGGCGCGGCGGTTGGTGGTGCTCTTTTGCCTGCCGGTGTCGGCCTGCTCGGGGCGACCCTTTCTGGTGCCGTGATTGGTCGCGCCATTGGTTCAGTTGCCGGGCGCTATATCGATCAGGCTCTGTTTGGCGCCAGCGGCCAGAACAAGATCGTCGAGAATACGGGGGCGCGGCTGGCCGATTTGCAGGTGACCTCTTCTTCGGAAGGGTCTCCCATCCCGCGTATTTTCGGGCGCGCCAGGCTGGGTGGTCAGGTCATCTGGGCAACGCGCTTTGAAGAAGATATTATCCGCGACAGCAAGACCGTTAAACAGTCCAGCAAGGGCATTGGCGGTGGGCCAAGCCAGACCACCATCACCACCAGCTATCAATATTTTGCCAATTTTGCCGTTGCGCTTTGCGAAGGTGAAATATCGCGTTTGGGGCGTGTCTGGGCCGATGGCAAAGAGATCAATCTTGCGCAATATACCTATCGTCTCTATAGCGGCGATGAAACGCAATTACCCGACAGTCTGCTGGAGGCCAAGGAGGGTGCCAGCAATGCGCCGGCTTATCGCGGCCTCGCCTATATTGTTTTTGAACGTCTGCCGCTGGAGTTATTTGGCAATCGCATTCCGCAGTTCAATTTTGAAGTGTTTAAGGCGCTTGATGATGTCGAACAAAAAATCACCGCCGTGACCATGATCCCGGCAACGGGTGAGTTCGCGTATGAGGTGGAGCCGGTGGAGCGGGACGCGGGCAAGGGCGAGACCACGTCAGAAAACACCCACCATCAGATGGGCGGCACCGACTGGTCTTTGTCGTTGGATCAATTGCGCGACATGATGCCAAATTGTGCCTCGGTGTCTTTGTTTGTCAGTTGGTTCGGGACTGATTTGCGGGCCGCTCAATGTCTGGTCAAGCCCGGTATCGAAAACCGCCAGAAGATCACCACGCCCTATAGCTGGAAAACGGCGGGCCTTACGCGCTCAACCGCTTATGAAATATCGACAATTGATGATCGTCCGGTATTTGGCGGCACGCCTGGTGATCGCTCAGTGATCGCAGCCATTACCGACCTCAAGGCGCGCGGGCTTAGCGTTAGTTTAAATCCGTTTTTATTGCTCGATATTCAAAGCGATAATGTGCTCCCCGACCCCTATGGCGGTGCCAATCAACCTGCCTTCCCGTGGCGCGGGCGTATCACCTGCGATCCAGCTCCAGGGCAGGTGGGCAGTCCCGATAAATCAGCGGCGGCTGGCTCGCAGCTCAACAGTTTTATTGGCTCATGCTCTGTCAGTGATTTTGATATTGCCACTGGCGAAGTTGTTTACAGCGGACCCAATGAGTGGAGCTGGCGGCGCATGATTTTGCATTATGCGCATCTGTGCAAACTGGCTGGAGGGGTCGACGCGTTTCTGCTTGGCTCTGAACTACGCGGCCTCACACAATTACGCGACGGTGCTTCCACCTATCCCTTTGTCAGCGCCCTCATTCAATTGGCGGCCGATGTTAAAGCCGTGCTTGGCGCGACCACCAAGGTAAGCTATGCCGCCGACTGGTCAGAATATTATGGTCATCAACCGGCAGATGGCAGCAATGATGTGTTTTTTCATCTCGATCCCTTGTGGTCGAGCAATGACATCGACATGATTGCCATGGATTGCTATTGGCCGCTGGCCGACTGGCG
>JAJRRW010000141.1 GCA_024279115.1 Alphaproteobacteria bacterium
CAAATCGGACCAAGCCAGCAAATCGGACCAAGCCAACAAATCGGCGCTGATTTAATTGATCCGTTTGGCCGTGCTGTCACTTATCTAAGAGTTTCAGTCACAGACCGTTGTGATTTTCGTTGTTCTTATTGCATGGCGGAAAACATGACCTTTCTTCCACGCAAGGACCTTTTGAGCCTCGAAGAGCTCGACCGCATCTGCTCTTGTTTTGTTGGCAAGGGGGTCAAAAAGCTGCGTTTGACCGGCGGAGAGCCTCTGGTGCGCCGCAATATCATGTGGCTGGTGAAGCGATTGTCCCGCCACCTTGAGAGCGGCAAGCTGGAGGAGCTGACCCTCACCACCAATGGCAGTCAGCTGGCCAAATATGCCAAGGAGCTGGCCGCTTGCGGGGTGCGCCGTGTCAATATCTCTCTTGATACACTTGATCGCGTGAAGTTTCACGAGATTACCCGCCGCGATCATTTTGACAAAGTCATGCGCGGAATAGATGCCGCGCAACAAGCTGGCCTGCGGGTCAAGATCAATATGGTTGCACTGAAAAACCTCAACGAGCATGAAATTATCACCATGACCCGCTGGTGTCATGAACGCGGTATGGAGCTGACCTTGATTGAGACCATGCCGATGGGGGAGATTGACGGGGAGCGCTATGACAATTATCTGCCGCTGTCAGCGGTCAAGGAGCGGCTGCGTGAAAACTGGACCCTGACGCCCATCGACTATCGAACAGGGGGGCCTTCGCGTTATTATGAGGTCGAACAAACCGGTGGCACGCTGGGCTTTATCACGCCGCTTAGCCACAAGTTTTGCGAAAGTTGCAACCGGGTGCGACTGACCTGCACCGGTATCTTGTATATGTGTCTGGGGCAGGATGACGCCAAGGATCTGCTGACCCCGTTGCGGTCTTCGCCTCATGATCTGGCCCTGCGCGCAGCGATCGACGAAGCCATCTCGCGCAAACCCGAGGGCCATGATTTTCATATTGATCGCCGTGATCAAAAACCGGCGGTGGCCCGTCATATGAGTGTGACAGGTGGCTAGCAAACAGCAATAACAAGTAGAGTAAAAGTTGGTATGGATGAATTCGCGCTCAGACCCGATCCACTGGATAAAAACCTCTCGGTTGATGTGGAGGGGTTTGATCAAAACGGTCACAGCGTGACAACCACGGTTGTTGCCGAGCGGCCGCTCACCTTGTTCCTGAACGCGCAGGAAATCGTCACCATGATGACCATCGGCGATTATCCCGATCTGTTGGCGGTTGGCTATCTGCTCAATCAAAACATGCTCAAAGCAGATGATGAGATCACAGCGATTGAACATGACAAAGACCTTGGCGCGATTGTTGTGCGCACAAAACGCAAAACCAATTACGAAGAAAAGCTGAAGAAAAAAACCCAGACCTCGGGCTGTGCGCAGGGCACCGTGTTTGGGGACCTGATGGAAGAATTTGAAGATGTGCGTCTGAACGCGCAGGCGCAGGTCCGCACCTCCTGGCTGTATGAGCTGCAAAATAAGATCAATCGCTGCCCCTCATTATATCTGAGCGCGGGAGCGATCCACGGCTGCGTCCTTTGTCGTGAGGACAAGCCTCTTTTATATGTCGAAGATGTAGGGCGCCATAATGCGGTGGATAAAATCGCTGGCTATATGTTTCTCAACAAGGTGGAGCCTCATGACAAGCTGTTTTATACGACCGGGCGACTGACCAGCGAGATGGTCATCAAAACCGTTAAAATGGGTATACCCGTGCTGCTGTCGCGCTCTGGTTTTACGGCTTGGGGGGTTGATCTGGCACGCCAGTCCCGGCTCACCCTGATTGGCCGCCTGCGGGGGGCAAGGTTTATCGCACTGGCTGGCAAAAACCGCCTGATCTATGATTTGCAGCCATCGAAAATGCCGCGCGAGCCTGCCAAACATCAACGAAAAGCGGGGCAGACAGATGGTGGTTGCTGATAGGCCTGGCCAGGCTGATTGGAATAGAAAGAGAGTGCGGGCTTTATGACCCCCCCAAGTAAACAGACCGTCGGTATTGTGCTGGCTGGCGGGCAGGCGCGGCGCATGGGTGGCGGTGATAAATGTCTGTTGGAGATCGGCGGTCAGAGTTTGCTGGCCCGCGCCATCGAGCGGCTTTCCCCACAAGTCGCCAGTCTTGTCATCAATGCCAATGGCGAAGAAGGGCGCTTCGCCGCCTTTGAGCACCCCGTCGTAAAAGATGTCATCGAGGGGTTTGTGGGACCACTGGCCGGGATTTTGACCGGTATGCGCTGGGCGCAAGAAAACGCACCTGGCTCGCCCTATATCATCACGGTGGCCTCGGATACACCGTTTTTCCCCCATGATCTGACCAGCAAACTTGCGCGCGCGGTCGGCGAGGAAGAGGCGATGATTGTCCTTGCCGCTTCCAACGGGCGCGTGCATCCGGTATTTGGCTTGTGGCCTGTGGCGCTGGCCGATGATCTGGAACAAGCACTGCTTTTGGGGGTGCGAAAAATCCTCGATTGGACGGATAGGCACAAAATGGTCGAGGTGGTTTTTGAGTCTGTCGATGCCGGCATGGATCCGTGTTTTAATGTCAACCGACCAGAGGATCTGGCCCGGGCCGAATTGATCGCGGAGAAGGTGGAATGAGCGAGCCTCGATTGATCGGTATTGTGGGATGGAAAAATTCAGGCAAGCCAACATTGGTGGCGCGTCTTGTTGAAGAGTTTTGCGCACGCGGGCTGACGGTTTCAGCGATTAAGCACGCTCACAACCAGTTTGATATTGATCATACAGGGCGCGATTCATGCCAGATGCGCGAGGCAGGAGCCTATCAGATTGCGCTGGTCTCACAGCGGCGCTGGGCCTTGATGACCGAGTTGCGCGGTGAGGATCCACCAACGCTTGCTCAAACCATCGACAGTCTGGACCCTTGTGACCTCATTCTGGTAGAAGGCTATAAAAATGAGCGGCACAAAAAGATTGAAGTGCGGGGAGACACCTCCCTCAATCAACAGGCCTTGGCCCCCGGCGACCCCTCAATCATTGCGGTGGCGACCTGCTCGGGCGCCGCTGAAGATGAGCTTCCCTGCTTTGATCGCAATTGCGTTACGCAGATCGCCGACTTTATCGCAGAAATTTGCGAACTGGATCTGCTCGCGGTAAAGTAGCAGGTAATGCTTCAGGATGTTTTGAGTGGTTTTACGACAAGATTAGCTTGCGTTTTGGCGTCAATAGATACGGCCACGGGCCTTTCGCCCTGTTCGTCCCGGTCGAGTTTATCGAGTTGGTTTTGGTCATCAACTATTTCGGCGATGGCGTCGTCTTCGCCATTCTCCTGGCCGTTCTCTTGGCCGTCGTCAGGCGTTGCGGTTTCTACCTCCTGGTCGCTCTCTAGCTGCTCTTCTTCCTTCGCAGTCATATAGCCCTTGCCGACATTCCAGGCAGATTCTATGCCTTTGGTGATGACGGCGGCATCGGTAAAATCTTCATCATAATCATTGAGACCATCAAGATTCGCGAAGACAGGATCGGAATTCCACAGGGCGCGCAGGGCACGCCTCTTGACCATTTCGGGAACATTATTGGCCATGAAGCGGGTGTAATCGCTGTCATAGTCAAGCGCTTCGAAATCCACATCGGCAAAATTCTCGGCGTCGCTTTCGCTTTCTGAATGCGAGGATGTTTGCGGCTCCAGGTTCTTTTCATCTGGATTGTCGCCAAGGTCATCTGGGGCCGCTGATGGCGGGTCTGGTTCAGGGGCGCTGGATAAGGCGGCAGCTTCAATCGGTAATTTGCCTTCTTGCACCAGCAATTTTCTGTGTGACCAGCGGGACAGGGGACTGTCAGTTTTTTTCGTCGTCATCATTGATGCTCCCGCGTGCGCGCTGTCTGGTTTCAAAGATCGGCTCCTGGCCAAATTTATGTTCCTCAACATCGAGCTTGTCGCGCTTGCGCTTGCGAAATGTCTCGTCATGATGGTGCTTGGCGGTAAAGCTTTTCAGCTGATCAACAAGCGCCGCTGGCATCGGCAATCGCTCGACAATATCCTCTCCTGTGTCGAGATAGTCCGCCGCCTCATAGGGCGACGCGGTGACCAGATGGACATCGAGCGGGACATCTTCCAGACTGTCATCATTTTCGCGCAAAACCACATAGATAGAGGGTTCTGGATCATTGAGATTGGCCATGTAAGCCGCTGTTTCGCCGCGAAACAATTGCAACTTGGCGGAGACGATATAGTGGGTGGAGTTTTCACTGCTAGAAAGTTCTTTCCAGTTGATATTGGCGGGGAATTGAAGAGCAATGCCATTGGCCTTCCAGATATGGTCGACCCAGGGATTGTCGAAGGCCTCTTTGGCCATAATGACGCCGATTGGTATTGTTTTTGAGCGTTCCATTATACTACCATCTCTCCAATCGCTATGATAAGTTAGACTTGAAACTACTTTGTAAATCCTACGAAAATACAGGGCAAGGCACAAGGGTAATACAACAAGGACACCTAAAATGACGACCAAAAAGCTCGCAAGAAAGCTGCTCATTTGTGATTGTGATCAGACCATGCCGCTCAATGGTGCCAAGCTGTCCTTGGCGCTTGGCTTGCCAGATAACTTGTTTGTCAACTCCTCCTTGTGTCGTTCGCAAATCGATAATTTTCGCGGCGCTCTTTGCAAAAATGAGCGTTTGCTGGTGGCCTGTACGCAAGAAGCACCATTGTTTCATGAAATTGCCAGCGACCAGGAGGATGGCTGCGGCGCAGAAAATGTCAGCTTCGTCAATATTCGCGAATTGGCGGGGTGGTCGGATGAGGCTGACAAGGCGCAGCCTAAAATGGTCGCGCTGCTTCAAACCAGTGATTTGCCATCAAGTCCTGCCAGATTGATGACCCTGCGCTCAAGCGGCCATTGCCTGGTTTATGGCAGGGGCCAGATCGCCTATGATACCGCGCTCAAATTATCGCAGCGCTTGAGTGTCACTCTCATTCTTGTTGACGCGGATGATTTGATGCTGCCCTCGACCAATCTGTTTCCCATGGCCATCGGCAAAATCGAAAAGCTGCAAGGAGCGCTTGGCGGTTTCGAGATAACCATCGCCGATTATGCTACATCTTCTCCCTCCTCGCGTGCCGTGGCGTCCTTTGGCAAGGAGCGCACCAGAATGGAACTTTCGTGCGATGTTGTTTTTGATCTCTCAAAGGGAGTGCCTTTGATCACCAGCGCGGTGCCGCGCGATGGCTATGTGCGAGCCGACCCGGAGCAGGCCGGTGAACTGGCAAGTTCAATGTATGACATCGCCGATTTTGTCGGAGAATTCGAAAAGCCGATCTATGTCGACTATGAGAAAGGTATTTGCGCCCATGGACGAAGCGGCAAGGTGGGGTGTACAAAATGCCTCGATCATTGTCCCGCATCGGCCATAAGTTCTGCGGGCGATTTTGTACATATTGATAGTGCGGTCTGCGGCGGCTGCGGAAATTGCCATGCCTTGTGCCCCACCGGTGCCATTCAATATACCTATCCCCGGCTTGATGAGCTTGTCACCCGTCTTCAGAAATTGCTGACGGCTTATCGGCACGCCAAGGGAAGCAACCCTGTGGTGCTTTTTTGTGATGAAGCCCATGGCCTGCCATTAATTGCTGCCCTGTCGCGCTATGGCAAAGGATTGCCAGCCAATGTGCTGCCGGTCTCCCTGCATTCCGTGCTGGCGCTTGGTCATGAAACATTATTGGCCGCATTTGCGGCGGGGGCCGCTCATGTATCTGTGTTGGTGCCACCAGCGCGGCGCCAGGAGCTTGGCGCTCTGAATGATCAGCTGGGCCTTTGCAATAGGGTTTTGGAACAGCTTGATTTCGTGGACAGTCCGCAAGGTGGGTTGCAGGCCGAGATGTTGATCGAACAAGACCCGTTCGCGCTGGAAACCGCTTTATATGAGTTGCCAGCCAGAAAGCCGATTGGCGCCAATTCGTTCACCGCGACCGGCAGCAAACGCGACATCGCCCATATGGCTTTCAGCGCCCTGTTTGAGGCATCTTCACTGGCCAATGAGCAAATCGACCTGCCAGACGGTGCCCCCTATGGCATTGTGCGGGTTGATAGTGCGAGTTGCACCTTGTGTCTGGCCTGCGTTGGCAGTTGTCCGGCCCATGCGCTGCTTGATGGAACAGAACATCCTCAATTGCGGTTCCATGAGCGAAATTGCGTGCAGTGTGGCTTGTGTGCGGCGACATGCCCGGAAAGCGCCATCACGCTTGAGCCGCGCTATAATTTTTCACAACATGTGCAATCAGCCATTGTTCTTCACGAGGACGAGCCGTTTGAGTGCCTCCGCTGCAACAAGCCATTTGGCTCCAGACAGGCCATTTTGCGGGTCTCGTCTATTCTGGCTGGCAAAAACCCGATGTTGCAAACCGGCCCCCAGCTCGACTTGCTGAAAATGTGCGATGATTGCCGGGTGATTGCGCAAACCGAAATCAGCGATAACCCCATGGCCATGGGAGAGGTGCCACAGGTGCGTACAACCGAGGATTATCTGAATGGTGGGAAACCTGACGGGGACGAAAAGTGAGGGTGGTTCTAGCGCACCATGCTTGTTTGATGATTTTCATGTCTCATCTGTAAAGATGGAGCCGTATAGTAACATGACCGCTCGCCGGGCTTGCCCTGGGGTCCAGGGGCCACGCTTCTTGCTCTTTCCATGGTTTACCACCCGCTGCCCTGGATCCCGGGGCAAGCCCGGGAAGCGTCAGGGGTAGGGGGGGGAACAAATTGCGATACCTATCAATTCAAGAGAGGCAGACCACTAGTACAAATCGCTGAACAATTTGAATTGATTGATCAAAAAAGTGGTTTTGATCTTGCCGCCTGGCAGTTCGATGAGCAGATTTCCGCCATCGTCGATGCCCGCTGGTTTGCCTGTGAGGACGTCATTATTGAGTTCGAACTGGCAAGCGGCGTTGGCTGGCTGAAGGCGCAAGCCCCACATTCTTTGATAGTTTGAAAGACCGTCATTCTGCCAGCCATCAATGGCGGCAAGAAGGTGCCGGCACAAGGTCTCAATCAGCTCGTTTGAGGTGAGGTTGGGGCAGCCTTCTTCGTCAAGAGTGGTCATCTCGGGGTTTGCACCTGGTTCGTCATGGTCTGGATCATGACGCAGGCGAATGGAAAAGCCGATCACCAGCCGGTCTGGAACATCATCAGCCGCCAGCGAGCTGATGGCCGCGCGGGTCCTGGCAATCTTGCCGCCATTGGCTCGCACCTGTGAGGGCCAGTCATAGGTGATGGCAACTTTTGGTGGAGCGAGTGTGGCCAGGCAGTTGCCCAAAGCATCCATGACAACAGGCAATATCTGGCAGGCTTTGGCGGGTTTGTCTTCGGGTTCAAGCACAATGGCCAGTTCGACGAGAAAATCATCTACCCGCCAGAAAATATCCCCGGCACACGCTTTTTGTTGTGCGGCCAGCTGACACGCTGTTTCAAAACTGTCTTCTTCCAGCAATAAGGCGTGCCCGGTAAGTAAGGAGGGGAATGTTGGAAAAGAGGACATGGGTGATACAGGTCGTTTCGCTTTGTGGTTGGTCCAGGGCCGGCAACAGCCCTGGAAAATATTGGTTCAAGACAGCTCAATCTTTCCTTCAATGACGTGATTGAGATCTGTCCCCTCTGCCGTGAGTACCATTTTCAGTTTCAAAGAACCGTCCTGCTCATCGCCAAGGGCATTGATGGTCTGTTCGATCTGTTTTTGCGATGTGACCCCAACCTGCTTGAGAAATTTACGGATCGCCATGTTCAGTCTGTCTTCATCCATGATGCACTCTCCTTGATGGTATAATGGTTCACCTTGTTTATAGGTTTGTTTCAACAAGGTTTCAATTCCAATGGCCCTGTTTTGATGTCTTGCGGGTGTCTGGAACAAGATTTATCGCTTGGCCTATCCCTGCGATGGTCGAAACCTTTGTTGTAACAAGGTGTTTACGCAGTATGCGCTTTGGATGCAAAGACGGCAAGTTGAAGCATTGCTGGTGATAAAATAGGCTATACACAGCTTTTAAAAGCTGTAATATCAAGGCATATCAGTCCAGTATAGGGAGCGGCTGTGGGAGATTTTACACAAGCATTTCAGATAGCCTTCGACTTGCTCTGGTCAATGGACAAGGAGCTGTATTCGATTGTCTATCTCTCCTTGAAGGTTTCCATCAGCGCCGTTCTTATCTCTTGTGCCCTTGGTTTTGTGATTGGTGCGGCGCTGACCGTTTTTCGGTTTCCGGGACGACGGGCGTTGCTCATTTTATTCAATGCCTTGATGGGATTGCCGCCGGTTGTGGTTGGCTTGATGGTCTATATGGTTCTGTCGCGCTCGGGCCCGCTTGGCGTGCTTGGTTTGCTGTATACGCCAACGGCGATGATTATTGCTCAAACGGTGTTGATTACCCCCTTGGTCGCGGCCCTTTCGGCGCAGGTATTGCAAGAATTGCATCAAGAATATGACGAGTTTTTCCGGTCGCTACAGCTTTCTGCGCGCGACAAACTGTTTACTCTTTTGTGGGAGGGGCGTTTTGGCTTGGTGACGGTGGGGCTGGCGGGATTTGGTCGCGCCATATCAGAAGTGGGGGCCGTTATGATTGTGGGCGGCAATATCAATCATCTGACCCGCATCATGACCACCGCGATTGCGCTTGAGACCTCCAAAGGCACGCTGGCGCTGGCATTGGCGCTGGGCATAATCCTGATCGTTATATCCTTGCTGGTTAATACCTCCGTTGCGCTGGTGCGCTCCAAAGCCAAAGAAGTGATCTATGCTTGAGCAACCAAACAGAGCGCCAAAAAGTGCCGCAAAACGCCGATGCAAGCCCATGCATTTTGAAAATGTGGTGCTAAAAATCAACGGCATTGAGCTTATTCAGCACATTAATTGCACCTTGCAGGCAACTGGAAAGACCATTGTGCTAGGCCCAAATGGTGCTGGCAAAAGTCTGTTTTTGCGCTTGATGAGCGGGCTGATGGAACCAACCAGCGGCTCGATCACCGGCGGGCTTGAGGAGCAGGGCAGCTTAGCGCATCTGGATCAGCTGTCAGGGACGCCGTGCATGTCTTTGGTCTTTCAAAACCCGGTGATGTTGCGACGTACGGCGTTTGAAAATATCGCTTTCGTCTTGCGCCATCACCGCGTCGCCAGGCATGAAATTGCCGCCAAAGTCGATGCTGCGCTGGCGATTGCCAGGCTTCAGACAAGGGGGCAGGTTCCCGCGCGGCGCCTGTCTGGAGGAGAGCAGCAGCGTCTGGCACTGGCGCGCACCCTGATTGTCAATCCCCACGCCTTGCTCTTGGATGAGCCAACGGCAAGCCTTGACCCCTTGTCCACCTCCATCGTCGAAGATATGATCGAGCAGGCAGATCAAATGGGTACGAAAATAGTACTTGTGACCCATGATATTAAGCAGGCCAAGCGCATGGCGGATGATATTTTGTTCATCCATCTGGGCGAAGTGCTGGCCCACAAATCAAAACGGGCCTTTTCAAAGACCCGGGAAGCAAGCAGGCGCAGGCCTATCTCGATGGCCGCGTACCAGAGGAATAAAGTGTTGACAAAAGGAGCCTTAAAAATTGGACAAGCAAACTCAAACAGAAATTGAAGCCGCCGCCTTTCGGGGACTGGTAGAGCATTTGCGCAAGCGCACCGATGTGCAAAATATTGACCTGATGATCCTGGCGGGGTTCTGCCGGAACTGCCTTGCCAAATGGGTCAAGAAGGGAGCCGCCGAGAACGGGCTTGAAATGGACTACGACCAGGCGCGCCAATTCGTCTATGGTATGCCCTATGAGGACTATAAGCATAAATATCAAAAGGATGCGACGCCAGAACAACGAGCAGCCTATGAAAAAGCCGATAAGGCGGTCATTTAGGAAAATTGGAAATACCAAAATGAAGAGAAGAATGTTCGGCTTTGTGAGTGTCTTTGTGGGAGCTTGCCTGTCAGTGTTGCCCATTGCGCAGGCAACGGACGATCAATCTATAATCGTGCAATCCACAACCTCGACGCAAAATTCGGGTTTGTTTGATGTCATTTTGCCTTTGTTTAAAAAACACTCGGGGATCACCGTGCATGTGGTGGCGGTTGGCACCGGGCAGGCTCTCAAAAACGGCCGCAATGGCGATGGAGATGTGCTGCTGGTGCATGCCAAGTCCGCCGAGCAGACCTTCGTCAAAGAGGGCTATGGCGTCAAGCGCTTCGATGTCATGTATAATGATTTTGTGATCGTTGGCCCGCGCCAGGACCCCGCCGGGCTGGCGCGAGAACAAGACATTGTCAAAGCTTTGCGAAAAATCGCTTCGACCAAAGCGGCCTTTGCTTCTCGAGGTGATGATAGCGGCACCAATACAAAAGAGCTGCAACTTTGGAAACTGGCCGGTATTGATGTCAGTAAAAGCAGTGGCAGCTGGTATCGCGAAACCGGTTCTGGCATGGGGGCGACGCTCAATCTGGCCGCTGGCATGAACGCCTATACGCTTAGCGATCGCGCCACATGGATTGCCTTTGAAAACAAGGGGACCCTTGAAATCTTGAGCGAGGGCGATAAGCGATTGTTCAACCAGTATGGCGTGATGCTGATCAATCCAAAAAGACACAAGCATGTGAAACAGGCACAAGGGCAGGCCTTTATTGGCTGGTTGACCGGGCCACGGGGGCAGGCGGCGATTGCCTCTTATAAACGAAAGGGCAAGCAACTGTTCTTTCCAAATGCGGCAACCATGACCCATTAGAAGCGTGCTCCATTAGAAACCATCCCCCGTCAAAATTGATTGGCACGCCGCGAGATCAACTCCTATGAACAACAAAAACCTCAATGATTGCTTTGCCCATGATGGCGCCATGCTCACCCATGAGCAGGCCTTGGAAAAACTGACCACGGGGCTGTCGCCAATTGAGGAGACGCGCTCCATGGCCCTTGACGATGCGATGGGATTGGTGCTGGCGCAGCCAGTTGTTGCGCCAAGGAATATCCCCGCCCATACCAATAGCGCCGTGGATGGCTATGGCTTTTCGTTTGCCGATTATGATCCAAAAGCCGGGTCACAGTTTGCGGTCACCGGCACGATGGCGGCTGGGGCTCCGCTTGAGGGGGAGGTTGTATCCAATAGCGCTATTCGCATTTTCACGGGGGCAGCCATGCCGCAGGGGTTGGAGAGCGTTGTCATGCAAGAAGATGTGGCGCTTTTGTCCAGCGCCCACGGGGAGCAGGTTAAGATACCAGCGGGCCTGAAGTGCGGGGCCAATGTTCGTCTGGCAGGTGAGGATGTGCGAGCAGGGGCAACCGTGCTGACTGCCAACAGGCGCTTGTCTCCTCAAGATCTGGCCGCCATTGCCTCAACCGGGGCCAGCAAAATTGCCTGTTATCGCCCGCTCAAGGTCGCCATCTTTTCAACCGGTGATGAGGTCATTCGCCCCGGCGCGCCCTTCGAGCATGGCAAAGTCTATGACAGCAATGCCGCCATGCTGCGCGGCCTGATCTGTAAAATGGGGGCCTCGTGCGACGATCTTGGCGTGCTGCCCGACGACGAAAAACTCATCGAAGAGGCCCTGGCGGGCGCCGCGCAAAGCCATGACATCTTGTTGACGTCGGGGGGCGTCAGCGTTGGCGAACTGGATTTCGTGCTCAAGGCTCTGCACAAGCTTGGCTCTGTGCATCTTTGGAAAATTGCCATCAAGCCGGGCCGCCCCATGAGCTTTGGTCAGATCGGTAATTGTTTGATGCTGGGTTTGCCCGGCAATCCCGTTGCCGCGTTTTTGTGTTTTTTACTCTATGCGCAACCGGTGCTGAGCGTGCTGTCTGGACAACAATGGCAATCGCCAACGCGCTACAAGGTTCGGGCCGGATTTTCCATGCGCAAAAAACCGGGGCGCAGAGAGTTTTTGCGCGGCGTATTGGATCACGGCGATGACGGCATGTTGCAGGTCAAAAATATGCCCGCGATGGTTCGGGGCTAATCTCCTCCTTGACGCAAGCCGATGGCTTTATCGAGCTGGCTGAACAGGTCGTTGAGGTAAAATCAGGTGAGTTGGTTGACTTTATTCCCTTTGGCAGTTTTGGTCTTTGATGTGACACAAAAAGAGAGCGGACAAAAAAACATGCAGCATAAGCTTACCCCTCTTGAGGAGGTGCTTGAACTTCTTGAGCAAAGTGCCCAGCCACTCGTTGAGCGTGAAATGGTCTCTCTGGGGGAGGCCGATGGCCGCGTGCTTGCGCAAGATCTCGTTTCGCCGTTCGATGTCCCAGCTTTTGACAATAGCCGCATGGATGGCTATGCGGTACGCGCCGATGATTGTCACTCTGCCTTGCCGATTTCACAGATCATTGCTGCTGGCAGTGAGGCCGCGCCGCTGGCAAAAGGTACGGCGGCTCGTATTTTTACCGGCGCGATTTTGCCCCGGGGTGCCGATAGTGTGGTGATGCAGGAAAACACCCAATCAGATGGTAAAACCGTCAGCTTCACGCAGCCCGTTGAGCCTCATCAATTTATTGGACGGCGCGGCGAAGACATCAGGCAGGGGCAGGTGGTGCTGAAGGCAGGACACCGATTGCTGCCGCAAGATGTGGGCTTGGCGGCCTCGATGGGGGCTGGTGCATTATCGGTTATCAGGCGACCGCGTGTGGCCATTTTTTCAACAGGCGATGAGTTGAAAGAACCTGGCGAACCGCTTTTAAGTGGACAGATTTATAATTCCAATCGCTATCAGCTGGGAGCGCTGATTAAGCGGTCTGGAGGCGAATTGATGGATTTTGGCATTGTGGCGGATGATCTGGAACAAACGCAGGCAAAACTGCTGGAGGCTGCGCAAAGCGCCGATATGGTGCTGACCAGCGGCGGGGTCTCGGTTGGCGAGAAAGATTATTTGCGCGAAGCCCTCGACAAGGTTGGCGAACTCAATCTGTGGCGCATCAATATCAAACCCGGCAAGCCTGTGGTTTTTGGTCATCTAAACACCAGCAGCGCAAAACAGACCCCCTATATGGGACTTCCCGGCAATCCGGTTTCGGTGTTTGTGACCTATTTGATGCTGGCACAACCTTTTTTGCTGAAATTGGCCGGGGCCAAGGTCACGCAGATGCAAGATATTACGGTTGTCGCCGGGTTTGATCAGCCCCGCGCCCAGTCGCGGCGGCAATTTTTGCGCTGTCGTGTGGAGGTGCAAGACGGGCAAATGACAGCCATCCCCTATGATAATCAATCCTCCGCCGTTTTAACTTCTGTGAGCCAGTCAAACGGGCTTGCAGTTGTCGAGGAAGACAGCACGGTCAAGAAGGGCGATTTACTGCCCTTTTATCCCTATGAGGGATTGCTTTAAGATCGCTTTTAGCCGCCGCCTCGATGAAAGGCGCGCTCAAAGCTTTGCATGAAACCTTGGCGTTGTTGCTCGCTCGCATCACCAAACTCAATGGTCACATGCCATCGTTCGAGTTTGAGGGTCGGGCCAAGGGCGAGGGCGGGCAGGGGATCCAGGGTCAGGCTGACCTGCGTATCGCCGCAAATCGCTCGGATATGATTGCCATCAATGGTCGAACTCATGTCCCGCAAGGCGGTTTTTAAATTGCGAAAAAATTCGGCGCGGGTGGTGGTCATGTCCAGGTGTATTTTGGCGGCTGTCATGGCCCCCTATCCCCCGGCGATCGGGGGCCACACGGCCAGGGTATCCCCTTTGGCAAGGGACTGACTGTCGCGTTGTTCGGGGTGAATGAACAGACCGTTGACCAGGACCAGATGACAATGTTCCAACGGCACACGCAACTCCCTCAAGACCGAATTGACGGTGGCGTCCATGGGGCAATCATACGGAGCTGCTCCCTTGACACCTGGCTGCGGCATGAATTCGGTAAGATGGGCAAATAATTTGACCTTGATTTGATGCATGGTTTGTCCTTTGCAAAACCTGTTCGTTAGTGTCGATAAACGGCGCCCCTATGTCAATGCACATCGGGTTTATCTCATTCAAATATCGCGATACACTAAAGCGATGAATTACCTGCAACAATTACTTTTCTATGCTTGAAATATCTTGTAGGCTTCGTTCAGTCTCTTCATATAATGAATGTCAGCAGATGGCTTGAGAGGAAGAAGCAATTGCAAAAATCACTCCACATTAGCGCCGATGACTGCACCGGGTGCTATCAATGCGTCCTAGCCTGTTCCGATGCCCACGGTCACGATTTCAATCCAGTGAAATCTGTCATCCAGGTCTTCAGGTTTGAAGATGAGGGCCGTGATGTCCCTTATACCTGCACGCAATGCGATGAAGCCTGGTGTCAAAAATCCTGCCCCACCGACGCCATTTCTGTCGATGCCAACGGAGCAAAAGTGGTTTCAGAGGCGTTATGTGTGGGCTGCAAAGTTTGCACCATTGCCTGCCCGTTTGGCACGATCAACTATAATGCTGACAGCGGTAAAGTCATCAAATGTGATCTGTGCGGCGGAGATCCTGCCTGCGTGAAGGCCTGTCCCACCAGCGCCATAACATTTGTCCACTCCGACACGGCACAATTTAACAAGATGCGCGACTGGGCCGGAAAAACGGATGCTGGTTCGCAGCAGTCAACATAATTCACAAGGAATAGTAATATGGCTTGGACAGGAAAAATCCTCAGGGTCGATCTGACCGCTGGTACCTGCACACTGGAACCGTTGAATATGCAATGGGCGGGAGATTATCTCGGACAGCGTGGCTTGGCGACCAAATATCTGATGAGCGAAATCGACCCCAAGGTAGATCCGCTCTCTCCCGACAATAAAATGATCATGGCAACGGGGCCTTTGACGGGCACCAGCGCGTCCACCGGCGGTCGCTATTCAGTCATTACCAAGGGCGAGCTCACCGGGGCCATTGCCTGCTCGAACTCGGGTGGATTTTTCGGCAATGAAATGAAAAATGCCGGTTGGGACATGATTATCTTTGAGGGCAAGTCCGATAAGCTGGTCTATTTGCTGATCGAGAATGACCAGGCCACTTTGATGGATGCTGCCGAGTATAAAGGAGCTTCTTGCTGGGATACCGAAGAGGGTATCAAGTCCAAACATGGCGACCAGTTCATTCGCGTTGCCTCTATTGGCGGTGCCGGTGAAAATGGCGTCAAATATGCCTGTATCATCAATGATATGGACCGCGCTGCCGGGCGTTCTGGCGTTGGCACGGTGATGGGGTCGAAAAACCTCAAGGCTGTGGCGATAAGAGGAACTCTTGGGGTCAAGGTCAAGGATCGCGAAAAATTTGCTGTCGCGGTTGCCGCTGGTAAAAAAGTACTGGCCGACAATCCGGTGACGGGTCAGGGGCTGCCAACTTATGGCACGCAGGTGCTGATGAATGTCATCAACGAATCAGGAGCTCTGCCGACCCGAAATCACAAGGATATTCAGTTCGAAGATGCCCATGATATATCTGGCGAAGCCATGCACGAACCGCGCAAGTCTGACGGCAAACCAAATCTTGTCAGCAACGCAGCTTGTTTCGCGTGTACCATTGCCTGCCAACGGGTCTCGACCATTGATCGCACCCATTATACCGTGAAAGACCGCCCCGAATATCATAAAGCCTCGGGCGGCCTTGAATATGAAGCCGCCTGGTCGCTTGGAGCCGCGTGCGGCGTCAATGATCTGGATGCCTTGACCTTTGCCAATTTTCTTTGCAACGAGCATGGCATTGATCCCATTACCTTTGGCGCCACATTGGCGGCTGCCATGGAACTCTATGAAATGGGGGTCATCAATGACGAAACCACAGGCGGGGTGAAGCTGACCTTTGGCAGCGCCGAGGCGTTGACGACCTTGGTGGAGCAGACTTGCAAAAGTGAAGGTTTTGGCGTCGAGCTTGGTCTTGGGTCAAAACGCCTGTGCGAAAAATATGGCAAACCCGAGCTGTCCATGGGCGTCAAGGGGCAGGAATTCCCCGCCTATGACGGACGTGGTATTCAGGGCATCGGTCTGGCTTATGCAACCTCCAATCGCGGTGCCTGCCATTTGCGCGGATATACCATCGCTTCGGAAATTTTGGGTATTCCGGTGAAAACTGACCCGTTGGAAACAGAGGGCAAGGCGGGATTGGTGAAGGCGTTTCAAGATGCCACGGCCGCGTTTGATTCGGCAGGTATCTGTATTTTCTCGTCCTTTGCCTGGACGCTTGATGATGTGGCCCCGCAAATTGATGCGGCCTGTGAAGGGGATTGGTCTGCGGATCGGTTGCTGGAGCTGGGGGAGCGTATCTGGAATATGGAACGCCAGTTCAATCTGCAGGCCGGGTTTACCGGTGCCGATGATACTTTGCCGGCCCGCCTGTTGAAGGATGCCGCAACAACCGGCCCTGCCAAAGGCAAGGTTTCGGGCCTTGAAACCATGTTGCCAGAATATTATGAGCTGCGCGGCTGGTCACAAGACGGGGTGCCAACGGCAGAAACGCTTAGCCGCTTTGGCCTGTAGTTTCGAGGTCGCGCCATCGCAAAGTAACCTGGATTGAGAGCAATATGAAACAGGCAGATTATGTCATCATTGGCGCTGGTCCGGCAGCGGTCGCCGCTGCCGAGACCTTGCGCAGCACGGATAAGAGCGGCTCGATCGCCATTATTTCTCGCGAGAATATCTCGCCTTATTCGCGTATGGCGTTGCCCTATTTTCTCACTGGTCAAATCTCGCAAAAAGGCACCTATTTGCGAAAATCCAGCGATCATTACAAACAGCGAGATATCACGCTCTATCACGCCACGGTCACCAGTATCGATCCGCAAAACAAGCACCTTGAGCTGGCAAGTGGTGGCCGTATTACCTATGGCAAACTGTTGATTGCGACCGGCGCATCTCCGGTAAAACCGCCATTGCCCGGACTGGACCTGCCTGGTGTCCACAATTGCTGGACGCTTGATGACGCCAAGGCGATGGCTCAGCGGGCGGGCCCGGGAGCCAATATCGTGTTGATGGGGGCAGGGTTCATCGGCTGTATCATTCTGGAGGCCTTGATGTCGCGCGGCGCCACTCTCACAGTTGTTGAGGCCGGAAACCGTATGGTGCCTCGCATGATGAATGATGTAGCGGGCAATATGCTGAAAAGCTGGTGCGAACAAAAAGGCATGACCATTTTGACCTCAACACGTGTGGTCAGTGTCGCGCAGGCCAAGGGCAAGCTTGAAGTGACGCTCGATAATGGCGCGAGCGATCTGGTTGATCTTGTGGTGGTGGCAACTGGCGTTGCCGCTAGTGTGGATTTTGCCTGCGGCACAGATATGGAGATCGAAGACGGCATCAAGATTGATGAGCACATGCAGACAAGTATCAACGATATATACGCGGCGGGAGATTGCGCGCAGGGTCGTGATTTTTCAACCGGCTTTTGGTCGGTGCATGCCATCCAGCCGACCGCCACCGAACATGGTCACATCGCCGCTCTCAATATGGCGGGGCAAGAGGCCGCATACAAAGGCAGCCTCAATATGAATGTGCTGGATACGGCGGGCCTGATCTCTTCATCCTTTGGCCAATGGCAAGGGGTCGAGGGGGGGCAAAGCGCCCAAAACCTTGATGCGGAGCGCTATCGCTATACGCATTTGTCCTTTGAGGGGGATCGGCTGATCGGTGCCCTGACCATCGGCCAGACTGACAATATCGGCATCTTGCGTGGTCTCATCCAGTCCCGCACCAAGCTGGGTGTCTGGAAGGACCGCTTGCTGAAAAACCCCAACCGCATCGCCCAAAGCTATATCGCCAGCACTTTGATGTAAATTTTTCTGGTAGGCCCCAAGGGGCTGGAGCCTCGCCCCACTGTTGCGGAGCCAATTACTGACCCTTGTTTCTGAGGAATGGTGGTGGCCTGCGCTGCGGATTTCCTGCAAATTACGCGAACAGCCCGCGGGTGTCTTTGATGGCCCTGTGCAGCCTGCTTGTCCATCCATAATTTTGCTTGCAGACACTTTTGGAGACCGGGTTTGGATGGACGGTGTCTGCAATGATCGCATCTTTCTCGCAGCTCACCATCAAAAATTCCATGAAGGGATTTTTTTTGGCTTTTCTCACTTGATGTGATGCCAGTCGATGACTGCTTGTTGCTGCATTTTGTGGGGGCCGGATTGATAAAGCTGGTGCCATTGCCAGGGAGAATTGGGCCGGGCTGGCGCACTCAAAGATCGCCTGATGGCGTTCACACGTGACGGTAAAATCTGCAACAAAGCGGACCGCTATCAGCGCAATATTCTCTTTAGAGTGGTTGATCAATATCAATGCAGCCAGTTCTTTGCTTCGCTATATTTCCAATAAAGCCATTTGGAATGACTTTACGAAGGAAGGCATGTCTCAATTATTAGAAACATATTGCACATCTTTTGTAGAGCAGCTGTCGCACTGGTTCTCAGTGTCAGTCCGGTTTTGTCCGGCGGTGGTGATCTGGCCAAATATCTGGCGAAAGTGCCCGCCTCTGAATTTTTCCCCAAAGCCGATGGATATGGCAAGGTCATGGCGGACAAGCCGGTTGTCCTGGTAAGCAAAAATAGCAAAACCATCGGTTACGTGTTTCTCAATACTGATTTTTCGGGATCAATCGGCTATTCGGGAAAACCGATTAAAATTTTAATCGGACTTGATATTCACGGGCGCATAGCTGGCGCAAAGCTGGTCAAACATACAGAGCCCATTGTGCTTGCCGGTATACCCGAAAAGAAAATAACAAATTTTATAGAAGCCTATAAGACGCTTGATACCGCCAAGATTGCCAGCGCCAGTTCTACTGATAATGCGCCACCTGCCGATATCGTGTCTGGTGCGACCGTCACGGTTTTGGTGATTGACGATTCTATCCGCCGCGCGTCTGTTCGTGTTGCGCGTTTATTGGGCCTTGCTGGGCTTAGTGTCGCTCACAAGAAAACGGCGACCGTCAAAAAGACCGTCAATCGCGCCATGCACGACATAAAAGACTGGGAGACCATGACGGGAGAGGGGTCTGTACGCCGGTTGAAGCTGTCGGTTGGTGATATCAATGCCGCATTTGCAAAAACCGGAAACGCGATAGCGATAGATCGCCCGGAACCTGGCTCACCCGATGAGACCTTTATTGATTTGTATGTTGCCTCGCTTAGTGTGCCAGGGATCGCAAAGAGCCTCATTGGCGAGGCTGAATATGCGCATTTGCAAAAACGGCTAAAAGCGGGACGCGAGGCCTTTTTGGTGATGGGGAGCGGCCGATACTCGTTTAAAGGGTCGGGCTATGTGCGCGGCGGTATTTTTGACAGAATCGTGGTGATCCAGGGCGAAGAACCCATGCGTTTTCGCGACAAGGTGCACAAGCGTCTTGGCGAAGTCGTCGCCGCTGGTGCCCCCGATGTTAAAGAGGTCGGGGTGTTTATGACCCCCAAGGGAGCGAACTTTGACCCGGTTGAAACCTGGCGATTACAATTGCTTGTGCATCGGGCCATCGGGGCCATCAAAAAGGTTTTTGTCAATTTCAACCTATCCTATCAGTTGCCATCCAAATATGTGAGCGTGGAAAAAATTGCTCTCTCCAAGGGCCAGAAGGTCGTTGCGAACAAGACCCTCCATGTTGATGATGAAGACGAGGCAGCCAGAAACGCGCTGTGGCAGCGTATCTGGCAGCAAAAAACGGCAATGATTGTCATCCTTGTCCTGGCGATCAGCGTGTTGACCATCATGTTTTTCTTCCAGAATTTTCTGGTGGTCAATGAACGTTTGACCAACCGCTTTCGCATCGGCTTTCTTCTTTTTACATTATTTTGGATCGGCTTTTATGCACAGGCACAGCTCTCGGTGGTCAATGTACTGGTATTTGCCAACGCCTTGCTTGGCGAATTTCGCTGGCAGTTCTTTTTGTTAGAGCCATTGATCTTCATTTGGTGGTGTTCAGTGGCGGCTTCCATCTTGTTCTGGGGGCGGGGCGCCTTTTGTGGCTGGCTATGCCCGTTTGGGGCACTGCAAGAACTTTTGAACAAAGTCGCAAGGTGGCGGAACGTGCCGCAAATCACGCTGCCCTGGGGGCTGCATGAGCGGTTGTGGCCGATCAAATATCTGATCTTCCTGGCGCTGCTTGGCTTGTCTGTCTACTCGCTGTCATTCGCCGAGCAGCTCGCCGAAATCGAGCCGTTCAAGACCGCCATTGTCCTGCGGTTTGATCGTTCCTGGCCATATATTTTATTTGTCGGCGTCCTGCTGGTTGCGGGTCTGTTTATCGAGCGATTTTATTGCCGCTATTTGTGTCCGCTTGGGGCGGCGCTGGCTATTCCGGCGCGCATCGCCATGTTTCACTGGCTGAAACGCTATCGTAACTGCGGCGATCCTTGTCATCTATGTGCGCAGGACTGCATGGTCCAGGCGATCGATCCGCTGGGCGAAATCAACCCCAATGAATGTCTGCATTGCCTGCATTGCCAGACCATGTATTTCAACGAAAATGTTTGCCCTGTGGTTATTCAAAAAACCGCCAAGGCTCGCAAGGCCGGGAACGCGTCCAAGGGCAATCTGGATGGTAAAAATACCGCCACAATCGACGAAGCAAAAACCCTGCTTCGCAAGCCCCGCCGCCTTGGCCGGGCCCGAACTATAGAAGACTAGGGAAGTAAGGTCGAAGCCCGCGTTGGAAACAATGCCATAATCAAAGGGATCAGAAAATGAGCGACAATAAAAAAACAGATGACGTCAAGAAATTGAACGAAGTCAAAAAAACGGGAGTCTCAAGGCGTTTGTTACTTGGTGGCTCGGCTGCTGCTGCAGGTGCTGGCGTATTGGCGTTGAAGGCGGGATTGCCTTCAACCCCCGCACATGCGGCCAGCAAGACGGCTGTCGCTCCTGGTGATCTGGATGAATATTACGGATTCTGGAGCAGCGGACAGGCGGGCGAAGTGCGCATTATGGGCGTCCCCTCAATGCGAGAATTGATGCGTATTCCCGTGTTCAACAGATGTAGCGCTACCGGCTGGGGGCAGACCAATGAAAGCCTCAAAATTCTGACCGAAAATATGCTGCCGCACGAAAGGCAATATTGGCAGGACAAGGGCGGTATTCCCTTGAGCGGCGATCTCCATCATCCCCACATGTCGTTTACCAATGGGACCTATGACGGGCGCTATATTTTCGTCAATGACACAGCCAATACCAGGGTGGCGCGTATACGTTGTGATATCATGAAGGTCGACAAGATCATATCGATCCCCAATGCTTCTGGCATTCACGGACTTCGACCGCAAAAATTCCCGCGCACCGGCTATGTTTTTGCCAATGGCGAGCACCGCGGTCCCCTGCCTAACGATGGCACGGTGTTGGATGACCCCAAGAATTATCACGCCGTTTTCACAGCGATTGACGGGGACACCATGAAGGTGGCCTGGCAGGTGATGGTGGATGGCAATCTGGACAATGTGGATGCTGATTATCAGGGAAAATATGCCGTCTCTTCTTGTTATAATTCAGAGGAAGGGGTCAATCTTGCAGGCATGACCTCCTCGGAACAAGATTGGGCTGTGGTGTTTGACATTGCTGCGATTGAAGCTGGCGTAAAGGCAGGTGATTTTAAAACCTATGATGGCGGCGTGCCCGTGCTTGATGGCCGCAAGGGATCAAAATACACGATCTATATCCCGATCTCGAACTCACCTCATGGTGTCAACACGGCTCCCGATGGCCATCATATCGTCGTCAATGGCAAATTGTCGCCGACCGTCACTGTGCTTGATGTCCGCCTGTTTGCTGATGTGTTCTCAGGCAAGCTAAAGCCACGTGGTTGCGTTGTAGCTGAGCCCGAACTGGGTCTTGGGCCTTTGCATACTGCTTTTGACAATAAGGGCAATGCTTACACCACCTTGTTCCTTGATAGTCAGGCGTGCAAGTGGAGCATCGAAAAAGCCAAGCAGCAATATGCCGGCAAGAAAGTCGATCCCATATTGCACAAGATCGATGTGCATTATCAACCAGGGCATAACCATACCTCTATGGGGGAGACCAACAAGGCGGACGGCAAATGGCTGGTGTCACTTAACAAGTTTTCAAAGGACCGGTATATTAATGTTGGGCCGTTAAAGCCCGAAAATGATCAATTGATCGATATTTCGGGCGATAAAATGAAACTTGTTCATGATGGTCCAACCTTTGCCGAGCCGCATGATTGCATTATTGTTCATCGCTCGGTGGTCAATCCAAGCCATATTTATGACCGCGCTGACCCGATGTTTGACGACCTCAAAAAAATGGCCAAGAAGGATGGCATTGGAAATCTGGAGGATGCGGAGCATGTGATCCGCGATGGCAACAAGGTGCGTGTGTACATGCATTCTGTAGCGCCGAATTTTTCACTTGAGAAGTTCACCGTAAAGCAGGGCGACGAGGTAACTGTGATCGTCACCAATATTGATGATGTGAGTGATCTGACGCATGGCTTTACGCTCGACAGTCATGGGATCGCTTTTGAAATCGGGCCACAACAAAGCGCCTCGGCAACCTTCAAGGCGGACATGCCCGGCGTTCATTGGTTCTATTGCCAATGGTTCTGCCATGCCCTTCATATGGAGATGCGTGGCCGGATGATCGTCGAACCAAAGGCCACTTAAACCAATGACCATGTTCTGGTTTACATCTGCAAAAATGCTCAAGGTGGGGGTCATCCTTGCCTTGGGCTTGCTGCTGGGTATGCCTAATGGATTGGCGGCAACGATCACTGTCGATCCGCGGGTTGATCGGTTGGTGCAGGTTATGTCGGCTGCGTCCGCGCGGGACACATTAAGGCTCCTGCCTGGTATCCATGCAGGCCCGTTGGAAATAACCAAGCCCTTGTCGATCATTGGAGAAAAAGGCGCCATTATCAAAGGCAATGGCAAGGGGAGTACGATCACGATCAAGGCGTCCGGCGTGACTATAAAGGATGTTGTGGTCACGGGGTCCGGGCTGTTGCTGGAAACACAGGATTCGGGAATATTTATATCTGATACCGCCGTCAATACAAAAATTCTGGACAATAAAGTCGAGAACAACCTGATCGGCATCTATGTCTGGGGGGCTGTGAAATCACTGGTCAAGGGCAACAAGATATTGGGGCGGCGTGATCTGCGTATGAACGAGCGCGGCAATGGTATTCAGATATGGAATGCACCAGGCACCATTATCGAGGATAACGCCATCCGCTATGGTCGCGATGGAATTTTCGTAAACACAAGTAAAAACAATATTTTTCGCGGCAACCGCTTCGAGGATCTTCGGATCGCCGTACACTATATGTACACCAATAACAGCCGGGTGATCGGCAATGTCTCGCGCGGCAATCATATCGGCTATGCCATTATGTATTCCAAGAATATTGTGGTGGCCAATAATGTGTCGGAAAATGATCGCGACCGCGGTCTGTTGTTTAATTTTGCCAACAAGACACAGATCAAACAAAACATTGTCAAAGGCGGCAGCGATAAATGTGTCTTCATATACAACTCCAACAAGAACAGTTTTACCGGTAATATTTTTTCGCAATGCAATATCGGTGTGCATTTTACCGCCGGATCAGAGCGCAACATCATCTATGACAATGCCTTCATTGATAACCGGACACAGGTAAAATATGTCGGCACCCGCTGGCTGGACTGGTCCCACAAGGGGCGCGGAAATTTTTGGAGCGATAATGCGGCCTTCGATCTGGACCGCAATGGGATAGCGGATGCGGCCTATCGCCCAAACGATCTGACAGACCAGATAATCTGGCGCTATCCAATTGCTAAATTATTGACCAATAGCCCGGCGGTTCAGCTATTGAAATGGGCGCAATCGGCGTTTCCGGCCCTTCATCCAGGTGGCGTCATAGATACGGCGCCTTTAATGGCACCGCCTGTCCCTACCATGCCAGTGAGGAGAGCAGGGTCATGATGGAAAACCAGCGCATTAGCATTTCTCTAGCTGTCAAAAACTATGAGGCGATCAAGGCGCTCAATGATGTCAGTTTTTCGGTTGATGCGGGGGAATGTGTGGCCCTTGTTGGCCCCAATGGAGCGGGCAAGAGTACGCTGTTTAAGCTGATCCTTGGTCTGATTCCCCTCACCAGCGGCCAGATCACGGTGCTGGGTCTGGAGCCGGGTAGTCCAGGGTTTGACACTATCAGGAAAAATATCGGTTTTTACCCGAGCAGGTTTTGTTTCAAGGCTCGTTGACCGGGCGCGAGACGCTGGTATTTTATTCGCGTCTGAAGGGGCAAAATACGGTTCGGATTGATGATCTGTTTCAAACGGTCGAGTTGGTTGAGGCGGCGGATCGGCGCGTTGCCACCTATTCCAAAGGGATGCGCCAACGGCTTGGTCTGGCGCAAGCGCTGATTGGCCAGCCAGACATCTTGATCCTTGATGAACCGACTTCAGGTCTTGATCCCGCATCGCGCCAAAATTTCTTCGAGATCATCGAGGGCGTCAAAAATACCGGCGCGGCTATTCTCATGTCGTCTCATGCGCTGACGGAACTGGAGGCGCGCACAGACCGTGTGGCTATTCTAAACCATGGCAAGCTTGCCGCCTTTGGGACCATCATTGAACTAAAACAGGCGCTTTCCTTGTCTTCAAGAATAAAGATCAAGGCGGCTCATTCGAATATGGAAGAATTGTCACAGCAATTTTCAGACCGCTATAGCGCGGATAAATTTGCCAATGGTGTGGCCGTTCTGGAATGTCGGGAAGACCAAAAAATGTCGCTGCTCAAAGATCTTATGGGTAGCAATATTGCGCTTGAGTCCATCCAGATTGTCGAACCCACCCTGGAGCATGTTTTTTCGGCCTATACCTCAAGGGAAAAAAGCCAATGAACCAGATCATGACCATTGCTGGCAAGGAAATCCGCGACGGCATGCGCAATCGCTGGGTGGTTGTGGTGACATTGCTGATGGCCGGTCTGGCGCTGATCTTGTCGCTATTGGGCAGCACTCCAACCGGCACCACCAAGATAAGCACGCTGGCGGTGACCATTGTCAGCCTGTCATCGCTCAGTATTTTCTTCATTCCGCTGATTGCCTTGTTGCTGTCGTATGACAGCATAGTGGGGGAAAGTGAGCGCGGCACCTTATTGCTCCTGCTTGCCTATCCCGTGGCACGCTGGCAGGTGGTCGTGGGCAAATTTACAGGCCATCTGACCTTGCTTTCAGCGGCCATTATTCTTGGCTATGGCGCCGCTGGAGTGGCTATTGTGGCGAGCGGTGAGAATGGCGAGATGAGCGAGGCGTGGGGCGGCTTTGTTGGTCTGCTGGGCTCCTCGGTTCTGCTGGGCGGCGTGTTTTTGGCCATTGGGCTGGCGATCAGTGCCGGGGTGCGTGAACGCGGCACCGCTGCCGCTGTTTGTGTCGCCATATGGCTGTTATTCGTGCTTGTTTACGATATGGGATTGCTGGCGGTTCTGGCAGCCGACAGCCAGCAGGTTCTTGGCGAACAACTGGTGACCGGATTATTGCTTGCCAACCCTACAGATGCTTATCGCATGCTCAATCTTATTGGCAATACTGAGGTCTCTCTTTTGTCGGGAATGGCCAGCCTGAGCGCGGCGCGCGACGTGTCCGTTTATGTGCTGGTGGGATTGTTGATTGGATGGTCGCTCCTGCCTATTGGTGCCGCATGTCTATTGTTTCAAAGGAGGCCATTATGATTTCGAAGACATTTTATGCTCTGTCGCTTTCGTTCGTCAGCCTGTTTTTGCTGACGGCGTGCAAAGACGAGGCGGTGATCCCCCAGGCGGTTGAATTGACGCGTGAAGCAAACGGTAATTATTGCGCGATGATCATTGTCGATCACCCGGGACCAAAAGCGCAAGTGCATGAAAAAGACAAGGAGGCGCCTTTGTGGTTCTCATCAGTTCGTGATGCGCTTGCCTATCTTAAGCTGCCTGGCGAAGCGCAAAATGTCCTGGTCTTTTATGTCCATGATATGGGCAAGGCCCAAAGCTGGGAAAAGCCCCAGAATGACGGCATCTGGATCAAGGCAAACGAGGCTGTATATGTGATTGAAAGCACGCGGCGCGGCGGCATGGGGACACGTGAAACCGTGCCTTTTGCAAAGCGTTTGGCAGCCGAGCAGTTTGTCAAAAAATTTGGCGGTCGCATCGTCGCCTATGGCGACATACCCAATGATTATATTTTGGGTGATGATGGAGACTATAGCGATCAAAAACAAGTTAAGCGCGGCTCGCAGGGCTAAGGAAAGGAACAGGTTTTGGTGCAGAAAATTTCACGCCGAAGAATGATCACCATAGCAGCATGCGCGGCTGGGGCTGCAATGATGGGTGGCTCATATGGCTCATATGCTGCTGCAAGAAATACCGCCCGCCGCCCGCTAGTGTGGCGGGGACTGGCGCTTGGAGTAGACGCCCGTATTGTCCTTTATCATGAGGACGAGAGGATGGCGCTTGCCATTCTTGAACAGTGCCGCGCGGAGATAAACCGCCTTGAGCAGCTGTTCAGCCTCTATCGGGTCAATAGCTTGATCAATCAGCTCAATCGGGAGGGCCGGCTTGCCAGTCCAGCATTCGAGATGCTGGAGCTATTGTCATTGGCACAGAGCATTTCCAAGCAAACAAACGGCGCTTTTGATATCACCGTGCAACCTGTGTGGCAGTTGTATGCCAAACATTTTGCAGACCACGGCCCGCACGCCACGGGACCCGATCGTAAAGCCATTCGCGATGTGCTTGCGCTGGTCGACTATCGCAAAATCGGGTTGTCTGAGAAAGCGATAATATTGAACAACAAAGGCATGGGAATTACCCTGAACGGTATCGCGCAAGGCTATATAACGGACCGTATTGCCAGCCTTTTGCGGCAATACGGATGCAGCAATGTGCTGATCGATCTGGGCGAGATCTATGGCATGGGCCAGAAACCGACTGGCGATCCCTGGACCGTGAACATTACTGACCCTGCTGGTAAAACGATGGCGAGGAAACCAATGCCGCTCGAAAACCGGGCCATGGCGACATCGGGTGGTTATGGAACCTTGTTCTCCAGCAACGGCCAATATCACCATCTGTTCGCCCCTCGAACGGCCACAAGCACAAAAAAATACACATCCGTTACGGTAATTGCCAGCAACGCCGCGACCGCTGATGCCCTTTCAACGGCGTTTTCGGCTATGCCGCTCCATGATATCAAAGGGACCCTGCGCCATTTCGCAGACGCATCGGCGATCATCATCCTGGCCAATGACGAGATCCTGGAGCTGTGATGCGTGCGCTGTCGCTTGTCACCTGTTCGCCACTTGCTTTGTCTTTATTGTCAAAGCATAAAAACTGATCTGCGCCCCAGCGTCGCTTCAATCTGTTGAAGATGAATGAAGGGCCGGTATGTCAGGAATAAGTGCCGCGATATGGTGGTGATCTATATGGACACGACACCCAGATGTGATTTTGATGACTGTTGTGTAGGGAGTTTCCGTGGTAGGCGCAGAGGGGTTCGAACCCCCGACCCGCTGATTAAGAGTCAGCTGCTCTACCAACTGAGCTATGCGCCTCTAGGACAGGGCCGATATTCGCCCTTGTTGGATGGAAGAAAAAATCTAACATTGAGAGAGGGGCAAGTCCAGTCCACAGATGCTGTTCTCGCCCCGCCTCGGCTAGCTTTGATCAAATACGCGAGCAAAGATCGTATCGACATGTTTGGTATGGTAGCCAAGGTCGAACTTGTCTTCCAGTTCGCTAAGTGACAAGGCGTCCATGACATCGCTATCGGCTTTTAATTCGGTCAGAAAATCCTTTTGCTGCTCCCATACTTTCATGGCGTTGCGTTGCACGATGCTATAGGCGCTTTCGCGCGATACCCCTGCCTGGGTGAGCGCCAGCAGGACGCGCTGCGAATGCATGAGCCCGCCTAGCTTATCCATGTTCTCTTGCATGCGGCCAGGATAAACAATGAGCTTTTCAATGACGCCAGACAAGCGCGTCAGGGCGAAATCCAACGTGATTGTGGCATCGGGGCCGATCATACGCTCAACGGAGGAGTGAGAAATATCGCGTTCATGCCACAAGGCGACATTTTCCATGGCCGGCAGGGCATAGGCACGTACCATGCGCGCCAGGCCAGTGAGGTTTTCAGTGAGGATCGGATTGCGCTTGTGGGGCATGGCGCTTGAGCCTTTTTGCCCGGGCGAAAAATATTCCTCGACTTCCAGAACCTCGGTGCGTTGAAGATGGCGGATCTCGACCGACAGACGTTCAACAGAGCTGGCAATAACGCCAAGGGTGGCAAAGAACATGGCGTGACGATCGCGCGGGATCACCTGGGTGGAGACCGGCTCGACGCTTAGTCCCATTTTTTGCGCCACATGAGCTTCCACCTGCGGATCAATATTGGCAAAGGTGCCAACGGCGCCCGAGATGGCGCAAGTGGCAATCTCTTCTCTTGCCAGGATCAGGCGTTTTTTGGCGCGATCAAACTCGGCATAGGCGGTGGCCATTTTCAGGCCAAAAGTGATGGGTTCGGCGTGAATAGCATGAGAGCGCCCGATGCATACAGCGTTCTTATATTCATAGGCGCGTTCTTTGAGAGCCGCCAGCAGCCGGTCGAGATCGGCAATCATCAGATCGGCGGCCTTGGTGAGCTGCACGTTAAAGCAGGTATCAAGCACATCCGAGGAGGTCATGCCTTGATGGATGAAACGGGCCTCATCGCCAACAATGTCTGACAGATGGGTCAAAAAAGCGATCACATCATGTTTGACCTCGCGTTCGATTTCGTCAATGCGGTCAATGTCGAAGGTGGCGCTGCCGCCTTTTTCCCAGATCACTTTGGCAGCTTCGATCGGGATCACTCCCATATCGGCCAGGGCATCAGCAGCGTGGGCCTCAATTTCGAACCAGATGCGGAATTTGCTTTCAGGAGACCAGATGTCTGTCATCTCTTTACGGGAATAGCGGGGGATCATGAGCCAACTCTTTTTATGGTTGAGGCCGGTGGGGGCGGTTAAGGGAACAAGGAACGCATTGATCTGTTAAACAAAACCAGCAAGCGACAGAAAACCAAGGGCTGGCAATTGCGTGGACAGATGTTCTTTAGCAAACCCGTCTGCAAGTTTCAAACCCAGCAGTGAATTAAAAACCATAAGTCGAGCAAAACGGGCGCTGGCCTTGAAGGGGGGGGTATTGCGCCCCGCCCGGCAATCAAAGCGGTGCTATAGCAGTGACAATGGCGCGCCGGTCGGGGTATTTGACGATTTCAATATGGCGGGAGGCGCGCGCAATATTGGCCATGGCAGCCACAAGGTTTTGCGGTTTTTGATGGCTGTTCAATGAGGCGGTCAATCGGGCCTTCAATCGGGCCTTCAATGGGGGGGCAAAAATAGATGCAGTAAAACACGAATATTTTCAGTATCGATTGATTTTGCGATGGAAATTCGATTATGGTCAGGATAATAATGACTTGATGGGAGTTACGTTAATTTCTGCAATGGGACTGTTGGGCCTCTTGCGAACTTGCACTATGATACCGCGAAATATAAGAGGTTCTTTGCTGGGCGTCTTGATGTTTGACCATCGTGATTGTGAAAAGTGAAGGCCCTGGCCATTGAGCAAGCAGCTTTAACAGTATATCGTTGCTAAAGAGCGTTGAAATGATTTGATCGCAAAAGCCGTGCAGGTGTTTTACAGCTGTAACACGGCACAAATCAGAAATGGAATTATGGACGAGCATAAAACACCACGCGCTGATGGCCAACAAGACCAGGGTAATCCACCAGTAGTCCAGCGCGAACTCGAACAGCAATCGGTTGATCGCTCTCCCCCACAACCTGACCTCTTGTCTGGTGAAAATACGGGACTGGGCCTTGGGCTTGGTCTTGAGCGGATTGGTTCAGTGGCGATCACACGGCCCTGGCTTTGGCTGCTGGTTATGTTGATTATCTCTTTGATCGCGAGCTTTGGTCTGACCCGATTAAATGTTGATGACAGTCTGACGGAGCTGTTTCGTTCAGATTCGCTCGAATTCAAAAAATATGAAGTCCTGACCAAGCGTTTTCCCGCCAGCGAATATGATGTGCTCATAGTGGTCGAGCATCCTGATCTGTTGACGCCCGATCGGATAGAGCGTTTGCGCGAGATCACCCTTGAGCTCGATTTTGTGGCAGCCAATCAAGGTATTATTTCCATTTTTTCGGCCCGTGAACCGCCCAGCGACAAGCCGATACCGGCGCCCTTGATCCCGGCTGAAATTCCCCAGGGAGAAAAATTTGAAACGCTCAAGCAGCGTATTTTGACCGATGAGATCGTTGGCGGCAAAATGATCTCCAAGGATGGCACATTGGCGCTTATTGTCATGGCGCTTAACCGAGAAGCGGTGATCAAAGAGGGGCTGAAAAAAATCGTTGCCAGCATCAGAACCGCTGTCGATGAACAGGTGAGCGGGACCCAGATGAAAGCGACGCTTTCGGGGCCCCCGGTGATACAATTGGAAATTCGCAATGCCGTGCTGGCCGACAGGATTATCTATAATAGTCTGGGCTTCATTCTTGGTACCATTGTCTGCTTGTTGTTTTTCCGCTCAATCGCTTTGACATTGATCACCATTGCGGCGCCTGCCATGGCTATTTTATGGTCGCTGGGTGCTCTGGGTCTGGTCGGTATCGAGCTGAACCTGTTTTTGAATGTCATCACGCCATTGATTATGGTAATCGCCTATTCCGATGCCACCCATATGATGTTTGTCATTCGCCGCCATTTGCGATTGGGATATAACAGGGTTGAGGCGGTTAAACAGGCGATTTATGAAGTGGGACCAGCCTGCGTTTTAACGTCCTTTACCACCGCTGTGGCTCTGTCGTCACTGATCTTTGCAAGTTCGGCGCTGATCAGGACTTTCGGGATCGTTGCCGCGTTCTCGACGATCATTTCCTTCCTTGCGGTGATTATATTGGTGCCGGTGCTAAGCGTGCTGCTTTTGCGCAATGAAGCCCAGTACACCAAGCCCCGGAAACAAAGCGTCAGCTTTGGCAGGCTGCTTTCGAGTGGGGCGTCCTGGGTGGGGGATAGTGTGCGCAAGCATGCTGGGACCTATGCGCTGATTGGCTACCTGTTGACCATCATTTTCGGTGCCGCCTATCTCTCGCTTGAACCCCGCTACCGCCTGGCCGATCAGGTGCCGGACCGGGAAGAGGCGATTGCGGCGTCCGGGGCTCTTGATGATAAGCTCACCGGCGCCAACCCGGTCCATATCATGATTGAGCTTGGCGAGGGCAAGCGGCTATATAGCCGCGAAACGCTGGGACTGATTGCCGAAGCGCAAAAGATCATGGAAAAATCACCGGATATGGGCAATATCTGGTCGCTTGAGGTGTTGCGTCGCTGGTTGATTGATAAAGGTGAAATCGATGCCGAGACCTTGAAAAAATATGTCGATGTGCTGCCCAAAACGCTGACCCGGCGGTTTATTTCGGAAGACGAGAAAACGGTGCTGATTACCGGCCGGATGCCGGATCTCAACGCCGCCAACCTGTTGCCGGTTGTCGATAAAATCGACAAGCAGTTGCGCTTGTTGCGTATTGCTCATGCCGATTACGAACTCTCCGTGACAGGACTTCCAGCCATCGCAGCTCGCAATAGCGCGCAAATGATCGGCGAGCTGGGGTTTGGCCTGATGTCAACGATCGCCATTGTCGTGGCGTTGATCGCTGTGGTGTTTAGGTCGTTCTATGCGGCGCTCGCCAGTATCATCCCCAATCTGTTCCCGATATTTACGGCAGGTTTTGTCCTTTATCTATCAGGATATGGTTTGCAGTTTTCGTCAGCTGTTGCGTTGACGGTGGCCTTTGGTCTGGCGGTCAATGATACCATCCACTTTTTACATCGATTGCATCTGGAGCGACAAAACGGTCATAAGGACTCTGTGACCCGCACCGTCAAGCTGATGGGGCCGGTCTTGATGCTGACAACGATTGTGCTGGTACTGGGCCTGGCTGTCACCGCTTTTTCGGGGCTGCCTAGCTTGCGCATGTTTGGCTGGCTATCGGCGATAACCCTGATTGCTGCTTTTTTTGGCGATATTGTTCTCTTGCCCGCCTATTACAATCTTGAAAAGCGCATCACTGGCAGAGGGGATGATTAAAGGCCTCTGATCGACAAGAAAACGACATAACACAAACAGACCGTAAAAATGATGATGATCATGCTTGCGTCGTCGCGTAAAAGCTGTGAATAACAAGTTTAGATCTTTCCAATTTAACATAGGTGCATTACATCAACGCCGATGCCCAAAAGAACAGACATAAAAACCATCCTGATCATCGGGGCAGGTCCAATCGTGATTGGGCAAGCTTGCGAATTTGATTATTCGGGTACCCAGGCCTGCCGGGCGCTCAAAGATGATGGCTATCGCGTCGTGTTGGTGAACTCCAACCCCGCCACTATTATGACCGACCCGGAGCTGGCCGACGCCACCTATATCGAGCCGATCACCCCTGAAATTGTGGCGATGGTGATTGAGAAAGAACGTCCCGACGCGCTGTTGCCGACCATGGGGGGGCAAACAGCCCTCAATACGGCTTTGTCGCTGGAGCGCGATGGTATTTTGGAGCAATATGGGGTCGAATTGATCGGTGCCAAGGCGCATGTCATTGACAAGGCGGAAGATCGGGATTTGTTCCGCCAGGCGATGGATAAAATCGGCCTGGAAACCCCGCGCTCCATGCTTGCTCATAATCTCACCGAGGCCATCGAAGCGCTGGAATTTATTGGTTTGCCTGCCATCATGCGTCCCTCATTTACAATGGGCGGCACTGGAGGCGGCGTTGCGTATAACCGCGAGGAATATCTGGAAATCATCGAGCGCGGTATCGATGCATCCCCTACCAATGAGGTGCTTGTTGAAGAAAGCATTATAGGCTGGAAAGAATATGAAATGGAGGTCGTTCGCGACAAGGATGATAATTGTATTATCATCTGCTCCATCGAAAATGTTGACCCCATGGGGGTTCATACTGGTGACAGTATAACGGTCGCCCCGGCCCTGACGCTGTCTGATAAAGAATATCAAATCATGCGCAACGCGTCGATTGCGGTGTTGCGGGAAATCGGCGTCGAAACCGGTGGCTCCAATGTGCAATTTGCCGTCAATCCTGCCGATGGCCGCCTGATCGTTATTGAAATGAACCCGCGGGTCTCGCGCTCCTCTGCATTGGCCTCAAAAGCCACAGGGTTCCCGATTGCCAAGGTGGCGACAAAACTGGCGGTTGGCTATACGCTGGACGAGCTTAAAAATGAAATTACCGGTGGCGCCACTCCAGCCAGTTTTGAACCGACCATCGATTATGTGGTGACAAAAATCCCGCGCTTTGCGTTTGAGAAATTTCCCGGCGCTGAATCCGTTTTAAGTACCGCCATGAAGTCTGTTGGTGAGGTCATGGCGATTGGCCGGACTTTTACAGAAAGCCTGCAAAAGGCATTGCGCTCGCTTGAAACGGATCTTGACGGGCTCGATGAAATAGAATTTGAGGGTCTGGGGCAGGGGGATGACAAGAATGTCATTCGCTCGCTTTTGTCCAAGGCTACGCCAGACCGGCTGGTAAATGTGGCGCAGGCTCTTCGTCACGGGGTCAGCCATGAGCGCATTTTTGATCTGTGCCGCATCGATCCTTGGTTTATTGACCGATTGCAAGAGGTGGTCGATCTGGAACGTCAGGTCGAGGCTCACGGGTTGCCCCAAAGCGCAGAGCTGTGTGCCAATTTGAAATCCTACGGATTTTCTGACCGACGGCTGGCCATCCTTGCCGGACTGGATGCCAAAACCGTGCGTCAGCAACGCTTGGAGCTGGGCATCAGGCCGGTGTTCAAACGCATCGACAGTTGTGCCGCCGAATTTGCCTCCCCAACCGCCTATATGTATTCGACCTATGAGCGCCCCTTGCTTGAGGAGCCCATTTGTGAAGCGCGTCCCAGCGACAAGGAAAAGGTGATCATTCTTGGCGGCGGACTCAACCGTATCGGACAGGGCATCGAATTTGACTATTGTTGCTGTCATGCGGCCTTTGCCCTGCAAGATGCGGGCATCGAGACCATCATGGTCAATTGCAACCCCGAAACCGTCTCGACAGATTATGACACCTCGGATCGCTTGTATTTTGAACCTTTGAGCGAAGAAGATGTTCTGGAAATCATTCACAAGGAACAGCAAAACGGCACCCTGAAGGGGATCATTGTGCAGCTTGGAGGGCAGACGCCGTTGAAGCTGGCAGCGGCTCTGGAGCGCGAAAACATACCTATTCTGGGCACGGAGCCCGACGCGATTGATCTCGCCGAGGATCGTGATCGCTTTAAGGAGCTGGTGGACAAGCTGGGTCTCAAACAGCCAAATAACGGCATTGCTCACACAGAAGACGAGGCCCGCGAAATTGCCAGACGGATCGGCTTTCCCGTGGTCATTCGGCCCTCTTATGTGCTTGGCGGGCGGGCCATGGAAATTGTCCATGATGAGCAGCAGCTCGATCGCTATATAGCTGAAGCCGTCAATGTTTCCGGCGATAGCCCGGTGCTGATCGACAGTTTTTTGCGCGATGCCATCGAGGTGGATGTGGATGCCATATGTGACGAACATGATATTTTCGTCAGCGGCATCATGCAGCATATTGAAGAAGCTGGTATTCATTCGGGGGATAGCGCTTGTTCATTGCCGCCCTATTCACTTGATGATGATATTTTGCAAGAATTGCACCGGCAAACCGGTGCGCTGGCCCGCGCCTTGCGCGTCAAAGGGCTGATGAATGTGCAATTTGCCATTAAAGATCGCGATATTTATCTTATCGAGGTCAATCCAAGGGCTTCACGGACCGTTCCCTTCGTTGCCAAGGTGATCGGCATGCCATTGGCTGGCATTGCCACCAAGGTGATGGCCGGGACGCCGTTAGCGCAGCTTGAACTAAAGACCCCCGAATATGATCATATTGCCGTCAAGGAAGCGGTTTTCCCGTTTGATCGTTTTCCAGGGGTTGATCCGGTGCTTGGCCCTGAAATGCGCTCGACAGGTGAAGTCATGGGCATAGATCGTGATTTTGCCCTGGCTTTTGCCAAAAGTCAGCTAGGGGCAGGAGCCACTTTGCCACTCAAAGGGACTGTCTTTGTATCGGTACGCGATGTGGACAAGGAGCGGGTGATCGGCTCGGTTCGTCATTTGGTCAAATTGGGGTTCAAGGTCATTGCAACGGGCGGTACACAGCGCTACCTGGTGGAAAACGGGCTCGAATGTGAGCGTGTTTTCAAGGTCCATGAGGGGCGCCCAAATATCGTTGATGCGATCAAAAATGGTGAAGTCGATATGGTCATCAATACCACAGAAGGGGCCAAAGCGCACTCCGATAGTGCCTCGATCAGGCGAACGGCCTTGCTTCATCATGTTCCTTACTATACAACCATCGCCGGGGTGAACGCTGTAACCAAAGCAATACAGGCTTTGAAGGACGAGCGATTGGATGTGGTGCCTATTCAGGACTACACGGTTTCCCCCCCATTGGTATGACCGCGTAGTTTCAGTGTGGCGAGCAGCAATGCTTTGTAATCTCATGTAAATGACAAAGAGTTAAATAGAGAGGTGAGAATTCTCACCGCGGGAGGAAAGATATTATGTCAATCGATAAAGTCCCGATGACACCTGAAGGTCACGCGGCGCTTGAAAAAGAAGCCAAACACCTGAAATCCGTCGAGCGCCCTCGGATCATCAAGGCGATCGCCGAAGCGCGGGCTCATGGTGATCTATCGGAAAATGCCGAATATCATGCGGCCAAGGAACAGCAAGGCATGACCGAAGCCCGGGTTAAGGAGCTGGAGAGCACTTTATCGCGTGCCGAGATCATAGACATCTCTTCGATGGCCAGCGACAAGATCAAGTTTGGTGCCACCGTGACGATAGTCGATGAGGATACGGATGAGGAAATCCGCTATCAATTGGTCGGGGATTATGAATCTGACGCCAAAAATGGCAAAATATCCGTTAGTTCCCCGGTTGCCAGAGCTTTGATGGGCAAGGAAGTCGGTGATTCGACAGAAGTCGCGACGCCTGGAGGCGGGCGCTATTTCGAGATCTTGAAAATAGAATATCTCTAAAGAGCGGTTTGCTCGATATTGTTAGCCGATTGGTGGCTCAAAAACCTGACAAAATAAAAGGCTGCCCGGTGATCCATCACCGGGCAGCCTTTTGATTTTTCGTTGACTGGTCATTTTAACCAAGAAAGCCGTCAAATTTGGCTTTAAAACGCGACAGACGACCACCACGGTCGGTAAGATGTTGTCCACCACCAGTCCAGGCCGGATGCGTATTGGTGTCAATGTCGAGCTTCAACTCGTCATTTTCCTTGCCAAAGGTGGAATAGGTCTCAAATGTCGAGCCGTCGGTCATGACCACGGTGATTTTATGGTATTCTGGGTGTAGTTCTTTTTTCATAGTGTCCTCATCGTGGGATGATCTGGCGGCCTTTGGCAAAATTGCACAAATGCCCACCATTGGAATGTCAAGCGGATCTTATATCCTATCTGGTGACGACAGACAAGTGTCAAAACCCCAAATAATAGATCGTCAGCGCGAATATTTGGCCTAAGCGGAAATCACCGCCAATCTGTTTCTCAGCTTGATGGCGGTTGTTGACAAGGCGCAGTCATAGGCGATTACCTCGACCCCCCTTTGGCGGGCCTTTTGGAAGGTCTCAAAATAGACGGGATCTTTGTCGGCGGCGATGGAAAACCGGGTGGCGTCATCCCTTTGAATGATATAGAACATCACGGCCCGGTGTCCCTTTGCCACCATATCGGATAGTTCCTCTAAATGTTTGGCACCCCGCTTGGTCACCGAATCGGGAAATTCGGCCAATCCCTCGTGGCGCAATAAATGCACATTTTTGACTTCTATGTAGCACCGCTGCTGGCTATCCTTCGACGCCAGAATATCAATGCGGCTGTTTTTGCCATAGGGCACCTCTCGCTTGAGGTCATCATAGCCCGTTAGTTCCTCGACTTTTCCCGCTTCGATGGCCTCAAATGCCAGCTTGTTGGGGTGCATGGTGTTGATGCCGACAAGCGCCTGTTTGCCATGCAATTCAATTTCGGCAAGCTCCCAGCTATAGGCAAGTTTACGTTTGGGATTGTCGCTTTTCGACAGCCAGACATGTATGCCGGGCTGATTGAGCCCCAGCATGGCACCCGGGTTGGCGCAGTGGGCGGTAACTTCGTCGCCATTGGCCAGTACGACATCTGCTAAAAAGCGTTTGTAGCGCTTGATCAATGTGGCGGGGATCAGGGACTGGTTGAAGTTCATCGGCTGTTGATCCACGGTTTAAGGCGTTTGATCGCTTCTTGCATATCCTTGAGCGAGCGGGCATAGGAAAAGCGCAAAAAATGGTGTCCGCGGGCCGCATCAAAATCTTGCCCCGGCGTCACGGCAACTCCGGTTTGTTCGAGGATCAAACGGGCAAAGCTTTGGCTGTCATCGGTGAGGTGGCTAATATCGGCATATAGATAAAAGGCTCCGTCAGCTGGCAATATTTTGGTAAAACCGGCTGCTGGCAGTTCGTTGAGCAGAAAATCACGATTTATCTCATAGGCATTTTTATAGTTTTCCAGCTCATCAATGCAATCAAACGCCTCGATGGCCGCCAGTTGCGAAAGCGTTGGCGCATTGATGTAAAGATTTTGCTGTAACCGCTCGATCGGCCTGACCAGATAATCGGGCACCACCATCCAGCCAATCCGCCATCCGGTCATCGAAAAATATTTCGAAAAGCTGTTAATGGCGATGGCGTCCTTATTATAGGCAAGGGCGGTTGGGGCGGGCGCTCCATAGGTCAGGCCATGATAGATTTCATCAGAAATAAAGCTGATATTGTTGCTGGCGCAATGAGTGGCAAGTTTTTGCAAGGAAGGCGCGTCGAGCATTGTTCCCGTTGGATTGGCGGGAGAGGCCAAAAGGAGGCCCTCAAGGGCGCCATGTTTTGCCGATACATCCTGCAGGTGAGAGACGGTTGGAAACCAGCGTGATTGTCCACTGGTCTCAATAAACACCGGATTGATGTCGAGGGCGCGTAATATATGCGGATAGCAAGGGTAGCCTGGCACCGGCAGAGCCACATGGGCCCCTTTGTCGAACAGCGACAAAAAGGCCAGCACGAAGCCTGCCGAACTGCCGGTCGTAACCATAATGCGGTGCGGTGAAATCGTCAGATTATAGCGGTCTTGATAATGGCGTGAAATGCGCTCACGCAGCTCTGGCAGGCCCTTGGCGTCGGTGTATCCAAGGCGGTCATGATCAAGAGCGCTATGAGCCGCCGCGATGACTTTGGCGGGGGCTTTGGTCGATGGCTGGCCCCCCTCCATGTGAATGATATGCTCGCCCAAAGCTGCTTTTTCATTGGCCGCTCTCATCATGTCCATGACGATAAAGGGCGGGATGTCGGAGCGGGTGGCAATTCTGGGCTGGGATCTCAAGTCAAATGTCCTGTCGCTGTAGAATTCACTGCGTTAAGTAAATTGATTCATATCAGTAATTGAGCCTCAATTGCATGCGCTCGGGTCTTGATATTGCCCTATTGGGCAGGTCTGATCTGTTGAAACAATCAATCTACGCAAATATTGCTGTTTCGTTTGGTTGACCTTTGCGTGGTTGAACCATAAATCTGTTGCAGAGGTAAAGGGCGTTTGCAAATAGAATTGATTTTTCCGTGACGATCCCTCACTGCGAGGTAGAGTTAAAAAAACAACCAGACTGCAACGATCAAAGGTGTGGGACCGTTTATGCGCTTCATTCAAGACATGCGAAAATTGAACAGCTTGCTGGTGCCCCTGTTGGCGGTTGTGCTTGTGATGGTTTCGGTACTTGTCAGCACGGCGCAGGCCCGGGGTCTGATCCGTGATACGGAAGCCGAGAACCTGATGCGGGACTATGCGCGGCCTATCTTCAAGGCTGCGGGCCTGTATAGTCAAAATGTCAAGATCCATATTGTGGCGGATCATGCCTTTAACGCCTTTGTGGTGGATGGGCAGAACATGTTTATCCATATCGGTGCCATCACCAACTCAAAGACGCCCACCCAGTTGATTGGTGTGATTGCTCATGAAACCGGCCATATCACCGGTGGCCATCTGGCCAGATTTCGCTCCCAGCTCAAAAAAGCCCAGTCGGCCAGCCTGATGCTGCAAATATTGAGCATTGCGGCGATGATTGGCGGCGCGGCGGCTGGAAGTGATATTGGACAGGCCGGTGGCGCCGCGTTGATGGGGGGCAACACGATCATTCAAAAGAATATTCTGGCCTATCGCCGGGTCGAAGAAAGTTCCGCAGATCGCGCCGCTGTGACGTTTTTGAACGGCACACATCAATCCGCCAGGGGCATGCTGAAAACGTTTGAATTTTTTGCCGATCAGGGTCTGGCTTCTTTGCGGCAAGTCGCCCCCTATCTGCAAAGCCATCCCATGCCGCGCCAGCGCCTTGCGCAATTACGCGATATTGCCCGCGCCAGCCCCTATTTTAATGCGCTCGATCGCCCCGCGCTGCAAAGACGTCACGAAATGGTGAAGGCCAAACTGATCGGTTTTCTTGACAATCCAGCGACCGTGTTCAATCTGTACAACAAGCACAACAACAGCTTGCCAGCGCGCTATGCCAGAGCCATCGCCTCCTATCGACGTGGAGGGTTGAAGTCGTTTTTGCCCCGAATTAATGCCTTGATTGCAGAACAGCCAGACAATGCCTATTTTTACGAGATCAAAGGGCAGTTTTTGTTCGAAGGAGGTCGGTCAACGACGGCCATCAAGCCCTTGCGCAAGGCTGTCAGCCTGGCACCGCGCGCTTCTTTGATCCGCGTTTTGCTGGCCCAGGCTTTGTTGGGAAGCAATGATGACATGCTTGTTGACGAGGCAATCAGGCATTTGCGCAAGGCCCTGGGGCGGGAAGATAAATATTCTGTTGGCTATCGGCAATTGGCCAATGCGTATGCCAGGAAAAAGAAAATATCCAGAGCAGAAGTCGCGTCAGCTCAGGCCTATTTTTATGAAGGACGGTTGAAATTGGCCAAACAGCAGGCCAAGAGGGCAAAAAAGAAATTGAAAAATGGTAGCGCCCAGTGGTTGATTGCTGATGATATATTAAAATTTCGACGTCCGCGCCGATGAGCTGGTCGTGCTGATTTTTGCGGTTTGTCTTGAGATCGCTTGTAGAGAAGATATATAGAATATGATTTTATTTATTGAAGCACCGGATGCAGATCGTTGCTTTGAACCTGATGAGGAGTGAAGTTTGATGGGTATGAGATTGATGGTAAGATATATGGCGATTGGCCTTACTGGCCTGTTGCTGGCATCATGTGCTGAAGAGGTCGGTACCAAAAAAGCCGAAACCAGCGGCGCTGCGGGCACCACGGTGGAAAAGGTCGCCAATGCGGTTGCGGATAGAATGGGCACCTCCAAGGAATTTTCCAGCGATCAGGAAGAGGCCATTGCAAGGATCGTTCGCAAGACCCTGGTCTCTCGACCCGAAATCATCCAAGAGGCCATTGTCGCCTTGCAGCAAAAAGAAAAAGCACAAGAAGAGCAGCGTAAAATTTCCGCACTCTCCGATAATGCGGATATGCTGTTTCGTTCGAAATTTGATCCCGTAGAAGGCAATCCCAAGGGAGACGTAACGGTGGTCGAATTTTTCGATTACAATTGCCCCTATTGCCGCAAGGGATTTAAAACCCTCGAAAAAGTGATGGAAGAGGACAAAAATCTTCGTGTGGTGTTTAAGCAATTTCCAATTTTTGGCAATGCTTCATTGACTGCGGCGCGAGCGGCCCTTGCTTCAAAGAAACAGGGAAAATATTTCGCCTACCATAAAGCATTGCTCGAAGCGGATGGACGGATAACCGATCTGTCGGTATTTACGATTGCTCAAAAGGTTGGACTTGATATTGATCGCTTGAAAAATGACATGGAAGACGCAGATGTTGCCAAGTCAATTGCCGAAACAAAAGGCCTGGCCAATCGTCTTGGCATTAACGGAACGCCCGCTTATTATGTTGGCGATAAATTTATTGGCGGCGTGCCACCAAATCTTGCCGAAGTGATGAAAAACTATGCGTCGGATATCCGCAAGAATGGTTGCGAAATCTGCTAATTTCGTCTTGTTGACAGATACAGACATCGAGTGGCAGGGCGACCATATTCTGCCACTTGAGTTTGAATAGTAAGGCATCTGGATGAGAATGACCGTGAACAAATGTCGGAGCGTTATGGCTGTCGCAGGGCTGTTAGTGGCTGCTATTGGGCTAACCGTTACGCCCGTGACTGCCGAAAAAATAAAAAATAATGTCGCGGTTTTCGCCGCCCTTGATAAAGTTTCGGCACGCATCTCCCATTTGGAAGTGCCGCTGAATACCACCGTCGAATTTGGCGCCTTGCGGATCACGCCCAGAACCTGTTTTACGCGCCCTCCCACAGAAACGCCTCACACAACGGCCTTTGTGGAAGTGCAAGAGGTGAAGCTGAATAAAGCCAAAGAACCCTTGTTTATGGGCTGGATGTTTGCCGAAAGCCCCGGTATTCACGGGGTTGAACATCCCGTGTTCGATGTCTGGCTGACAAGTTGCAAAACCTTGTGAACAGATAGCTGCTTGGGCTCTTGCAGAAAATCGGCTGGTTTCGCCAGTGCATCATTGAGTTTCTTGCGATAGTCTTTTTGATCAATTTCGATACCGCCAAGGCTTCGCAGATGATCGGTTAAAAACTGGGTGTCGAGCAGTGAAAAACCGCAATGATTGAGACGGGCAACAAGATGTGACAGGGCAACCTTGCTGGCATCTCGTTCAAATGAAAACATACTCTCTCCAAAAAAAGCGCCGCCAATATGCACGCCGTAAAGCCCGCCGACCAGCTTGCCATTGAGCCAGGTTTCAACCGTGTGACAATGGCCTTGCTCAAAAAGCTCATGATAGAGTTTGCGAATAGGTTTATTGATCCAGGTGCTGATGCGCCCGGCCTTTGCGGAGCTACAGCCTTCAATCACACCTTCAAAATCACTATTGATGTGGATTTCAAATTTTTCTTTTTGCAAGAGGCGCTTGAGACTTTTGGACAGGTGAAACCCATCAAGCGGAATGATCCCGCGATCGGTTGGTTCGATCCAGAACAGCGTTTCATCATCGGCGTCCTCACCCATGGGAAAAGAGCCGTTTGCATAGGCATCAAGAAGAATATCCGTTGTCAGTTCACTGATTTCAGCACAGGTATAGATTGCAATCTCCCTGACCTGTCGATGGTGTCGTTGCACAGACCTTGAGACTATGACCTGGGGATTTTCCGCTTCAGGCTGACTCAATGAAAGTCCTTGGCTCTTTGTTTTATCGGGCGTTCTATCGGAAAACCGATCGCCACTTTGCTGGGAACCAGTCTAGGGCTTTTCGAGATATTTTTCCAGCCAATGAATGTCGTATAGTCCATTGACGATGTCCTGCTCGTTGATGAGAGCCGAGAACAAGGGAATGGTGGTCTCGATACCGTCAATGACAAATTCGTTCAAGGAGCGTTTCAGCCTCATCATACATTCATTGCGGTTCTTGCCGTGCACAATCAGCTTGCCGATCAGGCTGTCATAATAGGCCGGGATGGTATATCCGGCATAGACCCCGGAATCGACCCTGACGCCAAGGCCGCCGGGAGGATGAAAATAGGAGATGGTGCCAGGGGATGGCATAAAGGTCGAGGGATTTTCGGCGGTGATCCGGCATTCGATGGAATGACCGCTAATACGTACTTCTTCTTGCGACAGGCTAAGCGGTGCCCCAGAAGCGATACGGATTTGCTCAATGACGATATCAACGCCGGTCACCATCTCTGTGACGGGATGCTCGACCTGCAATCTGGTGTTCATCTCGATGAAGTAAAATTTGCCATCTTCATAGAGAAATTCGATGGTGCCAACGCCCTCATATTTAAGTTCGGCAATCGCGTTGGCAACGATCATGCCGATCTCTTCGCGTTGCTCATTGTTAAGAGCGGGGGAAGGGGCTTCTTCCCAGACCTTTTGATGGCGGCGTTGCAGTGAGCAATCACGTTCGCCAAGATGAATGGCATTGCCGTGACCATCGCCGATAACCTGAACTTCGATATGACGGGGCGTGCCAAGATATTTTTCCAGATACATGGTGTCATCACCAAAGGCGGCTTTTGATTCGGCCCTTGCCGTGGCCAAAGACATCGAAAGCTGATCTTCGGAAGTGGCAACCTTCATGCCGCGTCCCCCGCCACCAGCCGAGGCCTTGATAATAACCGGATAGCCGATTTCCTTGGCGACTTTCATGGCTTGCTTATCGCTCGTCACTCCACCTTCAGAACCTGGCACAACCGGGATACCAAGACGTTTGGCGGTTCTCTTTGCCTCGATCTTGTCTCCCATGAGGCGGATATGTTCGGCGCTTGGGCCAATAAAAGTGATGCCGTGCTCATGCAATATATCGGCGAAACGAGCATTTTCAGACAAAAATCCGTAGCCTGGATGGAGGGCATCGGCGCCGGATATTTCGCAAGCGGCCAACAGGGCGGGGATTTTCAGATAGCTCTCACTCGCCGATGGCGGACCAATGCAAACACTCTCATCTGCCAGCTTGACATGCATGGCATCGGCATCGGCTGTTGAGTGAACGGCAACGGTTGCAATGCCCAGTTCTTTGCATGCGCGTAGAATACGAAGGGCGATTTCACCGCGATTGGCAATTAGTACCTTGTCAAACATGAAGTTTCCTTGATTGCGCCCCTCTGGGTACGCATGGCAATTGACCAGCAAACTGGTCGCGGAGAATTTACTCGATAATCAAAAGCGGCTCGCCGAATTCAACCGGTTGTTGATCTTCGATCAAAATGCTGGTGATTTTGCCACTGCGCGGTGCCGGGATGTGGTTCATGGTCTTCATGGCCTCGACAATCATCAATGTCTGGCCTTCCATAACCTGTTGTCCCACTTTGATAAAAGGATCGGCTCCAGGTTCTGGTGACAGATAAACCGTCCCGACCATTGGCGAGGGGACGGCCCCTGGGTGCGCCGTTTCTTCGACAGACACGGTATTTAGAGGGGCGCTGCTGGCGCTCATAACCGGGGCGGCGCTGATCGCTGGCTGCCCCATGCCGCTCATAGCATTGCGGGCGACGCGAATGCGCAGGTCGGGTTTCTCAATCTCAATCTCGTTGAGGCCGGTTTCGGTCAATAACTCGGCCAGCTCACGTATGAGTTCGCGATCAAGGCTCTTGCCTGATTTGGATGTGCTTGCTTTTGCCATTCCTTGCTTCATGCTCCCGTTCGTTTGCCTGCTCGTTTTACGATATGTGGTTTTATGAAATGCTGTCGTTAAGCGCCAGCAGTGCCAAATCATACCCTTTTGCCCCAAGACCGCTGATTATACCCAGCGATGCTTTGGAGACATAGGAGTGGTGGCGAAAGTCCTCACGTTTGAAAATATTCGATAAATGCACCTCTATGCAATCACTTTCGACCGCCATCAAGGCGTCCATCAAAGCGATGGAGGTATGGGTGTAGGCCCCCGCATTGAGAATGATTGCGGCGTTTTTTGCACCAGCCTCATGCACCCAGTCGACGAGATCGCCTTCTTGATTGGTTTGGCGAAAATCGACCTCTATGCCAAGACCCTTGGCGAGTTTTTTTAGACGGATTTCAATATCATCAAGTTTCAAGACGCCGTAAATCTCGGGCTCCCGGGTGCCCAGGAGGTTAAGATTGGGGCCATTGAGGACAAAAATCTGCTTGCTCATGGGATTATGGTTCGGTTCTGCTGAATTCAAGAAAAAGAGAGTTATGTAACCAGGTCACCAAAAAAAACCTCTATCGAAAATACTGACGCTGTTTCTAACAGTTTTTGACTGATGACGCAAAGGCATATGGCGCAAGTGATGAACGGCTTGATCTTTACCAATTCATCGATCAGTCCGGCGCTTATTCAGGCCGCCATGGCTCATAGTTTTGCGGCGCACTCTTGGAGGTGGCACCTGCAAGCAGCGAGCCTTGTGGACGATAAGCTTTGCGCGTTCCCGTATAATTTGGAGAATGTCTTTTTTGCCAGTGCCTGGGCTGGTAGTTCTCTTTGTTGGGGAGCTGATCAACGGTATAATGCAGCCAGCCATGCCAGTCGGCGGGTACCGTTGAGGCTTCAGCCAATCCATTATAAGTGACCCAGCGGCGCGGAATACCCAAAGGGCCAACGCCTTTGCGTTGAATATAATAGCGATTGCCAAACTCGTCTTCGCCAACCAGCTTGCCCTTGCGAAGGGTGAAAAACCGGGTTCCCCACGTATTGCCATTCCACCAGGTAAAGGCTTCGTTGAACAGTCCCATATGCGCCGATCCTTGTCCATTTTGTGCGAGATTAAGGCTCGCTCACAGATTGGCGTGACTATGGCAGTATTGATTTGGTGTGTCCAGCTTTCCCGTAGGCCATATCGGGTGAATTCAGGCGTTGTGAAGCGCCGTGCCATCAACTGATTTGAATTCTTACAAAATAGTGCTAGCTTCGTAGCTTGTTGCGCAATGCAACGCTTTTAATTGAAAGATGTGAGGATAGAGAGTGGCGGTCAAAGCCCGAAAACGTGCTGGAAAAACAGCCAATAGAAAAGGTGGGAGCAACCGCTCAATCGGTCCCCTCAAATCTTTAAAACCGTATTTGTTACGTCACAAGCCGATGGTCATCGGGGCGCTGATCGCCCTTGTTGTCGCCGCTTTTGCAACATTGGCTGTGCCCATCGGGGTGCGGCGCATGATTGATGCCGGATTTTCCGCGTCTCATTCGCAAACCATCAATACCTATTTTATGGCCATGTTTGCAGTCGGTCTTGTGCTCGCTCTGGCCAGCGCGGTGCGCTTTTATTTTGTCAGTTGGCTGGGAGAGCGAATCGTTGCTGATCTGCGCACCGATGTGTTCAAGCGCCTCGCCACCCTAAGCCCCTCTTTTTACGATGTGACCCATTCCGGGGAGGTGATGTCCCGCCTCACCGCAGATACCACACAGATTAAAAGTGCCGTGGGAAGTTCAGCATCGCAAGCCCTGCGAAATTTGATCATGACCATCGGGGCCATCATCATGATGTTTGTCACCAGTCCCAAACTGGCAGGTCTGGTGATATTGGCGATCCCGCTGATCGTTGTGCCACTGGTGGGCCTTGGGCGTTCTGTGCGGTCATTATCGCGCACGGCGCAAGATACTCTGGCCGTCTCTTCCTCGGTGGCAGCTGAAAACCTGTCGTCTATTCGCACGATGCAGGCCAACAGTTTTGAAAAATCGGTAACAAGAAGATTTTCCGACGCCGTCGATAAAAGTTTTGAAGCGGCCAGGGTGCGTATGAAAGCACGTGCCGGCCTGACCGCTATTGCCATCTTTTTGGTGTTTGCCAGCATTATCGGCATTTTGTGGTATGGCGCCCAGGATGTTCTGGCGGGCACTATGAGCGGCGGCACGCTTGGCCAATTCGTGCTCTACTCGGCGATTGCCGCTGGATCGCTTGGCGGTTTGAGCGAGGTTTGGGGGGAAGTGCAAGAGACGGCGGGAGCAGCGGAGCGTCTGGCAGAGATTTTAAAGACCAGCTCTGACGTCAAAGATCCGCAAAATCCAGAACGCTTTAAAAAAGACAAAACGGGGCATATTTCCTTTAAAGAGGTGCAGTTTGCCTATCCGACCCGCGCCGATACAAAGGCACTTGACGGGGTGTCGTTCGACGTCAAGCCTGGCGAAACGGTGGCCATTGTCGGATCTTCGGGGTCAGGAAAAAGTACGGTGTTCAACCTGATCTTGCGGTTTTATGATGCTGACAAAGGCTCGGTGTCCATTGATGGATGCAAGGTTGATGCGGTCACTTTAAGTGATTTGCGGGCGCGCATTGCGCTGGTTCCCCAAGATATTGCCCTGTTCGCCGATACGGTGGCCGCCAATATTGCCTATGGCACGGACGGGGCCACCAGAGAAGAGATCGTAAAGGCTGCCAAAGCCGCCTACGCTCATGACTTTATCAGCGAACTTGATCGCGGCTATGACACGCCGCTTGGCGAACATGGGGCAACCTTGTCTGGAGGCCAGCGCCAGCGCATAGCTATCGCGCGCGCGGTCTTGCGCGACGCGCCTATTTTATTGCTGGATGAAGCAACAAGCGCCCTTGATACGGCGAGCGAGCGAGAAGTTCAGACGGCGCTGGAGGCCTTGAAAGAGGGGCGGACCACGCTGATAATCGCCCATCGTTTGTCGACGGTACAAGATGCTGACCGGATTCTGGTGATTGACAAGGGGCATGTCAGTGAGGAGGGGACGCACTCGAGCCTTATTGATCGTGGTGGTCTTTACAAGGAACTGGCTGATCTCCAACTTGCAGGGTCACCAGCATAGGCGGGTCTGGCAACGGATCACGAATTGTTTATTGGTCAATAATTGGGGTTGAAAGCTAAGCTGGTGCATCGTTTTCAACACAAGGTGTTTGATCGTCATGCGTATGTCAGGCCGCTTTTTTCTGCTCTCTATCTTTTTTGTGACGTCGCTTTCAGCGCCAACGCTCGCCACAAACATTCCTGCAAACATGTCTCAAACAGCCCCCGAATGGGAAATATCGGAATGGATCAATTCCAAAGGCTTCAAGCTGTCGGAGCTGAGGGGCAAGGTGGTTGTGATCGATTTCTTCCAGCTCTGGTGTCCTGGGTGCAATAGCTTTTCCATTCCTCTTATGCACAAGTGGGAACAAAAATATGCGGACCAGGCGAAAGCTGGAGATATCCAATTTGTGAGTATTCACACGGTTTTTGAGGGCCATAGCTATCAAAACCCGGCGCGCCTCAAAAAATATCTGAAAGAAAAACAAATTGAGCACCCAGTGGGGGTAGATCAACAACAAAAGGGCCACTATGTGCCCGTGACGATGCGCCGGTTCAATACCAAAGGGACGCCAGAGATTGCCATTATCGACAAGCAGGGCCGTATCCGTTTTCAGCGCTTTGGGTCATTTGATGTACCAGCCTCCGAACAATTGATTGATCAATTGCTGAGCGAATAGGGGGGCTTTTTATTGATTGGTCAATTTAAGCTCGATACGCCGGTTGCGGCGATGAATTTCTGGATCGTCGCCCAGCGCGAGAGGCCGAAATTCCGCGAAGCCAGCGGCCATCAGTCTTGATGGTTTCACCCCTTGCGAGGTGAAGTAGCGTACCACCGACAGGGCTCTTGCCGATGAAAGTTCCCAGTTGCTTGGGAATTGAGGGGTTTGAATGGGGGTCGCATCAGTATGACCGTCAACGCGCAAAATCCAGTTGATCTCCTCGGGGATCTCGCCTTCCAGAGAAACAAGTGCCTGCGCAAATTGATTGAGCTGGATAGCTGCCAGCGGATTGAGTTCTGCGGAACCCGCCGAAAACAGCACTTCTGACTGGAATACGAACCGATCACCCACCACACGAATATCGTCGCGATCGCCCAACACCTGCCGCAAGCGTCCAAAAAATTCTGAGCGATAGCGCGACAATTCCTGAACCTTGCGGGCCAGCGCAATATTCAGACGTTTACCCAGATCGGCGATCCGCGTTTTGTTTTTGTTTTCTCGTGCCTGAGCCGCATCAAGGGAGGCGTTGATCGCCGCCAACTGTCGCCGCAGGGCAGCCATTTGATGATTGAGCAATTCGACTTTTGCGAGGGCGCCTGTGCTGATTTTCTTTTGATCTTCAAGAGAGCTGGAAAGGCCAGACACTTTGGCATTGGCGCTTTTCGATCGGCCGCTTTCAATGCCAATGAGACCTTGCAAGCGTGATTTTTCCCCGTCTGAAGCTGACAGCGACGCTGAGAGAGAGGCGATATTGTCTTCCAGTTTTTGTTGTTTGGTTTGCTCAAGGGACAAGAGTTCAGTGAGCTGGGTGATTTGCCGGGTCAGGCGTTGCAGGGCGGTGTCCTTGCCGCTGACTTCTTGCGAAACGAAGAAATTGGTCAGCATGAAAACCGACAGCAGGAATGTCATGACCAGCAACAAGGTGGCCATTGCATCGACAAAGCCGGGCCAGTAATCGGCACTATTATTCGAACGGCGATTTGATCGCGCATGGGAAGGCATGATCTATCTCCTGAAAGGTCCAGGTGGCTGACCACTAATGGTTTTGAGAGCCGAGGCAATGTCTGATTGTTGATTGGCCTGCTCGTCCATCCATTCGCGAACCACTTGTTGTTCGGCGCGCATTTGCTTTACCAGCCCGTCAATACCGTTGGCCAGCTCTCGTACACCGCCGTCTGCGCCTCTGGCACCGCCGCCTTGTTGCAGGTTTTGAGTGAGCAAGGCGATGCTGCGTTGTAATTCTTGCACGGCATAACCGATGTGAGACGCTTCGGAACCAGAACCCGTATCAGATTCGCCAAGCGTCGTGATGGTGGCTAACCAGTCTTCAAGTTCGTTATAAAAACGGTTTTGGGCATGGGAGGCCTGAAGATCAAGAAAACCCAGGATCAACGAGCCGGCGAGGCCGAACAAAGAGGAGCTAAAAGCGGTGCCCATTCCCGATAGCGGCGCTTTGAGGCCCGAAATCAAATCTTCCAGTCCACTTAGATTATCCCCGCCAGTTGGTAGCGAACCAATGGTCTTGCCAACTGAATTAATGGTTTCGAGCAGCCCCCAGAAGGTGCCAAGCAGTCCCAAGAAGACCAACAGGCCGATCAAATAGCGTGAGGTGTCGCGCGCTTCGTCAAGCCGAGAGCCGACAGAATCCAGAATGGAGCGCATGGAGCCTGTCGTAAGGGCGATCGAGCCGGGGCGGTCGCCGAGCAGTTTGACCATGGGCGACAACAGCACCGGTGGTTTTCGTTGGGACTTGGTAATATCAGACAGGCGAAAATGATTGACCCAGTTTATTTCTGGATAAAGCCGGATGATTTGCCGAAAGGAATAGATCATACCAAACAGCAAAACACCGCCAATCAGACCATTGAGGCCTGGATTGGCCATAAAAGCCCGAAATATTTGTGAATAGAGAAGCAGGCCGAGAAATCCACAGGCCATCAGGAACAGGAACATCCAGCGCAGAAATACAGACGGTTTGGTCAGTGAATTCTGATAGTGCATTTCAACCATCTTTTCACACATCCCCCCAAAGGATTTTATTTATAAGGACCCAGATATTATCGATCCCGTTATGTCAGCCCAACCTACCGTAAACGGATATTGTGGCAGGATAAATGCAAATCTATTGCAAATTGGCGGCTTTTGCCAGACCAAACCACGAGCTATTGGCCAGGGCTGATGGTTTTTTGCAGTTCGTGCTGGATGGGAGCGGTGCCAGCGACGATGCTACCCTTGACGAGCATATCATGCCCGCCCTCGGCATCAGAGACCAGCCCACCGGCTTCGCGCACCAGTACAATTCCGGCGGCCATATCCCACGCCTGAATGCCGCGCTCCCAATATCCATCGAAACGCCCGGCAGCCACCCAGGCCAGATCAATAGCAGCCGATCCGGTGCGTCTGATGCCAACAACCGTTTGCATAACGTCGCGGCATTCTTGAATAAACACCTCTTTGCCGGATTTCCCGCGATGAGGAATACCGGTTACAACGACGGCATCTTCAAGTTTTTCGCGTCCCGCCACCCGGATCCGCCGATCATTGAGAAAAGCCCCGGAGCCTTTTTCCGCAGTATACATTTCATCCATCACGGGATTGTAGATCAATCCGGCCACCAGCTTGCCATCGCGTTCAAGGGCAATTGATATGGCAAATTGCGGGATGCCGTGCAAATAATTGGTGGTGCCGTCCAGCGGATCGACGATCCAGCGATGGGTTTTGTCCGAGCCCTCGACAATACCGCGCTCTTCCATCAGGAAATTATAGTGGGGGCGGGCGTGAGACAGTTCTTCATAAATGATTTTTTCGGCGCGATGGTCGGCGCGCGAGACAAAATCTGCGGGGCCCTTGGTGGCCACCTGCAAATGTTCGACTTCTCCAAAGTCACGTGACAGGGCGCGCCCGGCTTTGCGTGCGGCCTTGGTCATGACATTCATAAGCGCCGATGCTGGCATATCTGTCCCCGGTTCTGATCTTGTAGCGATGTTTCAAAATAGTGCTCCCTGGACAAGCAAAGCGCCGATCCGGGGCCCAGGAGCAAAACGGGACAATCTCACAAGAAGATCCCGTCCAATGCACCAGGTCCCGGGGCAGGTCCGGGAAGCTAAAGAGTTTTTCTGCTTCCTAGCCTATAATGGCGATATTGTCGATAAGCCTTGTGTGCCCAAGCATGGCAGCGATCAATAGTCGCGCCGGTTTGCCGTGCCATTGCTCCATCGGGGCGAGCGTATCGGCATCTCGCAACTCAAAATAATCCAGTTTAAAGCCTTTTTCGGCGAGCAAGCTCGAAGATTGTAGCGCGGCTTTATCCATGGA
>JAJRRW010000142.1 GCA_024279115.1 Alphaproteobacteria bacterium
AAATCAGAAGCCGCTGAATAAGAACAGGATTGATCTGGTGGAGCTTTGTTTCACCAGATATTTCCATTAAAATTCCAGAGGCTGAAAATGGTCTCTACAAGAGGAAGACTTAGGGAGAATTTGTAATGAACGATAGACCACCTCCACCAAAACTACCCGATGAGCACGGTGTTCCAGATCCCATGCAATATATGCATCCGATCATGAAAGCCAATTACGGAAAATGGGACTGGCATGAGCGCCCCCGGCCCGGTGTTTTGCATCATGTTGCAAAGAGTGGTGACGAGATCTGGACTGTCAAGGTTGGCACAACGCGCCAGATGGATGCTTTTCAGATCAACGAATTGTGCGATCTTGCTGACGAATATTGTGATGGCTTCTTGCGCTTTACCGCTCGTAGCTCTCTTGAGTTTTTGTGTGCAGATGAAGCCAAGGTTGAGCCGCTGATCGCCAAGCTTGGTGAGGCTGGTTATCCCGTTGGTGGTACAGGCAATTCGATTGCCATGGTCTCCCATACGCAGGGTTGGTTGCATTGCGACATTCCAGGAACAGACGCTTCTGGCGTGACGAAAAGTCTAATGGATATTTTCCACGCTGACTTTATTTCAGAAGAAATGCCTAACCGCGTGAAGGTGACAACATCTTGTTGTCAGATCAACTGTGGTGGCCAGGGTGATATTGCCATCAATGTGCAATATACCAAGCCGCCTCGCATCAATCATGACCTTGTTGGTAAGGTTTGTGAACGCCCATCCGTTGTGGCCCGTTGTCCGGTTGCGGCTATTCGCCCGGCCATGGTCAATGGCAAGCCCTCGCTTGAAGTTGATGAAAAGAAATGCATTTGCTGTGGTGCTTGCTTTGCGCCTTGTCCGCCGATGCAGATCAATGGCAAGGAAGAAACCCGGATCGCCATCTGGGTTGGTGGCAAACATTCCAATGCCCGCTCCAAGCCAACATTCCACAAACTCGTGGTCGCCAATCTGCCCAACAACCCGCCGCGCTGGCCCGAAGTTGAAGCAGCTGTTCGCACCATCGTCACGACTTATAAAGACGATGCGCGCGACTGGGAGCGTGTTGGTGAGTGGATTGATCGTATCGGATGGCCAGCCTTTTTTGAAAAAACCGGCTTCGCCTTTACCAAGCATCACATTGATACCTGGGTCGGTGCTCGCAATTCAATGAACCATTCGGCGCATATTCGCTTCTAGTCAAGATGGTTTGATTAGACATGAAGACAGATGAGTAGAGGCGTATTTTGTATGCCTCTATTCTTTGCAATCCCCAGATTTTGACTTGCTCCTTTTCTGGATGGATTGCGTCATAGTGAAGCGAGGCGGAATAGCATAGTTGCGTTTCCGGCCTCACATGAGCGAAATTACAACTGGGTGAAAACCTGTTGAACAAAATTGTAACTTATCAAGTTGGGGGATGACGCTTTGAAATTTGGTATCATGGTCAATGAAGGACCGTTTCAGCACCAAGCATCTGATAGCGCCTATCTGTTTACGAAGGCTGCTTTGGAAAAAGGACACGAAATCTATCGGGTGTTCTTTTATTATGATGGCGTGAACAATGCCAATAAACTGTCCGAGCCACAGGCTGACGACAGGGACCTTGTGAAACTCTGGTCAGCGCTTGCGCAAGAGCACAAAGTGGACCTCGTTGTCTGTGTTGCCGCTGCGCTGCGCCGCGGTATCAAGGATGAAATTCTGGCACCGGGCTTTCGTATCTCGGGTCTGGGACAGTTGATCGAATCCGGTATCGTTGCGGACCGGCAGATAACATTTGGTGATTAGGAGAGTATTTGATGGAAGAAGAATGGGATGAGGACGGACCAGAAGTTGTCAAACGCTTCATGTATGTCAATCGCAAGGCCCCTTACGGGACGGTCTATGCTCTCGAAATGCTTGAAAAAGTCCTGATCGCTGCCGCTTTTGAACAAGATGTGCATGTGGTCTTTATGGATGATGGTGTCTACCAGCTCAAAAAAGGGCAAGAGACCAAAGGCGTTAATATGAAAAACTTCTCGCCGACATTCCGTGCTCTTGAAGGGTATGATGTTGAGAAACTTTATGCCGAAAAAGAAAGCCTGGAAGCGCGCGGTCTGACCGTCGATGACCTGGTGGTGCCGGTTGAAGTTTTGACATCTGAAGAGCTGAAAGCTTTGATGTCCAAGCAAGAAGTTATCCTAACAGCTTAAAGGAGGTTGAATATGCTATTACATACAGTGAACAAGTCGCCTTTTGAGCGCAATACACTCGAAAGCTGCCTGCGGGTTTGTGAAGACGGAGCCGGCATTTTGCTGATCGAAGATGGGGTCTATGGCGCCCTCGACAATACAGCTGTTGCCGATCTTATCAAAAAACGCATGGGCAATATCAAGTTTTACGTACTTGGCCCAGATATTGATGCGCGCGGTCTAGCTAATCAGACCATGATCGAGGGCATTGAAAGTGTTGATTTTGGTGGCTTTGTTGACCTGGTCGAAAAGCACTCAGCGACACAGTCTTGGCTGTAAGGCCTTGAAAATCTGGCCTGGCAACGGGTCGGGCTTGGGAATTGAGCGGAAAAGACTTTTGTGAAAAAGAATTCCCGCTTTTGTTGCTTCTTGAAACAAGAGGCGAAATGACGGGAATGGTAGAAAAAGAGGAGAATTAAAATGGCTTATGAAATCAACGGTGAAAGCATCGAGCATGACGAAGAAGGTTATCTTTCTGACATCAATCAGTGGACTCCAGAACTAGCTGGTCTGCTGGCTAAAGATGAAGGCATTGAGATGACTGATGAGCATTGGGAAGTGATCAACTTCTTGCGCGAATATTATGAAGAGTATCAGATTGCTCCCGCTATTCGCGTGCTTGTTAAAGCACTCAAGAAAAAATTTGGTCCTGAAAAAGGCAGCAACAAATATCTCTATGAGTTGTTTCCTTATGGTCCTGCCAAACAGGCTTGTAAAGTTGGCGGACTGCCAAAACCAACTGGCTGTATCTAGTCATTGAACTTGCCTCTCACCGGCTTGATTATTCTGGCCGGTGGGGAGCTTTGGACTATCCCGTCATGTTTCAAGAGAGCGCTTGCATCACTCAGATTGAAGCCGACTGGAATTTCAGACCTTCCCCTGGTTTCGGGATCGAGTGATCTGCCCTGCAAGGGGTAGGGCTTGTCTGTTGGCTTTTTGGCCCCTGAGAGAGTTGATTTTTCACAGGCGGGTGAGTGAGTGGATCAGGCAAGACATGTGAGTTCGAACAGGCAGTGTCTTTGGCCAGTCGTTTGGTTGGACTTGGCTGCACGTTAGAGAAATTAGAACAAATATCGTAAAAAAGGCACGTGACCACGGCACTGACCGGGCATGATAAGCCGAAAGCGATTGAAGTCGGTAACGGAGGAACAAACTCGTGATCACCACGATTTATGCCCTTGCATTCTATTTCGCGACAATCCTTTTGATTGTCGGGATTGCCTATAGAATCTATGAGTATGCAAAAGTACCGGCCCCCCTCAATATTGCGACGACACCTGCGCCAACGACTGTTCCAGGTGTCTGGCTACGCATGTTCCGCGAAGTGGCGCTATTTGAAAGCCTGTTCAAATCCAATAAGTGGATCTGGATATTTGGCTATATGTTCCATGTTGGCCTGTTGCTGGTGCTTATTCGCCATATCCGTTATTTCGTCGACCCGCGATATGTACCGGATCTGATCTGGCTGGGCATTGCCTATATTCAGCCGATCGGCAAATATGCCGGTTTTGCCATGATCTTTGGTCTGGCTGGCTTGGCCATCAGGCGGATCGTTGTGAACCGGGTGCGCTATATATCCTCGCCATCTGACCATTTGATGCTGTTGCTGCTGATCTTTATTGGTGTTAGCGGTTTCATGATGCAATATGTCGACCGCACCGATATTGTATCGGTCAAAAACTTCTTTTTGAGCCTTGCTTATTTGAACATGTTCGACTGGCAGCCGCTGCCTGACAGCCTGCCCTTGATGGTTCATCTGACGCTGGTTCTTATCTTGATGATCATTTTTCCCTATAGCAAGCTGTTGCATGCTCCCGGGATCTTCTTCAGTCCGACCCGCAATCAGGTCGATAATCCACGCGAAAAGCGTCGTTTGGCTCCCTGGGCCAAGGCGCTTGAGAACGTATCCGATAAGAAATAACGACTTTAGGTAGGGCCGTTGTGTCAGAACTCGATAAATCAGAGCTGGATGAAATAAATAGCGACGCTGAGCTAGCCTTGCCTGATCCACTAGAGATGCCAGAAATGGTACCTGATGCGATGAAGGATCTGCACAGCTTTGAAGCGGCTCCCAAGCATCAGACTGATCTGGGCTATCCCGGTGAGCTGGTCGATGACTGGCAGGACGTGGCGATTGCCAAGATCGGTGATCTGCGTCAGAAATACCGCTCCTTTCGCGTTTATCTCGATAGCTGCGTCAAATGCGGTGCCTGTACCGACAAATGCCATTACTATCTTGGCACGGGCGATCCCAAAAATATGCCGGTGGCCCGTCAGGATCTGTTGCGCAGCGTCTATCGCCGTTATTACACTCTTCCTGGAAAAATCGCCCCCTGGCTGGTGGGAGCCCGTGACCTCACGGAAGACGTGCTAAGCGAATGGTATAATTATTTTCACCAGTGCTCGCAATGTCGTCGCTGCTCCGTTTATTGCCCTTACGGTATTGATACCGCCGAGATTTCCATGGCTGCTCGCGAGATCATGGATAGCGTTGGCAAAGGCCAGAAATATTGCAACGAGATCATTGGCAAGGTTCATTCCATTGGCAACAATCTGGGGATGCCGGCCAAAGCCATCAAGGCGACGATGGTGGATTTTGAGGAAGAGCTCGAAGAAGAAACCGGCATTCCCATCAAAATGCCGGTGGACAAGAAGGGTGCCGATGTTCTTTTGGTGACGCCATCAGCCGACTTTTTTGCCGAGCCTCATATTGACGGCCTGTTTGGTTATGCCAAGGTTTTTCATGAGCTTGGCGTTGACTGGACCTTGAGCACGACGGCGTCTGAAGCCGGTAATTTTGGCATGTTTATCGGGTCCTACGATAATATGCGCAAAGTATCTTTGCGTATTCGCGAAGCGGCGCTGGAGCTTGGTGTCAAGCGCATCATTTTTGGCGAATGCGGGCATGCCTGGCGCGTTGCTTATGCGTTCTTGAATACGCTTGCTGGTCCCTGGGATTTTCTCGATCCAAAATATCCGGTCCCTCAGCATATTTGCGAATTCACCTTTGACGCCATCAATGACGGCAAGCTGAAATTCGACAAAACCAAAAACGATCACATGACGCTGACCTTCCATGATAGCTGCAATGTGGCCCGCGCCACCCGCATGGGTGACAAGCCTGGCGGCCAGTTTGAAATTCCGCGCGCCGTCATCAAGGCCGTGTGCAACAATTATCACGACATGGATGAGAACACGATCAAGGAAGGAACGGTTTGCTGCGGCGGCGGCGGCGGTATTTTGACGGATGATCTGATGGATATTCGTGTCAAGGGAGCCCAGCCTCGTATGCGGGCCTTGCGCAAGGTTACACAAGAGCATGGCGTCACCAATCTGGCCGCTATTTGTGCGATCTGTAAAAGTCAGTTTGCCAAGGTGCTGCCGAAATATGATTTCGATATGGAAGCCATCCAGAGTGTGCATCAACTCGTGAGCAATGCCATTATCATGAGCGATGCTCCAAAGGAAGAAGAACCCCCGGCTCCAGAAGCGGCAAACGATTCAAAGCCTGACAATAAAGACGAACCATCCGCTTCAAGCGAAGCAGGTAAATAATTTAAGGATGATCCGCTCCAGTATATCTGGATGGGATAAACAGAATGAAACAGATGGCCCGCATAAGGCGCGGCTTCAAGGGAGAAAAGACATGACTGATGTGACAGATACTGAGGAAAAGGGTCACACCTACCACCGGTTTGAGGAGGGGGATACAGAATGGGAATTGCAGGAAAAAATATTCAAGGCAGATGCCTCGCACAAGTGCCCGACCTATATTCACAAAACACCTCCTTGTCAGGGCAGCTGCCCTTCGGGTCATGAAATCCGTGGCTGGCTGGCGATTGCGCGCGGCATGGACAAATCTCCCGTTGAAGGTCAGGCCTGGGAAGAATATGCCTTTAACCGCATGGCAGAAGCCAACCCGTTTCCCGCCACCATGGGCCGGGTTTGCCCCGCCCCTTGCGAAGATGGCTGCAACCGCAATGAGCTGGATGACACGGTTGGCATCAACTCGGTTGAGCAATATGTTGGTGACTATGCCAATGAAAACAATCTCAAATTGCTTCCTGCCGGACCAGATACCGGTAAAAAAGTAGCGATTATCGGAGCTGGACCAGGTGGTCTGACGGCCGCTTATAATCTGCGCCAGAAAGGTCATGCTGTAACGATCTTTGACAGTCACAGCGAACTGGGCGGCATGATGCGTTATGGTATTCCCAATTACCGGACCCCGCGCGAAATGCTCGATAGTGAAATCAATCGCATTATTGATCTGGGTGTTGAGGTTCGTCTCAATACAACGGTTGGCAAGGATGTCAGCATGGATGAGATCAACGAATATGACGCGATCGTCTGGGCCATCGGGGCGCAAAAGGGCCGCGGCCTGCCAACCGAGGGTTGGGAAGGTACGGAAAACTGTCTCGCCGGTGTTGATTTCCTTGATGCCTTTAACGAAGGCTGGGTCGTTGGTACGGCCAAAAAAGTTGTCGTTGTTGGCGGTGGTGATACCTCGGTTGACGTGGCCTCTGTTGCCCGTCGCCTCGGTCATATCACCAAGATTGCCGACAAGGATGTGGCGGGAGCCGAAGCGCTTGGCTATACCGCTCATGACGTCGCGGGCAATCTGCGCCGCGAAGGCGTGACGACGGTTTTGACATCTTTGTTCCCTATCGAACAGATGACCGCTGCAGAGCATGAACGCGAAGATGCCAAACGTGAAGGCATCGACATCAAGGGCGGCGTTATGCCGGTCAAGGTTGTCAAGAATGACAAAGGCTTGGCCATCGCATTGCGCGTTGTTGATTGCACCGTTGACAATAAGGGTATTCCTTCTGCCGTTGAAGGGGCGAAAGAATATGATATTGAATGTGATATGGTCGTCTCGGCGATTGGTCAGTTCGGTGATCTGGAAGGCCTTGAAGAGGGCCTCGACAATGGTCGCGGCTTCATGAATGTTGACACCTTCTACCGGGTCAAAGACAAGGAAAAACATTTCGCCATTGGTGATATTGTGCGTCCTCACCTGCTGACAACGGCGATTGGCCACGCCAGCATCGCGGTTGAAACCATCAATGACTTTCTTGACAATGGCAAGGTCGATGCGAAAAAACGCCCGAAAGTGGACGTGCATCACTTTAACCTGCTCAACGAGCTGCATAATCGCGAACTCGATCCTGCCGAGCATGATAATAGTCAGACCATGGGAACATCGGAAAGCGACTGGGCGGTCCACAATTATGAAGATCGCTCTTCCACCAAGATCATCGCACATGACGAATTATTTCTGGGGCATTTCCAGTTTGAAGAGCGCAACAAGCGCGATCATGTTCTGGTTGATGCCGATCATGTCATGGGTAACTTTGAAGAGCGGATCAAATCTCTTTCTGGCGAACAGGCCAGCAAGGAAGGCGATCGTTGCATGAGTTGCGGCATGTGCTTTGAGTGCGACAACTGCGTCATCTATTGCCCGCAGGATGCGGTCTTTAAAGTCAAAAAAGACAAGCATGCGGTTGGCCGCTATGTCGACACCGACTATACCAAATGTATTGGTTGTCACATCTGCGCCGATGTTTGCCCAAGTGGATATATCGAAATGGGGCTTGGCGAATAAGCCAGCTCCCACACGAAAATGGTGAGGGTGGTCAAGCGTGATCACCCTGATCAAGGTTTGATGCTTAGATCGGCCTTGTCCTTGATGGACTGGCCCAAGAAGGACTGGCAAAGACGATGAAAATTGTACTCATCATGCAAAGGCTGATTCTGACACTGCTTGGCGTGTCGTTTGTTGGTGTGAGCTTGCTGGCGTTCACCGGGCAGGCCAGTGCGCAGCCTGCATGGATGCCAAAACCGCCCAAGGCGATCGGCGGACAATGTGATCTTGATCCCAAGATTATGCGCAAGACGCATATGAACCTGCTTGATCACAAACGTGATCAGACCATGCATGATGGTATCAGGACAAAGAAATTCAGCCTTAAAAACTGTATTGCCTGTCATGCTGTGAAAGATGAGAGCAATAAATTTGTGACCATCAAGGATGAGCGTCATTTTTGCCGCTCCTGTCATGACTATGTGGCCGTTCGTATGGACTGCTTCGATTGTCATGCCTCTCGTCCTGGAGATGCCATGAACAAAGCGGCCAAAGCCGCTGGCAATCCCCATGACAAGTCGGCGGGAGTTTCTTCGATGGGGAAAGCGGGTGATACGACTGTCGTGACATTGCGCAAATTTATTGCAGGAGAAGCGAAATGATCTCCTTGAAGCCTGATCAGATACAACCGGTGGCCCAAAACACCAACACCAATGATGGCAAAATCAGGGATGCCAAAACCAGGGAGGATAGCAGCCGCCGCGAGTTTCTAAAGGGCTCGGCTGCAGCGCTTGCCCTCGCTCCGGGCATGACATTGTTTGCCTATGGGGAAGCCGGCGCCAAGCCCGCCGCGCAAGCTGTGACCAATAAATCGCGCTGGGGGCTGCTCATTGATGCGGCCAAATTCAGCGATGCTGATGTCGATGCCTGCGTCAAAGCCTGTCAGGACGAGAATGGCTGGCGTGATAACGGCAGACCCTTGACCGACGCGCAATGGATACGCCGCGTTAATCTCAAAAACAAGAAAACCGAAGAAAAATTTTCATTGCCGATGATGTGCCAGCATTGCGCTGAACCCCCTTGTGTAGATGTGTGCCCGACTGGGGCATCCTTCAAGCGCAAGGACGGTATTGTGCTGGTGGACAAGCATATCTGCATTGGTTGTCGTTATTGCATGATGGCCTGCCCCTACAAAGCACGCTCATTTGTGCATGAACATGTTGAAGATCAAAAAGAACATGCCCCGCGCGGCATTGGCACCGTCGAAAGTTGCACCATGTGTGTGCACCTTGTTGACGAGGGCAAGCAGCCCGCATGCGTGAAAGCGGCCCCCAGGGGTGGCATGGTGTTTGGCGATCTCAATGACAAGTCGAGCAAGCTTGCACAATTGATCAAGTCTGTGGCGACCCAGCAGGTTCGTGCAGACCTCAATCTTGACCCTGGTGTTCGTTACAGAAATATCTGATGCTCCCGCTCTTCACGTTGAGAGCCGGCGGGTTGCAATTTTGAATGTGAGAAGAAAAAATGGCCGAGACATATAGACAGCTTCGCGAATATAACAACAGCTTCAACATTTTGTTGGTTCTGCATGTTGTGGTCATCGCGATTGGACTGGGTGCCGCTTTTTATATGGAGCACAATGGTCATGTGGTGACCGGCATGAACAATCAAGTGGTCTGGGGATTGCCGCATGTGTTCGCGATTTTCTTGATCGTCTCGGCGTCGGGGGCACTCAATCTGGCCTCTGCATCGTCTGTTTTCAGTAAGCTGGCTTATAAGCGCTTTGCGCGCCTGTCGGCTATTTTGGCCATTGCGCTATTGATTGGCGGTCTTGTGGTGCTTTTGCTCGACCTTGGTCGTCCCGACCGTTTGATCATCGCCATGACCTATTATAATTTCAAGTCGATTTTCGCCTGGAACATCATTCTTTACACCGGCTTTATCACCATTGTGGGCATCTATCTTTGGACCATGATGGACAAAACCGTGGCCCGCTTCAATAAGGTGGCGGGATGGGGTGCCTTTGTCTGGCGGATCATTTTGACCACTGGTACGGGCTCTATTTTCGGCTTCCTGGTCGCACGCGAAGCCTATGATGCGGCCATTATGGCTCCCTTGTTTATCTCGGCTTCCTTCGTCTATGGCATGGCTTTCACGGTCTGGGTGCTGATCACCATGTGTCAGGCTACGGGGCATCGATTGCTCACCCGCGATGTCTCAACCAAGCTGCGCGAGCTGTTCATTATCTTTATCGCGGCCATGCTGTATTTCACGGCCGTTCAACATCTCACCAATCTGTATGCAGCCGAGCATATCGGCGTTGAACGCTATATTTTGTGGAGTGGCAGCGTCTTTACCTGGCTGTTCTGGGTCGGGCATGTGTTTATTGGCGCTCTCTTGCCACTGATGATCTTGATGAAGCCCGATTTTGGATCATCCAGAGTGGGGCTGACATCGGCATCGATCTTGATGCTGCTTGGCGGCATGGCCCATATTTATGTCATCGTCATTGGCGGCCAGTCTTATCCGTTAAGTCTGTTCCCGGGCATGGAAGTGACCAGCACGTTCCAGGATGGTGTTTTTGGGACCTATATGCCAACCTTGCCGGAGCTGTTGCTTGGGCTGGCGGGTGTGTCCATCGCCATGTTTATCGTTGGGTTTGCCCTTAAAATATTGCCGTTCTTGCCCTCTCCTGTCGAAGAAGATCAATAATCCTTATAGCCCGTCGAGTTTATCGTGGCGCATCTATATATATCAGCGGCTCACAAGTCGTCAGGCAAGACCACTTTGTCGGTGGGGCTGGCGGCTGCCTTGACAAGGCGCGGTGTGAGCGTTCAGACCTTTAAAAAAGGCCCGGACTATATTGATCCACTGTGGTTGCAACGCGCCACAAATCGCCCCTGTTACAATCTGGATTTCAATACTCAGAGCCATGATGAGATACTGGATCTGTTCGCGCGCAAACTGGCAGGCTGCGATATTGGTCTGGTTGAGGGTAATAAGGGCTTGTATGACGGCGTTGCGCTTGATGGTCATGATTCAAATGCCGCCCTTGCCGTGATGTTGCAGGCGCCGGTTATTCTGGTGATTGACGTGGTTGGTATTACGCGCGGCATCGCGCCCTTGCTGATGGGCTACGCCGCCTTTGGGCCGGATGTGAAATTCGCTGGTGTGATCTTCAACAAGGTTGTCAGTTCGCGTCAGGAAGACAAGCTGCGCGCCTCGGTGGAGCGCTACACGGATATGGCTGTCATTGGCTCCGTACCGCGCGATAAAGACCTGCTGGCTCCCGAGCGTCACTTAGGTCTCGTTCCCCCCAGCGAAAGTGATCATGCGCTGGAGCGTATCAGTGAACTTGCCCAGATGATGGAAAAGTCGGTGGATATTGACCGGTTGCTGGAGAGGTAGCAAATGGTGCCAGCGCCACCAACTCCGCCGCCAGCCCTGCCACCAGCTCCGATCACTCTTTCCTCAAGCAAGCTGCGTATCGGCATTGCCCGTGACAGTGCCTTTGGTTTTTATTATGCCGATGATCTGGAAGCGCTCGCAGATGCCGGGGCAGATCTGGTGTTTTTCAATAGTCTTGCAGATCGCAAGCTGCCGCCGGTAGATGGCCTGTTTCTAGGGGGTGGGTTTCCCGAAACTCATATGCAGGCCTTGCAAGACAACAAGGCCCTGCGCGACGACATCAAGGCTGCCGCGCAAAACGGATTGCCAATCTATGCCGAATGTGGGGGGCTGATCTATCTGTCGCATGATATTTCGTGGCATGGCGAGCGTGCCGAAATGGTTGGTTTTATCCCGGGCCGGATCACCATGCATGAGGTACCGCAAGGGCGGGGTCTGGTGCGGTTGCAAGAAACCGGACATGGCGACTGGCCAAGGCAAAGCGATGATGATCAGCCCGCCTCCCTCATGGCTCACGAATTTCACTATGCGTCGATTGCCGGTTTGCCGGACGATACGGTGTTTGCCCATAAGGTGCTGCGTGGCCACGGTATTGACGGGACCCATGATGGCATTGTGCTCAATAATGTGCAGGCGGGTTTTTGCCATCATCGCACGACCGCCCAAAATGATTGGGCGGTTAGGTTTGTTGATTTCGTACAGCGTTGCAAGAGCGGCGCTCCGGCCCGCTAGAGCGGTTTGCATTCACTCTTGGTCAGAAACAGCTGAACAGTTTTGCTTCGGTTTCAAGTTAAGAAATGCGGGATATATCTGGATATTTTCAAATTTCTTGACGCCGAAAACGGAGCAAAAATGTCAGCTGGAATGATTGCGGGTGAACGCAAATTGCTCTAGAGCCAAGCTGGTTGGGCTGTTTATTTCAGTTCTTTTGACAAAGAAAAAGCGCCTCGAATATCGCCGAGTTGAAAGCCTGTCGCCTTGTCACTTGGATAGTGAGCCGCGATTTTCTCTTTGACGGGGGCTTTAATGCCTGCGCCGTGGCAAAGAAGACAGGCCTTGCCAGTTGGAATGGCCTTCATATAGCGAAATGTTTTTTTGCCATCTTTCTCGATGATCGCAGAGTGTTCCAGCTTTTTGGGATTGGCACCGGCTGCTTTTTTGGCCTCGAAATCGTTGAGAACCGCGAGTTCCCAGGCATCAGCCTTGTTGGAGGGATTGCGCAGCTTCAAGGACGTCCGCCTGATATTCCAGCCGGAGTCCCTGGCATTTTTCATGGTGATGGGACCAGCTTTTGTATTGCAGACCCCAAGAGCATTGACGGGCCCGCCGCTTTTCATTGCCGCAACCAATGTTGACTTGAGTTCCATACCAAAGCCTTTCATGACGGTTCTGGCTTCTTTTGTCAGCATGTCTTGCTCGTTTGCAAAGGCAAGGGAGCCTTGCAGTGTAACAAATGCACATAATAGTCCCGCAATCAATTTGGTCATTTTGTTCCTCATACATTTTTTAAGATATTGGCAGTATAACTTATCGACTATTTGAAGCAAATTTATTTGGGGCAAGCGGCTAGATGTAAGGTCTCAAAGGTTGTTCATTCGATTTCTACAAAGTGATTTTAAGCAAGGCATCACGCATCTGCATATAGGCGATCAGGAACTCGAACAGCATGCGCCAGCATAGCTCCAGAAACAAGAACAGCCAGACAAACAGCAAGATCATTTTTGTTCGCCGGGATTTGTAGAACGGCTGGTCGGTCAGTCGTTTTTTGTGTTGATTGACAAAATCGGCAATTTTGTATTTTTGCATGACCCAGGATGACAAGGACCAGACAAACACGGGCAGAACAACGGCTCCCAGATAATAGAAAATGATGAGAACTTCGATACTAAGAAATGTTTTGAACGTGAGGAAGTCCATAATCTGATAAGCCTGTCGTGAGAAAGGGGCGCGATCTTGTGAGAGATCAGACTATTGCCTGCACCAGATTTTCTCAACTTGTATTCGCAAACAGCTGATCCTCAAGCTGGCAGGCATCTCTTATTGCTTGCAAAGTGCCAGCCAGGCTTTGACCCGGCGTTCTGGATTTTCATGAAAGACAATATCCGTGACAACGGCAATGGACGCGGCGCCGGTGGCAAAGGTTTGTGGCGCGCGCTCAAGAGTAATGCCGCCAATGGCGACAACCGGTACTGGCGATTTTTGTACCCATTTTTGCAGGCGCTCCAATCCCTGTGGTCGCCATTTCATCTTTTTGAGACTGGTTTCCCAGACCGGACCAAGCGCCACATAGTCTGGCTTGGCCGCCAGAGCGATCTCCAGTTCCTCATGAGAATGAGTACTAAGCCCCAGCTTCAGGCCAGCCTTGCGGATAGCGCCCAGATCAGCAAGCGCCAGATCTTCTTGCCCCAGATGAATAAATGTCGCGCCAAGTTCAATCGCTTCGCGCCAATAATCATTGATGATCAGCGTGCAGTCGTGGCGATCACAAATTTGCACGGCTTTGCTGATCTGCTTTTCGACCTCGTCAAGTGGCTGATCCTTGATGCGCAGCTGGATGGTTTTGATGCCAAGCGGCACCAGGCTTATCAGCCAGGTGATGTCAGGGACAGCGGGGTAAAAGGGATGCAAGAGAGGGGGCATAATCAGTCCAGTTTAAAAAACGGTGTACCAGCAACCGGCGTTGAAGGGGAGGCCATGTCACGAGGTTCCATTACGCCGGCCAAAAAAGCACTGCGGCCAGCCTCAATTGCGCCCGCAAACGCTTTGGCCATGTGCACGGGGTCACCAGCTTTGGCGATGGCGGTATTCAGCAGCACAGCGTCATAGCCCATTTCCATGGCTCTGGCCGCATGCGATGGCGCACCGATGCCAGCATCAATAATGAGCGGAGTATCAGGAAAATAGGCGCGCATGCTTTCCAGCGCAAAGGGGTTGTTGAGGCCGCGCGCCGAGCCGATGGGGGCGCCCCACGGCATCAGGATTTCGCACCCGGCTTCGAGCAGACGTTCGGCCGCTCCCAGATCTTCCGTTGTGTAGGGAAAGACCTCAAAACCTTCGTCACATAATATTTTAGCCGCTTCCACCAGCCCGAACAGATCGGGTTGCAACGTGTCGTCATTGGCAATGACTTCCAGCTTGATCCAGTTGGTTTCAAACAGTTCGCGGGCCATTTTTGCAGTGGTCACAGCTTCCTTGACGCTCTTGCAACCAGCCGTGTTGGGCAGCACGCGCACGTCGAGCTGGCGGATCAACTCCCAAAAGCCCTGACCAGACTGGGAGGATTGACCCGATTGAGCGCTGGCCGCCTCGCGGCGCACCGACACCGTGACGATGCTGGCATGTGAGGCCCTGACCGCTTTTTGTAAAATATCGGGGGAGGGAAAAAGAGCCGTTCCCATCAGCAGCCTTGAGGCCACTTGTTGCCCGTAAAACTCAAGCATCATCGGGCTTATCCACCTTGCCTTGGAGCAACAATTTCTATCTCGTCGCCGCTGGCAAGCTGGTAATTGTCCCGCTCGGCCTTGGCCATGAATTCTCCATTGACGGCGGTGGCAATTTTGGCCTCAAGGTCATACCCAAGCATATCGCAAAGTTGTTTGAGCGTTTTGGCACCTGTTTCGGCCTCGGCTCCATTCAATTTAATGTTCAACGACAAACACCTCCTCATCGAGTGTTTTTGTTTCCAGATAGTCGGCGACACAATGGGCAAGAGCCGGTGAGGTCAAAAACCCGTGTCGATATAGACCGTTAACATGAAGGACCTTGTCGCGCACGATGATTTTTGGGATATTGTCGGGAAAAGCGGGGCGAATATTGGCAGAAAGTTTGACGATTTCCGCTTCGCCAAATGCTGGATGCAGCCCGTAGGCGGATCCCAGTATTTCCAGCCCAGAACGCACGCTGACGGGGCCGCTATCATCGCTTTCAATAACAGTCGCGCCGATCATGAAATAGTTTTCGGGCCAGGGCACCATATAGAGCGGAAAACGTGGGTGCAGCAGCCGGATGGGGCGGCTAAAGCTGATTTCGCTGGTGCGGATAATGGCCATCTCGCCGCGCACTCCGCGCAGATTTGGCAACTCGTCTCGTGCCGCGATGCCCCGGCAATCAATCACAAAATCGCTGCCAGCGGGCACCTCGCTTGTGCCAAACTTGGTTTGAGCTCCCGCGTCCATGGCTTTTTGCAAAATATGGGTGAGGGCCCAGTGGGGTTGCAGATGGGCTTCGCGCGCAAAAAACAGTCCCGTGCGAAAGCGCCCGGCAAGGTCCGGCTCCAGCTCTTCCAGTTGCGCGGCATCGACAGTGCTATGTTCACTGGTCTGGCGGGCAAAGCGTTTTAATTCGCTGGTATCGCGCGGCTGTGTCACCACCAGCGTGCCATTATTGGAGACATGGGGGAACGCTTGTTGCCACAAAGGCATTGATTGCAGACCGAGGCGGCGAATGATCGGTTCCGCGCTTTCCGTTTCGCAAAATGGTGCCAGCATAGCCCCTGCGATCCAGCTCGACGCTTCGCTGAACGGCTCGATCGTCTTGCTGACCAGGGTGACATGATGGCCCTTTGCGGCCAGCACAAACGCCTGCCAGACACCGACAATGCCGGTGCCGCGCACGGTGATGTTGAGTTGTTTTTTGCTCATCTGCCTT
>JAJRRW010000143.1 GCA_024279115.1 Alphaproteobacteria bacterium
GGTTTTATCTGTGATTGCCGGTCTTTATGGCTCCTTGGCCTTTGATACGCCCTCTGGCCCCTCGATTGTTGTCGCAGCGCTGATGCTGTTCCTGGCCGTTTTTGTCTTACCGCTCAAAAAAGGAGTTGGTTGACATGAGCAAAACAGCCTTGACCAAAAATCAGCAGATTGTCTTTGCGGCCCTTTGCAGTGCCAAGGGGCCTTTGAGTGCCTACGAGATACTTGATCTGGCCCGTGTCCAGCGCGAGGGGCTAAAAGCGCCGCTGACCATCTATCGGGCCCTTGATGGCTTGCTTGAACAAGGTCTGGCCCATCGCATTGAGAGCCTCAACGCTTTTGTGGCCTGCTCGGGCGCTCCTCATACAGAGGCAGCCGGATTTATGATCTGTGAGCGCTGTGGCACGGTGTTGGAATTGTCGATCAAGACATGCCAAGAGCCCTTGCGTCAACTGGCCACAAGCGCTGGTTTTCACCTCCACAAGCTCAATATTGAGATGGCTGGACTATGTTCCAACTGTGGCGATAGTCACTAACATATTGATTGCTAACGATTTTGAGTGCTTTCTCCCTGCGACACTAACGCGATTGTGTAATTCGCGTATAGGTATATAAAAACTGCCAGAATTTATCTTTGGAAGTTGAAAGCAGGGTGATAAAATGCGTAATTTGATTTTGACGGGCCTGTTTGCCTTTGTTGTTCTGGGGTGGAATGTCGAGAGCTCACAAGCTGGCAGTCGCTCAATAAGCTGCCTGCCTTCGGCCGTCAAACAGCGCCTGGCGCAGGTTCGCAAGAAATTTGGTCCTGTAACCATTGTTTCCACCCGGCGCGGCGGTGCCCGTATTGCTGGTACCGGTCGACGCTCCAAGCATGCTGATTGCCGCGCCGTTGATTTCAAGATCAAAAACAAGATGAGAGCCTGGCGCTGGCTCAACAAAAACCATAATGGCGGCGTTGGCCTTTATCATGGCAAATGTAGCCATATTCATATCGATAACGGCGCGCGTGCCCGCTGGAACCGCAGCTATTGCGGCTAGAGCACCTGGCCTTGGCATAAGGCATGGTGCAGCGTCGCCAGGGCTTTATCGTACCAGCAATTGGATCAAGTTGAGCAATAGCAGGATCAGCGCTGCAGCGCGCCAGAACGACACGGGGTTGCGCTGCAACAGGGGTTGGCTGGCCACTTCCAGGCTGGCGGGATTAGGTTTTTCGAGATCTGTCAAAAATTGCGACATCAGTGAATAGCGATCACTCTGGCGCTTGGCGAGTGCTTTGCCAAGCGCCCATGAGACATGCAACGGGATATTCTTATTGTGTTCATGGGCCGGTGTCAGAGGCAGTTTTGCCACATCTTTTTTGTTTGCAAAGCCTCTGCCATACGGATGTTTTCCGGTCAGCATTTCATAGGTGATGACCCCCAGAGAATAGAGATCCGAGCCATTGGTTGGCTTTTGTTCCAGCAGATATTCGGGCGCGCTATAGGCTCTGGTCCCCAGTAATTGCGGGAGCTTGTCTTCTCCCTCAACCTCTTGCACCCCGGCAACGCGGGTCGAGCCAAAATCGATGATTTTGACGGTGCCATGCTGGTCGATGAGGATATTGTCGGGTTTTAAATCCTGATGGATCATTTCCTTGCGGTGAAAAGCGCGCAGTCCCATGGCGATCTGGCTGACAATTTCGCGCACTTCGACCAGGCCGGGTTTGGGATGATCATGCATCCACTGCGTCAATGTCTGACCCTCGACAAAATCAAGTACCGTATACAAAAAACGGCGCGAGCGCCCCTTATGGCGTACTTTTAATACATGCGGGCTGTCTATTTGCGAGCCGATCCATTCCTCACGGGTGAACAATTCGATGTAGGCGGGGTCGTCCTCGAAATTGATCGAGGGTGTTTTGAGAACAACGCGCTCATTGGTTTCCACGTCGACCGCTAGATAGACTTGCGAGCGGGACGACAAGTAGAGATCGCGCTCGATGCGAAAGCCATCCATCACCATGCCGGGGGCAAGCTCGGGGGGGAAGGGGCGGTCGGTCAGCCTTTTATGATGGGCATCTTCACTAAACGCCCCGGGGTCATCAATGCGGACAATCTGGCACGATAGATTGTCGCCGCTGCCAGCCTCATAGGCGGCCTCAACCAGCGCTTTGGCGGCGGTATCAAGATTGTCATGTTCAAGAACAAGTTTGCGAATATCGCCATCGCGTAAAAAATCATGCACCCCATCAGTGGAAAACAGCAACAGATCACCAGCCTCCAAGGGGCGTGCGTGATAGTCGACCTCAAGCGTTGGGTCGATGCCAAAGGCTCGCGACAGCATATCACGGCCGCGAGATAAATGAACACGGTGGTCTCTGGTCAATTGCCGTAATGTGTTGCCGCGTAACAGATAGATGCGGCTGTCACCGGCATGGAAAATATGTGCCATGGCGCCTTTGAGAACGAGGCCGGAAAAGGTTGTGACCATGGCGCGCTCTGAGGTGTATTGCGCCTGACCTTGCGAGTATAGCCAGCGATTAACCGCTGTTAAAACGCGGCTGACGGAGGGTTTGACGGTCCAGCTTTCATGGGTACAGTAATAATCCATGAGGAAAGATTTGACGCAGGTTTCAGAGGCTTCCTTGCCAGCCTCAGAGGTGCTCATGCCATCGGCAATGGCCATGGCAATGCCCTTGCTTTCAAGCAAGGGCCTGTCTGGCACGATGATGCCATAGCTGTCATCATTGCGCTCTTTGCGGCCCTTCGTGGAATGAAGGCCGATGGTGATTTTGGGGCCTGTTGTCATATGTGTGCCTTGCATGGTGCCCTTGCGGGCATGTCCTCGCCGGACCGGCATCTTTGCAGACGGCATTGGGGACCAGTCCCCAAACCCCTAAATCGGGTTCCAGGGGATCATCCCTTGGAGCCAGCTGCATAAGCTGCCACGCGGCGAGCGCATTTTTAACTTACATCAATCATCTCGACCGTGCCATCAGGCAGTATTTCGGCCATTTGTCCGCTTGGTTCATCCATAAAAAACATCACGGCAAGCAGCGTGACAATGGCCGCGCCTGCAATGGTCAAGAAAAATATCTGCGCACTAACAAAGGACAAAACGGTCAAAAATACGACACCGCCGACATTGCCATAGGCTCCCACCATACCGGCGATCTGACCGGTCATACGGCGCTTGATCAGGGGGACGGCGGCATAAACGGCGCCATTGCCTGCATTGACAAAAAGCGAGCAGACGACCAGAAAAAAGATCGCCAGAGGCAGGGGGATCGAGGCGTTGATGGTTGACATGGCCACATAGCCAGCGATCAGGCCGGTCAATAGAATAAGCAGGCTCTTTTTGCGTCCATATCGATCGCTGAACCAGCCGCCGCCGGGCCGGGCGAGGAAATTGGTGAAGGCAAAGCTTGCCGCCAGCAATCCCGCCATGGTCAATGACAGGCCATAGGTGTCCATCAAGAACAGGGGCAGCATGGAGATAACGGCCAGCTCGGATCCAAAAGTCACCATATAGGTCAAATCGAGAACGGCGACCTGTTTGAAGCTATAGCGTTCGATTTCTGGAGCTTCACGAGAAAATACCCAGCCATTGATCTTGGTGATGTGGTAGATCTGATAGGCGTAAAGGGCGGTCAGGGCGGCATAAACGCTCCAGCTGGCGGTGTGGCTCAATAATCCCATATTGGCCGGTGAGAGCTTCCAGACAAGGACGCCAAGAGCCAGAAAAATGGGGACTTGCATGAGGCAGTACAAGATGAAATCAAAGGGGCTTGAAACCTCCATGGCTCCGACCTGCTTGGATTTGAAATAGGTAGAGCCAGCGGGGGTATCGCTCACGGAAAAATAATAGATGACCCCGTAGATCAAAGCGACCACTCCTGTGAGGGCCACGGCATAGCGCCAACCATCGTCGCCGCCAATCCACAAGGCAATCAGCGGCAGGCTAAGCGCCGCTCCCGCCGAGCCAAAATTGCCCCAGCCTCCATAAATACCCTGAGCAAGGCCGGTCTGCTTGGCTGGAAACCATTCCGAAATCATGCGGATGCCAATGACAAACCCGGCACCAACGAAACCCAGTAAAAAACGGGTCAGCGCCAGGGTTTGAAAATCCTGCGCCAGAGCAAAGGCAAAGCACAACAGGCTGGAGATAATCAATAGCGAGGAAAAGGTAATTCTGGGACCAAATTTATCGACCACCATGCCGATGATCACCCGCGCTGGAATGGTCAGGGCCAGATTGAGGATCAGCAGGATTTTCACCTCTTGTTCGCTCAGGCCCATGGTGTCGCGGATCGTTCCCAAAAGCGGCGCCATATTGAACCAGACAAAAAAGCTGATGAAAAAGGCCATCCAGGTGAAATGCAGTATTTGAATATTTGGCCGCTTGAGCGCCAACAGATTGAAGCTTGTTGCGGTTTGCTGTGACATTGATCATTTCCTCGGCTTGCAAATAGATCATTTGCGAATGGTTAACTATCTGCTGATTGAGCAAAGCTCGTGCCATTTCGCCCTAAAATTAATAAGACATTGATATTTAACAACAAAAATTACATTCATCTGTTGTGGTTGTCGAAATAAGCAGCCTTTCCCTGCTTAACCAGTCGGCAAAAGATTAAAATTTAATCACTAGGGATGTGTGTCTAAAATATAGGCATACTAGATATTGATATGCTTGAATATTAGGCCCAAAACGCTCTGGATGAGAGCTGAAAAACATCTGATAATCATGAAAAAATCAGCAAAAACAATGTGGTAAGGAGTTGTGATGGTTCTGGCATGATTGTTGCTATTTTATTAACGAACAGGTTTAAGATCTTTGCCTTGTGAGTAGCAAGGTCAATTATTCAGGGCTGAAGCAGCGTCAGCAGAGCAGTCATATAGCGTGCCTGGGCGTTTGAACGCAGTCGCAATGAGGGGGGAAAATGGCAAGAGAAAAGCTGGTCGTGATCGGCAATGGAATGGCCGGCATGCGCTGCGTCGAAGAGCTGCTTGAGCGCGCTCCCGATCAGTATGACATCACGGTGTTTGGTGATGAGCCCTATGGCAATTATAATCGTATTTTACTATCGCCGGTGCTGGCGGGGGAAAAGACCATTGATGACATCATGCTCAATGATGAGGCCTGGTATGGCGACAATGATATCACGCTCATTCATGGCGAGGGCAAGCGCATCGAGGAGATCCGCCGCAGCCGTAAGGTGGTGATTGCGCAGGACGGCACCGAACAAGCCTATGATCGTTTGTTGATCGCCACGGGGTCAAAGCCGTTCATGTTGCCGCTGCCCGGCGCTGAGCTTGAGGGCGTCATTGCCTTTCGTGACATCAAGGATGTGGACACCATGCTGGCGGCGGCCAAGCACTATAACAGCGCCGTTGTTATCGGTGGGGGGCTATTGGGGCTGGAAGCGGCCAACGGCCTGATGAAAAACGGCATGAGCGTCACGGTCATTCATCTGCTCGACAGCTTGATGGAAATGCAGCTGGACGATGCGGCGGCCAGTATGCTGAAGGCATCGCTCATTGAGCGCGGTCTAAAATTCGAGATGCAAGCCAGCACCAAGGAGCTGGTGGGGACGTCGCGTGTGGAAAAAGTGGTGCTCGATAATGGTCGTGAGATTGACGCCGACCTTGTTGTCATGGCGGTGGGTATTCGCCCCAATATCGAGCTGGCGCAAAAGGCCGGTATTCATTGCGAGCGCGGCATTGTCGTTGATGACACCATGTTGACCTTTGATCCCGCCGTGCATGCGATTGGCGAATGTGCCCAGCATCGCGGCATCGCCTATGGTCTGGTGGCACCCTTGTTCGAACAGGCCAAGGTCTGCGCCAACCATCTGGCTCACAAAGCCTTTGCCTCCTACAAGGGGTCGACAATCTCGACCAAGTTGAAAGTCACCGGCATTGATCTGTTTTCTGCTGGCGATTTCAAGGGCGGCGATGAGTGTGAAGAGATTGTTCTGGAAGATAAAAAGGCCGGTATCTACAAAAAAATTGTGCTCGAAAATGACAAGGTCAAGGGGGCGGTGCTGTATGGCGATACCATTGACGGGGCCTGGTATTTCCAATTGATGCGCGAGAAATCGGACATCTCGGAAATACGCCGGGAGCTGATGTTTGGCCAAAGCAATATTGGCGATAGCGGCACTGGCGGCATGGATGTTATGAGCATGTCGGATGACACGGAAGTCTGCGGCTGCCATGGCGTCACCAAGGGCGACATCACCTATGCGATCTCCAGCAAGGGATTGTTTACGCTCGATGATGTGCGCTCCCACACCAAGGCCTCTTCCTCGTGCGGCACCTGCACCGGGCTGGTCGAGCAGTTGTTGATGGCCACATTGGGGTCCGATTATTCAGCGTCTCCCAGTGAGAAATCCATGTGCAAATGCACCGATCATTCCCATGGCCGGGTGCGTCGCGCGATTATCGACAATCAGATAAAACCATTCCCGAGGTCATGACGTTCCTTGACTGGTCAACGCCCGATGGCTGCGCGTCTTGTCGCCCGGCTCTCAACTATTATCTGTTATGCGCCTGGCCAAGCGATTATGTGGACGATGGTCAGTCGCGCTTTATCAATGAGCGCGCCCATGGCAATATACAAAAAGATGGCACCTATAGCGTCGTGCCGCGCATGTTTGGCGGACTTTGCACCCCCGAAGATTTGCGAGCGATTGCCGATGTTTCGGACAAATATAGCGTGCCTGAAATGAAGGTGACGGGCGGTCAGCGCATTGATTTGTTTGGCGTCAAGAAAGCAGATCTGCCTGATATGTGGGCTGATTTATCAAAGGCCGGCTTTGTCTCTGGTCATGCCTATGGCAAGGCCATGCGGACGTGTAAAACCTGCGCTGGGTCCAACTGGTGCCGCTTTGGCACCAAGGACTCAACCGGGCTTGGGGTGAAGATTGAAGAGCTGTCCTGGGGGTCGTGGATGCCGCATAAATTCAAGTTCGCGGTCTCTGGTTGCCCGCGCAATTGCGCCGAGGCGACGATCAAGGATTTTGGTGTCGTGTGTGTTGATAGTGGCTATGAGCTGCATGTCGGCGGTAATGGCGGCATCAAGGTGCGGGTCACCGACTTTTTGACCAAGGTGGAAACCGAGGAGCAGGTATTGGAATGGGCTGGCGCTTTTTGTCAGTTCTATCGCGAAGACGCGCATTATCTGGAACGCACAGCTCCGTGGATTGAGCGCATTGGTCTGGCGCCGATCAAAGAAAAACTGGAAGATGACAAAACCCGTCTTGAGCTTTTTGAACGCTTTATCATCTCCCAGAAAGCCGCGCAAATTGACCCGTGGAAAGAGCGCTCGACAGGGGAGCTGACCAAAGAATTTTTACCCATCAAGGACCTGGTCGCAGGATGAAAAATATGAACGCCAAACATTGGATTGAAATTGGTCCCCTCAAGGACATTGCCGTGAAGGGGGCGCGTATCGTCAAGCATGCTGGCGGCGATATTGCGATTTTTCGCACCAGCGAGGATGAGCTCTATGCCCTTGATAATAAATGCCCCCATAAGGGCGGGCCGTTGTCTGATGGCATCGTGCATGGGTGCCGCATCACCTGTCCCTTGCATAATTGGGTGCTGGAATTAAAAACCGGCAAAGCAGTTGCCCCCGATGAAGGGGAGGCCAGAACATGGCCGGTCAAGGTTGAGAATGGTCTGGTCTATCTGGGCACCGAGGATGATGTGACGTTCGTGTGAACGGCGGCAATTTAAGAAAGACGCAGATGTTATTTGGACGCGCAAAAAAGAACCCCGTGATCATTGCCGACAAGGGGGTGGTGGATTGGAAATATGCCACTTGCGGTTATTGTTCCACCGGCTGTTCCATTGAGGTCGGGCTGCACAAGCAAGGCAAGGCGGTGAGTTCGCGCGGTGTTGGCGGCGCCGATGTCAATCGCGGCAAGCTGTGTCTCAAGGGCATTTTCGAGCATGAATTGTTCGAGAGCGATGGGCGTGGCACGACGCCCTTGATGCGAGATCATGCCCATCAGGACTTTACCCCCGCCAGCTGGGATAAAGCGCTGGATCGCACCCATGATGAAATCCGCCGTATTCAGGAAAAATATGGCCGTGACAGTTTCGCCATTGTCTCAACGGGGCAGATGCTCACGGAAGAATTGTATACGCTTGGCAAGCTGACCCGCGGGCTCATTGGCACCAATAATTATGACGGCAATACAACCCTTTGTATGAGTTCAGCGGTTTCTGGTTACAAACGCTCGTTTGGGTCGGACGGCCCTCCTGGCTGCTATGAGGATTTCGAGCATACCGATTGCCTGATCGCCTGGGGCTCCAATCTTTCCGAACAACACCCCATCATCTATTGGCGCATGAAAGACGCGCAGGAAAAACGTCCGTTCCCGCTCATTGTCATTGATCCGCGCGTCACCATGCTGGCGCAAAATGCCGATATGCATCTGCCCATTACGCCGGGTACGGATGTGGTGCTGCAAAATGCCTTGATGCATGTGATCTTGAAAGAAGGTCTGGAAGATCGCCGCTATATTGACGCCAACACCAATGGTCTCGATGAGCTGAAAGCAGAGGTCGCCCAATATGATCCCGTCACGGCGAGCAAAATCTGCGGTATTGACGAGGACACCATTCAAACGGTGGCACGCCTGTTCGCAAAAGCTGGCGCGGCCATGCAGATCTGGACCATGGGCATCAATCAAAGCACCCATGGATCGGACGGCGTTGTGGGGATCAATAATCTGGCGTTGATCACCGGTAATATCGGCAAGCCCGGTGGTACAAGCCTGTCGATCACCGGCCAATGTAACGCCATGGGCACCAGAGAATGGTCGTCTTGCTCCGGCTTGCCAAATTACAGGGCGCTGGAAAACCCCGAGGACCGCGAGGAAATGGCCGCGTTCTGGGGCTGTGATCCCGAATTCTTTCCCAAAAAACGCGGCCTTTACCAAACCGATATTTACCCGGCCATTGAAACCGGCCAGATCAAGGGCCTGTGGCTGATCGCCACCAATCCGCTTAGTTCCCTGCCCAATACGGCGCGCATCAGAAAAAGCATGGAGCGGCTGGAATTTTGCGTGGTACAAGATTGTTATCGCGACACGGAAAGCGCCCAATATGCTCATGTCTATCTGCCAGCTGGCACCTGGGCAGAAAAAGAAGGGGTGATGACCAACACGGAGCGCCGGGTCAATATTGTCAAACCCATCATGAAACCACCAGGCGAGGCCAAGCCGGATCTGTGGATTTTCAACCAGATGGCCAAGCGCTTTAATCTTGATGACAAGCTCAGCTTTCCTGAAAAAGCCGCTGATATTTTCCTTGAGATGGCCAGTCTTTCCAAGGGGCGTTTGTCCGATATCACCGGTATGAACCATCAAATGATCGAGGAAAATCGCGGGGTGCAATGGCCTTATACGGCGGAGCAGGCGGCCAGCGGCGAAGCGCCTCCCAAGGGGGGCAAGCGCCTTTATACCAAGGATGGCGTCTTCAGCTACAAAGATGGTCGCGCCAAGCTGATCCCGCTGCCCTTTATCGACAATAATGAAGTGCCGGATGAGAATTTTCCGTTCTGGCTGAATACGGGGCGCTTGATCGAGCATTGGCATGGTCGCACCAAGACCGGCAAGGTGGCCGATAATAATAAATATGTGCCCATCCCCTTTATCGAAATCAATCCAGATGCGGCCCATGAGCTGGGGATCAGGGCCGGGGAATATGTACGGCTGGTGTCGCGGCGCTCCGACGCCATCGTTATGGTCACACCAACGGGCCGGGTGCCAAAGAATATGGTATTTCTACCGTTTCATTTTTTCGATTGCGCCAATCGCTTGACCCTTGGCCTGCTCGACCCTCATTCGCGCCAACCCGCCTATAAACAATCCGCCATCCGTATTGAACGATTGGCTGATCAGGCGGAGGCGGCAAAAGCCAGCATGGAAATGCGGGAGTTCTAGGTGGCTTTTGTGGGGAAATGGGAACGTTGGCAGCCGCACAAAAACTGTCATCCCCGCGCAGGCGGGGACCCATAGCCCCCTGATCGTGCAATTGTATCTGTGGGCTTGGGGTTTATGAAGTTGACGCAAGCGGACGTGTAAAACTGATAGACCTGTGAGTATGGATCCGCCTGCGCGGGGATGACAAATATGCAGAGTTGGAAGGCTGGAGAAAATGTTCAAGATACGTCGCGACGAGCCGAATTATGCGCATTTGTGGGATAAGGAAACCAAGCTTGCCAATATTTATGGCGATGAAATTGATCTGCTTGAACGCACGGGGCTGGAGGCCGGTCAAAGCCTCAATATTAACGGCGATGGGTCGGTCGGCGATAATCCCAACCGCAACAAGCAGCATGGTTTTTATTTTACCGCCGATAATTGCATTGGCTGCCATGCTTGCGAAGCGGCCTGTAGCGAAAAAAACGACAATCCGTCACACATCGCCTTTCGCTCTGTCGGTTTTGTGGAAAGCGGCACCTACCCGGATTATACGCGCCTCAATATCTCGATGGCCTGCAATCATTGCGATGACCCCGTTTGCCTGAAGGGCTGCCCGACACGAGCCTACACGAAATTCGCCGAATATGGCGCGGTGCTGCAAGACCCTGATATCTGTTTTGGTTGCGGCTATTGCACCTGGGTCTGTCCCTATAACGCGCCGCAGCTCGACCCGATCAAAGGCCAGGTCAGTAAATGCAATATGTGCGTGGATCGGTTGGAAGTCGGGCTTAAACCAGCTTGCGTCTCCGCCTGCCTCGGCAATGCGCTGGATTTTGGCGTCATCGAGAATGTGCCCGAACGCCGTGAACAGGCCAAAACGCAGATACCCGGCTTTCCAACCCCCGACATCAGCCATCCCAATATCCGCTTTTCCCTGTCGCGCACCCTGCAGCGGGTGTTCACCCGCCCCGACAGCGCGCCGCTGAAATATGTGCGCGAGGGCGATGCCTATCAGCCGGTGGTCAATGAAGCCAAAGGGCTGGCGCAGCGCCAATGGAATTTCAAACCTTTGCTCACCAGCCATGAAAATGCGCATATTATTTTCACGCTTTGCACGCAGGCGGTGATGGGGGCGTTTTTGTTGGTACTGCTGGGCGGCTGGTTCGATCAGCCTTTATATAGCACGGAGTTGTTTGTGCCTGTGATGGCAGCGCTGGTCGGCCTGCTGGGCTTTGGTCTGGCGGTGCTCAATCTGCACCTGGGAAAGCCCATGCGGTTTTACCGCGGTTTCAACAATTGGCGTCTGTCGCCAGTGAGCCGCGAAATTGCCGGGGTGTCTTTGTTTTTCACAGCCCTTTGCGGCTATGCTTTTTTCGGCCTTCTGGGACCGCAATATCTGGGAATACTGAGTGCCCATAGCATTAACCTGCTGGCTGCTTTACCAGCGCTGGGGGCCGTCCTTGGGGCAGCTATCGGCCTGTATTACATGATCAAACTATACCTCATTCCGGCGCGCCCCTTCTGGAACCATTGGCAAACGGCCAGCAGTTTTGCCGGCTCGACCCTTACCCTTGGCATGCTTTTGCTAAGCGGTCTGATGGTGCTGGCTCAAGGGTTTCATATGGAGGTGAGGGGGGTGGCGCTGATATTACTGGCCGGGCTAATGCTGGAAGCTATCGGACTTGTTTTCCATGCGCGTGCCATGAAGCGGCAAGGCGGCGAAGGGGCGGCGTCGCATTTCGAACAAGTGACGCGCTATGGCTTCCCCTATCTGTTGCGAAATCTGTTGCTGGGGGGAAGCATTGTCTCCCTTGCCGGTGTCGCCCTGTTCGGTTTGCCAGTGGGAGCGGTGGGCGTCGTCTTTGCCTCGCTGCTGGCTCTGTCTATCCTGGCCAGCGCCATTATCGGCCGCGCGCTATTCTATGTGCTGGTCATCCCCACCACCATGCCCGGCGGGTTTTTCTGGCGCAATAAGGGCTTTGAGGAGCATGCGATTGCAACGGGACTTGCGGATAAAATCCACGCGGGGATTGTTACGGGCAAGCATTGATCTGTGCGGATGAATGCGCTCGCCGCGCGGCAGCTTTTGCAGCTGGCAGCAGGGACTGGTCCCTGCACCCTGTTTGAGTTTAATCGACGCCCATGAGAAAGCCCCTTTCACTCCCAACAAAATGGGGATGAAAGGGGCTTGTTCTTTTCCGTCTGTCCTCAAATAGCGAAGCGGCAGGACAATGAAATGCCCGCGTAGGCGATTAAATCTTCATTGATACCTTACGTTCCAAACATGTCTTTGGTGATGGCGTTATACCAGCCAAAGAATTCTGCATAGGTCTGCTGGCGAAGCTGTTCGCTTTCCCCGACCTTGGAGATGATTTTGGAGGTTGCATCGATCTTGGTCTTGCCAGCTTTATAGGTGGCGCCAACCTTGATGCCATCATCAATGGCGAGGAAGCTCCAGCAGGTATTGGCATAGCGGGCCGGGAAAGTCCGCGAGCCAAGCAACACGCCGCGTACGGCCATGGAGCAGGATTTGGCCTGCGAGTTGGCGGAAAATCCTGATTTTGGCATGGAGGCGGCGATGCACGTATCACCGATCACATAGATATTGGGGTCCAGAGTGGATTGCATGGTGCCCGGTTTAATGGGAGCCCATCCTGATTTGTTGGTGAGGCCGGCATCTTTGGCGATGCGTCCGCCGGTCATGGCGGGGACGACGCAGCCAGCATCAGCTTTGAAATTGTCGAGACCGGTTTCGAAGGTCATATTGTCAGTGTCAACGCGCTTCAAGCCATCCAGTGCGGACAAGGGATTCCACTCGATCATATCGCCATAATGACGTTTCCAGCCATCTTGAAACAAAGACATTTTCGAGAATTTGTCCTTGGGATCAAGGATGATGATCTTGGCTGTTGGATTATGGTATTTGAAGTGATGAGCAATCATCGAAACGCGCTCATACGGTCCTGGAGGACAGCGATAGGGGTTTGGCGGGGTCAGCATGACAAAGGTGCCGCCCTGTTTCATGCTGGTGACGCGGTTTTTGAGGAACTGCGCCTGCGTGCCGGATTTCCAGGCATGCGGGAACGTGCCAGAACCGGCAACAGAATAGCCGGGCACGCTATCATATTTCATATCGATCCCCGGTGAAACAATCAAAATGTCGTAAGGGATGGACGAGCCGCCGCCAAGCATGACTTTTTTGTTGGCGCGATCAATGTTGCTTGCCCAGTCATGGACGACATTGATGCCAAACTTTGAGGCCAGCTTGTCATAGGAATGACCAATGCTTTCATATTTGCGAAAGCCGCCAATATAAAGATTAGAGAAGAAGCAGGTGTAATAGCGCTTGGTGGGCTCCAGCAATGTGACTTCCAGCTTGCCTTTGGAATCCTTGGCAAGATAGCGGGCAACGGTCGCGCCGCCAGCACCGCCACCGATTACCACAACTTTTGGTTTGCCAGCTCCAAAGACGGCACCTGAATTTGCGCCAAGTCCCAATGTCAGGGCGGCTGCACCTGTCAGCTTGCCGAATTGCCTTCGGTTCATTGTCATCTCATTACTCCCTGTTTTACTCCATCAATAGCCCAAAGCGTATTGATCGATCTGTTTGTTGCCCTTTGGCCGAATGATTTTGGGCTTATTCGGCAGGTTCCACTGGTTGAATCGTTGCAAAATAAGCGGCAAGCGCTTCCATTTCTTCTACTGTCATAGGTTCAGCAATCATCCTCATGACCGGATTTTCGCGTTCCTTGCTCTGATAGGATTGCAAAGTCTTTACGAAGGCGTCTGTCTCCCAGCCAACAATCGAGGGGATACCATTATCCACACCGGTCA
>JAJRRW010000144.1 GCA_024279115.1 Alphaproteobacteria bacterium
GAGAGCATCACATGACCAACGAGGGTCTCGTCTTCTTCGCCAATCAGCGATATTTGCGCATCCCCGTCTGCTCGTAACGCGTCAACCAGATTTGCCTCGGCCCCGGTTGGAAACGACGCCAAATGCAGCGCTCGGATTGCTTCATGGTCGGCAAGGCATTCCTCACGAATACGCATTTTTCACGCTCCTCATATTCTTCAAATAAGACTATGATAGATGGAAGGTTGCGCCTTGCTGGAGCATGCCGCCGGTATCAATATGCGCATAGATACCAAAGTCGCGATGGCCAAAATGCTCGAACAACAGATCAGGGATGGTCATGTCTCGCACGCCTTGTTGCGGATCGACATTGGTGGCGGGGCAACGCTGGGTGCGCTTGAACACGCTCAGCTTGATCTCCTGACTTGCCAATGTTTTGTCGATCCAGTCGAATTCGCTAAATGGTGGCGGACCATCAATGATCAAATTGGCGCGAAACCGCAACGGGTCAATGGTCTGTCCCATCAATCGTTCCAACTCGCGCAGACTGTTGAGATTTATAAGGTGCAGGCATTTGGCGGCGACATCGCTGAAGCTGTGATCTCGGGCATGGATGATCTGCGGGGTGCCTTGAAGCTCGTCGGCCATATAATCGGCAATAAAATGTTCGATAGAGCGGCGCCCTTCACTGGTGTCAAGAACGCCAGCGGCCACCTGTTTGCCATCAAGCTCTATGGTCAATTCCAGGGAGCGATCGTCAAAACGGGTTTTCAGTTTGGCCATGCGTTCATGGCGCATCAACATCAAAAAATTGACTTTGGGCAAATATTTTGGCTGGGCTGGATCAAACCGTCCCTTGCCATTTTCGATGGCATAAGCCCGATCATAGGGCAAGGTGGCGCCTTTTGACAATTCGACCTGCGGCAGCCGTTCTGGGGACAGCCCCTTGACAGGATAGCGGATGATGTCGATCAGCTCGATGGGATTGCCAAGTTTGTCAGCCATATAATTCTCCGCGCTCATGGTTTGTCAGGGGGTCAGTTGAGCATAAAAAGCCGCGCTTCGATATATTTTTCATCTTCGCGGTGGCTGGTTTGATATGACGGCGCGGGGGCTGTCCAAACCAAAGCGACCCAGACCGCGTTAGGGACCTTCAACAAGCCTCCAAAAACTCACAAAATAGAGTCCAACCTCAACAATAATGTTTCACGACCCGATGTGAAACATGATTAGGTAAAATTGACGCAAGGGGCTTTTGCGCGCGGATTTTAGCCCTATATCTTGATCTGTAACAACAGCAGGCGGATGCCGTGCGCGGGTCCGCGATTGCTGCTTGAGAGACTATTGACAGAAGTGACGATGTGTTCGTGCCTTGCGGGCGAGCATTTTGTGCCAGGAGAACATCATATGAATTTTGAAAAATACACTGATCGCGCCAAAGGCTTTTTGCAATCGGCGCAGGGTCTTGCTGTTCGCGAAGGCCATCAGCAATTTACCCCCGAACATATGCTTAAAGTGTTGCTTGATGACGAGCAGGGGCTGGCGGCTGGTCTGATTGATCGTGCCGGTGGCCGTGCCAGGCCGGCGCTGGAATTGACCGAGCTGGCGCTGGCCAAATTACCCAAAATATCTGGCAGCGGAGCCGGGCAGGTTGGTTTGACCCAGGCGCTGGCCAAAGTGTTCGATGAAGCACAAAAAGTCGCCGATAAGGCCGGTGACAGTTATGTCACGGTGGAGCGTTTGTTACTGGCTCTGGCGATTGTCAAATCGGCAGGCACCAGCCGCATATTGGCTGATGCCGGGGTGAATGCGCAATCGCTTAACGCGGCGATCAATGATTTGCGCAAGGGTCGCACGGCGGATAGCGCCAGCGCCGAAGAAAGCTATGACGCGCTCAAAAAATATGCTCAGGACCTCACCCAGCAAGCGCGCGATGGTAAGATGGATCCGATTATCGGCCGCGATGAAGAAATCCGCCGCACTATTCAGATCCTGTCGCGGCGCACCAAGAACAATCCCGTGCTGATCGGCGAACCCGGCGTTGGTAAAACAGCCATTGCCGAAGGCTTGGCGCAGCGCATTATCAAGGGCGATGTGCCAGAAAGCCTGAAAGACAAAAAACTGCTGTCACTGGATATGGGATCCTTGATTGCCGGGGCCAAATATCGCGGCGAGTTTGAAGAGCGCCTGAAAGCCGTGTTGAGCGAAGTGGAAAACAGTAACGGTCAGATCATTTTGTTCATTGATGAAATGCATACCATTGTCGGGGCTGGAAAATCTGAAGGCTCGATGGATGCGGGCAATCTGCTAAAGCCAGCGTTGGCACGTGGTGAAATGCATTGTGTGGGGGCGACCACACTTGATGAATACCGCAAACATGTGGAGAAAGATGCAGCCCTGGCGCGGCGCTTTCAGCCGGTATTCGTGGATGAGCCAAATGTCGAGGACACGATTTCGATCCTGCGTGGTCTCAAGGAAAAATACGAGCTGCATCACGGCGTCCGCATCACCGATAATGCGCTGGTCAGCGCCGCTACCTTGTCGAACCGCTATATTTCCGATCGGTTTTTGCCCGACAAGGCCATTGATCTGATGGATGAGGCGGCGTCGCGTCTGCGCATGATGGTGGATAGTAAACCTGAAGAGCTGGATGAGCTGGACCGGCGCATTATTCAAATGAAAATCGAACGAGAAGCCTTGCGCGTTGAAGAGGATGAGGCCTCAAAGGACCGGCTTTTGACCCTTGAAAAAGAGCTGGCCAATCTGGAAGAAAAATCAGCCACGCTGACCGCCCGCTGGCAGTCGGAAAAGGACAAGCTGGCAGGAGCGCAGGCCCTCAAAGAACAGCTGGACAGTGCCCGCATCGAGCTAGAGCAGGCTCAGCGCAAGGGTGATCTGTCAAAAGCTGGAGAGCTGTCATACAGCACCATTCCCGAGCTTGAAAAGCGTCTGAAAGATCGCGAACAGGGCGGTGATGAAACTGGCGAGCTGATGGTGGAAGAAGCCGTTACAGCCGATCATATCGCTGGCGTCGTGTCACGCTGGACCGGTATTCCGGTTGATAAAATGCTGACCGGCGAGCGTGAAAAACTGCTGAAGATGGAAGAGGTGCTGGCCAAACGGGTGATTGGTCAAAGCGAGGCTGTGCGCGCTGTTTCAACGGCTGTTCGCCGTGCCCGGGCCGGCTTGCAAGATCCCAACCGCCCCATTGGCTCCTTCATGTTTTTGGGCCCAACGGGGGTTGGTAAAACCGAGTTGACCAAAGCGTTGGCAAGTTTTCTTTTCGATGATGAAACCGCTATGGCCCGCATTGATATGTCTGAATATATGGAGAAACATTCGGTGGCCCGCCTGATCGGTGCGCCTCCTGGATATGTGGGCTATGAAGAGGGCGGCTCTTTGACAGAGGCGGTGCGACGTCGTCCCTATCAGGTTGTTTTATTTGATGAAATAGAAAAATCCCATCCTGATGTGTTCAATGTTTTGTTGCAGGTATTAGATGATGGACGCTTGACAGACGGGCAGGGGCGCACGGTTGATTTTCGCAATGTGCTGATCATCATGACCTCTAATATGGGCTCTGAATTCCTTGTCAATCTGAACGAGGATCAAGATGTTGACGAGGTGCGCGACGAGGTGATGGCGGTGGTCAAGTCAGGCTTTCGGCCAGAGTTTTTGAACCGTCTTGACGAGATCATTTTGTTCCATCGCTTGAAGCGCGACATGATGGCCTCCATCGTTGATATTCAGATCAAGCGACTGCAAAAACTGCTGGATGATCGCAAAATATCCATCGTGCTGGATGAGGATGCGCGGCAATGGCTGGCCAATAAAGGCTATGATCCGGCTTATGGGGCGCGCCCCTTGAAGCGGGTCATTCAAAAAGCCCTGCAGGACCCTATGTCCGAGCAGATTTTAAGCGGCAAAATCAAGGATGGCGACGAGGTCAGTGTCTCAACGGGTGGTGGCAACATCACACTGAACGGCGTTGAAGTGGAAATGCGAGCGCTGTAAATCAAGGCCCGCCTCTGGAAACAGGGGCGGGCTTTGACACAACCCCTCTTGCTGGCTCTCCTCGTTGTCGCCTTCTTGGGGGGAGCGGGTTGGGACCCTGGCGTGAGGGGGTGGATCAGACCGGATGGCACAAATAGCGAGGTACCTCTCACTCCTCCCCAAAATGCCTGCGCCAGTGCGGGCCTTTGTCATCCCCGTGCTTGACACGGGGATCCAATGGCGGTGCTGCGAGTGAAGCACTCTCATTTTTGTGGGTGGTTATCGGCTTGAAGAGTGGATCCCCGGATCTGCGCTTCGCTTGTCCGGGGATGACGAAGGGGAGGGGCGGAAAGAATTTTCGGGTATGACGACATTTGGCGAGGCATGCCCCAGCCTCTTCTTACCCAACCCTCACTCTTGCACAATATGCCCGACGAATGGCAGTTCGCGGTAGCGTTGGGCGAGGTCCATGCCGTAGCCGATGACGAACAGATCAGGGCATTTGAAGCCGATATAGTCGGGTTCAAGTTCGATGTGCTTGGCGCGCAGCACTTCTTTATCCAGAAAAACGCAGATTTTGACGCTGGCAGCGCCACGCGTACGCAAAAGCTCGCGGGCAAATTGCAAGGTGCGGCCACTTTCCAGTATATCATCAATGAGCAAAACATCGCGCCCGGTCACATCGGTTTCGATATCGCGCAAAATATCGACCTTGCCGGTTGATTTGGTGCCGTCATAATAGCTGGCCAGATAGAGAAAATCGACTTGCGGCGACAGGCCGTTTTGGTGCATGTCGCGGATCAGATCGGCGGCAAAGATGAAACTGCCTTTGAGCACGGGAATGACCAGCAGATCCTTATCGTGCCGCGCCGCAATCTCACGGGCCAAGAGCTTGTTACGCGCGGCAATTTTTTGCGCGCTGAACAAGATTTCAATGACGGGTTTGCGAGGAGTTGCATCGCTGGAAGAATTGCTCATGGGGATCAGGGCGACCTTGTCGAGATAAAAAACCGATAACTAACGGTTTTCCTAGCGATTGGCAAAGCGAATTTTCAGCTGACGAACGCGGTCAGCGGGAGCCGGGATCTGGGCCCGAAAGCGGGTGCGTGCCCTTGGTTGCAGCAAAGATGGACCAGCTTGTTCCCTCCATTGGAAAAATTCGAGGCCGCTTTTGTCGATCATCGAAAACAATATTTGCGGAACTTCGATGGCATCATTGGTGATATTGACA
>JAJRRW010000145.1 GCA_024279115.1 Alphaproteobacteria bacterium
AAGGAAAATACCGCCGCCCCAGGCCGCTTGCAGTTTAATGGTCTTGGTCTTGGCCTGCGATACATGCGGCATGGCAACAGCAGCCGTGACACCCGCAACAGCAGCAGCACCACCCGTCAGGAATTTCCGCCGAGTGGCGGTGGCTTCTTTTTTATCCAACTTCTTGGTCATACTCACCCTCCGTAGGTTTTTTATAAACTAAAATTCTGCCCGTCAGGGCCAAAGTACAGCCGCAAACCGGTTCATCATATTGACAAGACAGGATCGTGCTGCCAATTAATATTGGAACGAATTCCGTATAGTGGGATTAGCTTATCTGCATATTTGCAAGCCAATGACAGGGGCAATATTGTTTTGTCCAGCGGGGGGTTGCGAAACCCCTTTGGGAAGGAAGTAGGCAATTGAAATCATCATCGAGAAAGAGCGGAGCCTCGAAATCAGCCCCGAAAACATCTTTGAAATCGCGATCGTCTGGCGATGGGCAGATCCAGTCGGTGGCGCGTGCCATTTCTATTTTGAATGCGATCGCCGAGGATGAGCAAGGGCTGACCCTGGCTGAAATTTCCGAAAAAGTAGGCTTGCCCCCCTCGACCACGCACCGGCATCTGACGACCATGCAAGAAGAGCGCTTCGTGCGCTTTGAAGTGGAGACGGGTGTCTGGTTGATCGGTGTGCAGGCTTTCCTGACCGGCAGCGCCTTCATCGGATCAAGAGATGTTGCCTCGATTGCCCGTCCCTTCATGCGGCGCTTGATGGAGGCAAGCGGCGAGACCGTCAATCTGGCCATTGCGGATGAAGCGCGTGGGTATGTGATTTATCTGGCCCAGGTTGAGTGCAAGCACATGATGCGGGCGATCTCGCGCCCCGGGGAACAGATCCCCATGTATTGCTCGGCGGTCGGCAAGGCCCTGCTTGCCGAAATGTCAAAAGCCGGCGTTGCAACAATCTTGCAAAAAACCGGCCTGAAGCGCATTACCGACAGGACCATCACCTCGCCAGCCAGCATGCGGGCCGAGCTGAAAAAAATAAGAGGTGATGGCTATGCCGTCGATGATGAGGAGCACGCGGGTGGGCTTCGGTGCATCGCCTCTGCTTTGTGCAATGAGTATGGCGAGCCCATGGCGGCCATTTCAATGCTGGGGCCAGCCGCTCGTATACCCAATGGAAAAATTGCCGAATTTGGAACTCTGGTCAAGGAGGCTGCGGCGGCCATCACGGCTGCTATTGGTGGGTGTAATGCCAGTCGCCCTTGATTGAATATTGTTCTCTCAACGTGCGCGCTGGGACTTGAAACGCTTGTTGCGGCCCGGCGGATAAGGACGAGCGAATGGCAATATCTCACCATATGGAATAGTTTCCAAAATGAATTTATTATTTGAGACCAGCGGTTATGGTGTCGTTCAATGATAACCCGCAAAGGAGACCGCACATGAGTGGGCAAAATCCTGTTTTTATCCCTGGTCCAACAAATATTCCCCAGCGTTTGTTTCGGGCGATGAATGTTCAAACCATTGACCATAGAGCACCGGACTTTGTGGAGGTGTTTGCGCCGGTGCTGGAAGATTTGAAAAAAGTATTCAAAACAAAAACCGGGCAAGTGATCATTTTTCCCTCCAGCGGCACGGGGGGCTGGGAGGCGACCATTACCAATGTGCTGTCGCCTGGTGATACGGTGCTTGTGGCCCGCTATGGAATGTTTTCGCACCGCTGGATTGATCTGTGCCAGAGGCACAATATCAATGTTGAGGTCATCGAGTGTGCCTGGGGAACCGGTGCGCCCGCAGAGCTGTTTGCGGAGCGTCTTTTGGCCGATAAAAACCATCAGATCAAGGCGGTGCTGGTTACTCATAATGAAACGGCGACCGGGGTGCTTAGCGATGTCGCAGCGGTTCGCAAGGCGATGGATGGGGCGCAGCATCACGCAATGCTGTTTGTCGATTGCGTCAGCTCGCTGGCTTCAATGGATTTTCGCATGGATGAGTGGGGGGTCGATCTGGCTGTTTCGGGTTCCCAAAAAGGCTTTATGCTGCCCGCCGGAATGGCCATAGTTGCGGCCAGCCAAAAGGCCATGGAGCATTCCAAAGCGGCGACCTGCCCACGCTGTTTTTTTGATTTTGGCGATATGATCGGCGCCAATGCGAATGGTGGTCTTCCCTATACGCCGCCTTTGCAGCTTATTTTTGGCCTGCGCGAAAGCCTCAATATGCTCGAAGAAGAAGGGCTGGAAAATGTTTTTGCCCGTCATTTTCGCCTGGCGCAAGGGGTGCGTGAAGCGGTGAGTGCCTGGGGGTTGCAACTTTGTGCAAAGGAGCCAGGGCTTTATTCGGACTCGGTCAGCGCCATATATGTACCCGAGGGCTATAATAGTGACCAGCTGACCAATCACGCCTATGATGTCTACGGGGTATCGTTTGGCATCGGGCTTGGCGAGATGGCCGGCAAGGCGTTTCGCATCGGGCATTTGGGGGCTCTAAGCGATGTGATGGTATTATCAGGCCTGGCGACAATCGAAATGGCTATGAAAGACCTCGATTATCAGATTGAACTGGGTGCGGGTGTGGCCGCGGCTCAGGACTATTACCGGAAAACAACAGGCGTTGCCCTGTCCAAAGCAGCATGAGGATTTTATGAATTCAGACAGCGAGATGGTTATTCCCACATTTGAGGATGTGATCGAAGCGCATGACAGGGTTAAGCCCCATATTCATCGCACGCCGGTGCTGACATCGAGCTATTTCGATGAGCTTACCGGGGCCAAATTGTTTTTTAAATGTGAAAATTTTCAAAAAGCGGGTGTCTTTAAGGCACGCGGTGCCTCCAATGCCGTATTTGGTTTGAGCGATGAGCAGGCGGTAAAGGGGGTGGCCACCCACTCTTCTGGCAATCATGGCCTGTCATTGAGTTATGCGGCTGGTCGGCGCGGTATTAAGGCCACCGTTGTGATGCCGCGCACGGCTCCTGAAGCCAAAAAGGCTGCCGTGCGCGGCTATGGCGCGACCGTTGTGGAATGTGAGCCTAGCACCTCTTCGCGTGAGGCGGTGTTTGCGGAGGTGGTTGCTCAATCGGGGGCTGATTTTGTTCACCCCTATAATGACCCGCGCGTTATCGCCGGGCAGGGCACCTGTTCCAGAGAACTTGTTGAACAGGTCGATAAGCTGGATGCGGTGATCGCTCCCATTGGCGGTGGCGGCATGGTGTCAGGCACTTGTCTGACCTTGTCCAATATCGCACCCGAGATCAAAATTTACGCCGCCGAGCCCAAAAATGCCGATGATGCCTGCCGCTCGTTGAAGGCGGGATATATTATCGCGGATGATGCCCCCAAAACCATTGCCGATGGGCTGCTGGTTCCCCTCAAGGATCTGACCTGGCATTTTGTCTCCAATCATGTGAGCGATATTTTGCTGGCCACAGACGAAGAGATTATCGATGCGATGCGTCTCACCTGGCAGCGCATGAAAATCGTGATCGAACCATCGAGCGCCGTACCATTGGCAACGATACTGAAAAACAGGGAACTATTTAAGGGAAAACGCGTTGGCGTGATCCTGACGGGTGGAAATGTTGATTTAAGCAAGCTGCCCTGGATGCGGGCAAGCTGAACACAGGAGAAACGAAATGAGTGAAACCGTTGATTTGAATGAGTATGAGGTGGGGTACGATATTCCTGCCAAGCCCGGCATGGATGAGAGCGATATTCAAACGCCGTGCCTGATCCTTGATCTGGATGCGCTGGAACGCAATGTCAAGAAAATGGGAGATCTGGCGAAAGAGATGGGCGTCCGGCACCGGGCGCACGGTAAAATGCACAAGTCGGTTGATGTCGCCAAGCTGCAAGAAACCATGGGAGCCTCTGTTGGGGTATGCTGTCAAAAAGTGTCTGAAGCCGAAACATTTGTTCGCGGTGGCATTAAAGATGTGATGGTCTCCAATCAGGTGCGTGACCCCGCCAAGATCGACCGTCTGGCAAAGATGCCAAAACTTGGCGCGCGTATTCTGGTTTGTGTGGATGACCCCGAAAATGTCGCTGATCTGTCTGCCGCTGCCATGAAGCACGGGACGCAGCTTGAATGTCTGGTGGAAATAGATTGCGGTGCGGGCCGGTGCGGTGTCAGCTCTTCGCAAGAAGTGGTGAATATCGCCAAGCTGATTGATAGCGCTGTTGGTTTGAAATTTGCTGGTATCCAGGCCTATCAGGGTGCCATGCAGCATATGGATCTTTATTCTGATCGCAAAGACAAAATCGATATTGCCATTGATATGGTCGAAAACGCCATGACAGCGCTGAAATCACAGGGGCTTGAATGTGATATTGTTGGCGGTGGTGGCACTGGCTCTTATTATTTTGAGGGCACATCTGGCGTTTACAATGAGCTGCAATGCGGATCATACGCCTTCATGGATGCCGACTATGGCCGTATTCTGGATAAAGATGGCAAGCGTATTGACGAGGGCGAATGGGAAAATTCCCTGTTTATCCTGACCTCTGTGATGAGCCATTCGAAAACCGATCTGGCGATTGTTGATGCCGGTCTGAAGGCTCAGTCTGTCGATAGTGGCTTGCCAACGGTGTTTGGCCGTGATGACAAGGTGGAATATCTCAAATGCTCTGACGAGCATGGGGTTGTGGCGGATCCAGACAGCGTCCTGCAGGTGAACGACAAGCTTAAACTGGTGCCGGGGCATTGCGATCCAACTTGCAATGTTCACGATTGGTATGTGGGTGTTCGAGGCGGCAAGGTCGAGAGCGTGTGGCCCGTTTCGGCGCGTGGTAGAGCATATTAGGAGAGCGGCATGCTGATTGTTTCCGAACAAACCTGCAAAGAAGTTGTTAGTCGCTTGGATGCCTTTGAGGCGGTAGAGGCGGTGGTTGCGGCCATGAGTAGTGGCGAGGCCTATAATTTTCCGGTGGTCCGCGAGGCTATCGGCCATGTCGATGCGCTCTATGGTTTCAAGGGAGGGTTCGATCGCTTGGGCCTGACCCTTGGGGTCAAGGCGGGGGGCTATTGGCCGGGCAATCAAAAAAAGGGCTGATCAATCATCAATCGAGCGTGTTTTTGTTCGACCCTGATACCGGCCAGCTGAGCGCGATGGTCGGGGGCAACTATCTGACGGCTGTTCGCACCGCCGCTTCCAGTGCCATTTCAATCGCTCATTTGGCCCGTAGCGATGCCAAGGTGCTGGGGATGATCGGCGCGGGGCATCAGGCCGCGTTTCAACTTCGCGCCGCCGCCGAGCAGCGTGATTTTGACAAGGTCATCGCCTGGAACCTGCACCCCGATATGTTGCCCACACTTGGCAAGGTCGCGCAAGAACTTGGTCTTTCGTTCGAAGCTGTTGAACGCGAGCAATTAGGGGCGCAGGCCGATGTCATTATTTCGATCACTTCGGCTCATGAACCGCTGATGATGAAGGACTGGGTGAAACCCGGCACCCATCTGGCCTGTATGGGAACCGATACCAAAGGCAAGCAGGAAATGGACCCGGCGCTGATTGCCGCGGCCACATTGTTCACGGATGAGGTGGCGCCATCAATGACCATCGGCGAGACGCAGCATGCGATTGCCAGCGGTCTGATCAAGGAAGCGGACATCACCCCCATCGGCGCTGTTATTAACAAAACACATCAGGGGCGCTCGTCACAAGATGAGATCACCTTGTTCGATGGCACCGGCGTTGGTCTGCAGGATCTTGCGGTGGCCTCTGTTGCCGCCAGAATTGCGCGCCAGCAAGGTAAGGCGCAAGTGATTGACTTATAGGTGAAATGATGCTTCAGGAGTTAAGTATATGCATCTGTCCATGCCAAAGCCTGAACAACACATCTTGCGCAATCGGGCTCTCCTGATTGAGCGCTTGCGCGAGATCGTGCCGTTTGAAAATGTCATTGATGAAGAGACGGAGCTACGGGCCTATGAATGTGATGCGCTGACCATGTATCGGCAATTGCCGCTGGTGGTTGTGTTGCCGCAGACCGTTGAGCAGGTGTCAAAGGTCATGGCTCTGGCCAATGAGATGAATGTCAAACTGGTGCCGCGCGGCGCTGGAACCTCTCTTTCTGGCGGCTCTTTGCCGCTTGGCGACGGCATCTTGCTGGGTATGAGCAAGTTTAATCGCATCCTCGATATTGACTATGCCAATCGCTGCGTACAGGTGCAGCCCGGGGTCACCAATCTGGCCATCACCAAGGCTGTGGAGCATGAAGGTTTTTATTATGCGCCGGACCCCTCGTCACAGATTGCCTGTTCCATTGGTGGCAATGTGGGGGAAAATTCGGGCGGTGTCCATTGCCTGAAATATGGCCTGACCACCAATAATCTTCTGGGCCTTGAAATTGTGCTGATGGATGGCTCCATATTGCAGCTGGGCGGCAAATATCTGGATGCCGATCTGTATGATCTGATCGGCCTGATGACCGGTTCGGAAGGCCTGCTGGGGGTCATTACCGAGGTCACGGTGCGCATTTTGCAAAAACCCGAAACAGCTCAGGCACTATTGCTGGGCTTCCCGACCATTGAGGCGGGCGCTGATTGTGTGGCGGCGATCATCGCTGCTGGTATCATTCCTGGGGGTTTGGAAATGATGGATAATCTGGCGCTGGTGGCCGCCGATGATTTTCAGAACTGCGGCTATCCACGCGGTGCCGAAGCGCTGATTGTCTGTGAACTTGACGGCACCAAATCAGAGGTCGACCATCTGATGTCTGTGGTCTCGCAAATTGCCAAAGACGGGGGTGCCAGTTCTATTGAGGCCTCGCAAAGCAACGAGCAAAGAATGCAATTCTGGGCGGGGCGCAAAAATGCCTTTCCAGCCGTTGGTGCCATTGGGCCGGACTATATGTGCATGGATGGCACCATCCCGCGCAACCAGCTTGGCTTCGTGCTTGGCTCCATCAAGAAGCTGTCAAAAAAATATGGTTTGCGCTGTGCCAATGTGTTCCATGCTGGCGATGGCAATATGCACCCGCTTATATTGTATGATGCCAACAAAGAGGGCGATATGGAAAAGGCCGAGGCCTTTGGGGCCGATATATTGAAGCTGAGCGTGTCGGTTGGCGGAGTGCTGACGGGCGAGCACGGGGTTGGTGTCGAGAAGCGCGATTTGATGCATACCATGTTCAGCGAGACGGATCTCAAACAGCAACAGCGCGTCAAATGCGCCTTTGATCCCCAGCACCGGCTGAACCCGGGAAAGGTGTTCCCGACCCTTCATCGCTGCGCGGAACTTGGCAAAATGCATGTGCACAAAGGCAAGCTGCCCTTTCCCGAAATTCCAAGATTTTGATTGTATGAAAATCCTAGCACCAGAAACAGAAAAAGACGTCGCAGAAATCGTCAGCGCTGCGCTTTCTCAAAATACGCCTGTCGATATTGTCGGGGCTGGCAGTCGCGCCGGACTTGGCCGCCCCGCTTCTGGCGACATCGCTGTCAGCATGGCTGGCCTCAGCGGTGTGACGCTTTATGAACCCAGCGAACTTGTGCTCACGGCAGGGGCTGGCACACCGCTCTCGACGATTACCGCGCTTTTGAGCGAGCAGGGTCAAGAACTGGCCTTTGAGCCTATGGATCATGGCCCTTTGTTTGGCGGCTCTCGCCATGCCGGCACGCTTGGCGGCATGGTAGCGATCAATGCCTCTGGCCCCCGGCGTATCAAAGCGGGGGCGGCGCGTGATCATCTGCTGGGCTTTCGCGCCATAAATGGTCGCGGCGAAGTTTTTCAATCTGGGGGCCGGGTGATGAAAAACGTCACGGGCTATGATATGTGCAAGCTGATGGCCGGGTCCTATGGCACCTTTGGCATTTTGAGCGAAATAACCCTGAAAGTTATGCCAAGGGCGCAAACGGAGCTGACGCTGCTGGTGGTCGGCCTTGACGAGAGCAGCGCCATAGAGGTGATGACCAGCGTCTCGGGACTGTCTCATGAAGTATCGGGCTTTGCTCATCTGCCGCTGATGAACGCTGGATTTTCGTCTCCGGCCCCGGCGGATTTGCCGAGCAAGCCGTTGACGGCTTTGCGGCTGGAAGGCCCCGAGCCCTCTGTGCAGGCACGCAAGCACAAGCTGGTCAAATTTCTGGCCGACAGGGGCTATCAAATCGAATTTCTCGATCGTTCGGCCTCCCGGTCTTTTTGGGCGGGTTTGCGCGATGGGGTATCCTTTGCCGGTACCAAGGAGCAGATCTGGCGCATATCAAGCGTGCCGACCAGGGGGGCGCAGCTTGTTGAGGATCTGCTCGCCAGGGGAGTAGGGGTGAATGCTCACTATTATGACTGGGCTGGCGGACTGATCTGGCTGGCGGTTGCCCCGGGCGAGGATGCTCATGCGCCTGCCATTCGCGACGTGGTTGAACGTCATAGTGGTCACGCCACCCTCATTCGTGCCAGCGATGAGGTCCGGTCCCGTGTGCCGGTTTTTCATCCCCAGCCCACAGCGCTGGCCGGACTGACAAAGCGCCTTCGCATAAGCTTTGATCCGCAGTTGATTTTAAATCGTGGTCGTGTGCGGGAGGATTTGTAATGCAAACCAATTTCTCTCTTACGCAACTGGCGCAAAGCGGTATGGTCGAGGCCGAGGCGATCTTGCGCAAATGCGTGCATTGCGGTTTTTGCCTTGCCACTTGTCCCACCTATCAATTGCTTGGCGATGAACTGGATAGCCCGCGTGGCCGGATTTATCTCATCAAGGACATGCTGGAAAACGAGCGCCAGCCAAACAAAAAAACCGTCCTGCATGTGGATCGCTGCCTGTCCTGCCTGTCGTGCATGACGACCTGCCCCTCATCGGTGCACTATATGCATCTGGTCGATCATGCGCGCAGCTATATCGAAAAAACCTACACGCGCCCGCTGCCTGATAAAGCGTTGCGTTATTTGCTGGCCTTTGTGTTGCCTAGTCCAAAGATTTTTCGCCTTGCTCTTTATGGGGCGATGCTGGCTCGGCCGCTTAAAAATCTCATGCCAGGGCGACTAAAAGGACTTTTGGGCATGGCTCCTGAGGCCCTTGCCAAGGCATCAAGGATGGACAGCCCGCAAGTGTTTGCAGCCACGGGGTCGCGCAAAATGCGTGTGGCCCTGATGACGGGCTGCGCCCAAAAAGTGCTGGACCCTGACATCAATGAGGCAACCATTCGATTGTTAACCCGTCACGGCGTAGAAGTCGTCATCGCAAAAGGCGCTGGCTGTTGCGGGGCGCTCACCCATCATATGGGCAAGGAAGACAAGGCGCATGCCTCGGCAAAAGCCAATATCGAGGCCTGGCGCGCCGAGATGGCAGGGCAGGGCCTTGATGCCATCGTTATCAACACCTCTGGTTGTGGTACAACGGTCAAAGACTATGGCTATATGTTTCGCGGTGATCGCTCGCTTTCCAGGGATGCGGAATTGATTTCGGCGATGTCTGTTGATATTTCCGAACTGATGTCAAAACTTGAATTGCAGCCAAAAGGCAATGTGCCAAGGCTCAAGGTCGCCTATCACTCGGCCTGCTCCCTGCAGCACGGGCAAAAAATCACCTCGCTACCCCTTGAGCTGTGGCGCTCTGCCGGGTTTGAAGTCGTGACGGTTCCCGAAGGCCATCTTTGTTGTGGTTCGGCTGGAACCTATAATCTGCTGCAACCCGAACTGGCCACTCAACTGCGAGACCGCAAGGTCAGCAATATCGCATCGGTTGCCCCCGATATTGTCGCCGCTGGTAATATTGGCTGCATGATCCAGATCGCTGGCGGTATGGATATTCCCGTGGTTCATACGGTGGCGCTGCTCGACTGGGCCACCGGTGGTCCCAAGCCAGAGACATTACAGGATGATGGTGTGTAGCAGGATTTTAATGTCTCGAAGCTTGATGTGTTTTCTACTTGCTCCCTGGACAAGCCAAAGGAGCAATAGCGGCGAATGTGCAGAGCCGATGGGGGCTGCACATAAGTCATATCCAGTCCTCGTCAGATCTGGAGCGGGAAGAAATTTCAAGGGGCGAGGACATGATCAGGCGGACCAGATCGGATTGGCTACTGGTATCTGTCTTGGCAAACACAGATTTCAACTGACTGCGAACAGTATGAACAGATACTTCGAATTTTCCAGCCATTTGCCTGACACTTTGCCCCGATACAAGCGCATCGACAATGCGAGCCTCGGCTTTTGTCAGGCCAAAAACATGCGATAATTCCTCTTCAGAGGTGACCGGAAAATCAGCCCGGTATTTGATCGTCATCAGGATGCGCCGGGAGCAATCCAATTGTGAGCCAAGCTGTTTCTCGCTTTGGCAAAAAGGTCCCGACAGGCTGGTGATATTGATGAGGTTTGGTTCCATCAACTCACCGGCAACGAAAAAGCGCATTGTACTGGGATTTTTCGCCATACCGCGTAGGGGCAAATTTTCGAGCTGTTTGACAAGGTGGGCAAATTTATCATTGTCAGGGGAATGTTTGAGCAAAAGGCGTCCATCTGGCCCCTGCGCAATGCCTCTTGCAGATTTTAGCGCGTCAAGAGCCGATTGGTTTAGCCATTCGATCTGCCCCGTAGCCGAGAGCAAAAAAGCGGGGTTTTGAAAACCCGAAAGCACGGTTTGTAGGTCGCTATCCAAAGGATCTGACAATTGCAAATCGGCAGACATCTGAATAGCGCGCTGAAAATGGGGGGACAAAATTTACAGTAAATCACGAGAGACCGGATCGAAGCGTTCTGCCAGGCTGGTATCATAATCCATGGTGAGCACCCCAAACTGCAACAGGCTGTCAAACAGTTTTATACCGACCCCGCGCCAAGTTTTGCAGGCTTGGCCCGGTCATGAAAAAATTCGGGATTGTTTTGCTCCAAATCCGGTGCCACGTCTTTTGCCAGATAGACTTCTCCCGGAGGTTTTGCATGGAGAGCGTCAACCCAGGGAGCAATAGTATGAAAATAATTATTGTAAAGGTTGAGAGTGCTCTTGTCCCAGCAAGAAGAAAGCGCCTCGTAACCGTAGGAATTGCCAAGCCGCTGACCATGGATCAAAATATGGGAATGTGGTGCCAGCCGGGACATCCGGTCAATGACGTGTCCCCAGTCACTCTCGCCGGTGATTGTTCCATAAATCCCGTCAATGACCTCTAAAAGAGCTTTGTGTTCGATTTGCTCGGTCACATTCCAATTTTTTCATTTTAATATCTAATACAGATGAAATACTTTTTACCCTCAAGAGTAACTGATATATCAGTATTTACAACTGTGTAAGTTTTTTGGTAGTGTCTCAGTTTGAAATCAATTTGAATATAGTAGCCTGCCGCCGCGGTCTGAAATGTCTTCGCCAGACGGGCTGCCTATGCAGCAGGCACCAAAGGCCAAGCCTTTGGAAACCATTTGATAACAGGGGGTTGGGGAC